>DATMAT010000023.1 GCA_035559815.1 Thermodesulfobacteriota bacterium
AGGTATCACGCCAGAGTAATACTTACCGGACTTCCATCTTTAATCTCAACTTCAGGAATAGTAGAAGCCCCGGCCAGGCCAAAGGACTATTACTGGCTGAAGGCCGGTTTCATACGAGCGGGGAAGGATGTAAGGGAGCTCGACCAGATTTATAAAGGAAGATTTATTGAGTACGACGACGAAAGAATCACGCCTGTTTTAAAATCTTATACCCTTCAGGCTATTTTCTACGAGCTTACCGGGAGTCCTTTCTGCGATAACCCGTCGTGTTGCCTTTTTAATTCCCACTGGCAGGAGGAGGTCTTAAAGACCCAGCTTGATGGAAAACTGTGTGCGGAGCATAGGAACCTTCTTTTGCGATCAGGATGAACTAGACAATACTATTTTCTTCATACAAACCGAGTCGGAGACCTTCGTGTTGAGTCTCGTATTTGTTTTTAAGATATAAGTATCTAGGATTAAGTCGTGAACGAACTAACTGGATTAAGGTCAGGAAACGGGTTTGTGATTCTCGCCCCCCGGTTAAACCGGAGGATCAATCTGGAATCCGCCCTTTCTGTCATCCCCGAATTCTTTTATCGGGGGTCCATAATTAAAGACTGGATTCCCGCTTACTCGGGAATGACAACCGGGGTGAACCCTCGCTTAAGCTTATCTGCCCACGTTTTCAGCGTGGGAGGTGAACTAACAGGGATTGCCATTTGCCCATACAGGAATAATGTAGGGAACGCATATCCTTCCTAAGGACAGGTATGCGTTTCTTATCAATTTGTTGTTTTAAGCCCGGGCTTGCTCCTGAAGTATGCTTACTGCCACCTCCGCCGCTTTCTTCCCGGAGAGAAGCATTCCGCCGAAGGTCGGCCCCATTCTGGGCAGTCCGTATGTGCTGTTTACGGCCATTCCGCAGGCAATCAAGCCGGGATGAACCTCACCGGTATATTCAACAAGCGCGTCCTCGGATTTTTCCACCCACATGGAACCATGCCCCGGTAATTTCTTGAAAAGGCCTTGCTTTGCCAGTCTAGATACCAGGTAGGCATCATGGCCGGTAGCGTCTATAACCAGTTTTGCCTCAAGCGCTATTGGGTCGAGGCAGGTAATCTCCTTTGGCATGTTGGAAATCGGGGTCCAGTTTACGACCACGCCGGCTACCCGGCCGTTTTCCCGGTAAACCAGGTCGTCAAACATGGTCATGTTGGCGACCTTCATCCCTGCTTCGCATGCCGTAGCGATTAACTTCGAGCAGGCATAGGGGCCGTCAGCCACGTAAAGGCCGTCGGAGACCTCTTTGTAGGGCACCTCTATCTCATCCAAAACCTTCTGTCCAGGGTCCCTTACCGTGATTTTATTCATCAGATATCCGCCTATCCAGAAACCGCCGCCGAGGTAATTCATTCTCTCTACCAGGAGGACTTTATATCTCTTTTTGGCGATGTCCTTAGCTGCAACCAAGCCGCTGGGGCCTCCGCCTACAATTATCACGTCGCTGGTTACGTAATCTGAGAACTCCTTTGAAAATTCATCTACAATGGCTCTGGTAATCTCTTTTTCCCCGACCGGAGCAAAAAGCCCTTGTTTCTCAGCCATATCTTAAACTACCTCCCTTTAAATTTATAATCCCCCGTAATTTGTCATGGGGTTGCACCGTACTGTCAATTGCTTCCTGCTGTCATTTCGACTCCTTCGCTATGCTCAGAGTCTGTCCCGAGCGAAGCGTAGGAATAAACTCCGGGAGAAATCTTATCATAGGGTCATTTCAAGATTCCTCGCCATTACTCAACCTCTAACCAGGATAAGGTTTAGTATGGCACCTTCTATCCGATTGTCCCGTCTATTTGTTTCTTGCAATGACAGTAGAAACGGTATAACTACAAGAGCGTTAACTCGCTCTATTGTGTTAATCTATCATAAATGGGGTGTCCGTCAATAGTTATGGTCATACCAAACAACCCACCTCAGTTCTAAGGACCCTAGTCAGTTTCCGATTTATAGGTTAACTTTATCGGACTTCAAAAAACAAGGTGCCAGGAGGTTGAGATGAAGGAGTATTGGAAAGTATTTTTAGTTTTTCTTTTAGTTATTACGTTAGGCCGGTTAGGGGAGGCGCACGCCGGGTTTATCATGGAGCAGGTGGCCTACAAAAAGGGTGATTCGGCCAGGAAAAAGGGCAAGATTTTTATTAATGACAATAAAATCAAGTTCGTCGAGGAGCAGAACGGACAAGCTGTGGCCATATTCGACTTGAACACCGGGGAGATGATTCAGATAGATAATCAAGGAAAAAGATACATAGTCACCACTCCCAAGGAATATTTTAATTTCATTCAAGAGATGACCAATCGGATGAAGAGCGAATTGGAGAAGCAGCTTTCCCAGCTTCCACCTGAGGATAGGGCCAGGGCCGAGGAGATGATGAAAGCCCAGGGGATGACTCTTCCCGGAGAAACAAACACGCCCAAGAAGATAACCTTGAAGAAAACGGATGCGACGGAGACGATAGCGGGCTATAAATCTAAGAAGTACGAAATTTACGAAGACGGCAAGCTTAGCGAAGAGATCTGGATAAGCAATGACATTAAGTTCGAAGAAGAGCTGGATATGAAGAAGATGGCCAGTTATATGAGTGAGATAAAAAAGATAAGCGAACGGGCTGGCCTACAATATTCCGGCTTGGATGAACGAGAAAGGATATTCAAAGAAATATATGAATCCGGTTTCCCCACCAGGTCGGTGGATTATTCCTCTGACAACACCCTCTATATAGAGGAGATAGTCAAGATCAACGAAGCGGAGCTGTCGGATAGCGAGTTCCAGCCCCCGGCCGGTTATAAAAAGATCACCCTTCAGGAGATGATACAAACGGGTAGATGAATAATGTAGGGGTTCAAATTTTTGAGCCCCTACCAGAAAGCAAATTTACGAATTTAATCTTCTTCTCTCACTACCTCAACCTTGATACTCGCGCCCACATTTGAATGAAGTTTTATACGGACATCATAGGTCCCGAGTGTTTTAATCGGTGCGTCGAGCTCTATGTCCTTCCTGGAGATTTCGAATCCTAGTTTAGCCAGGGCATCGGATATGTTCTGAGAAGTCACCGAGCCGAATAATCTATCTTCCTCTCCTACCTTAGCCGGGATTGTACAGGTGACACCCTGGAGCTTGGAAGCCAGGCTTTCCGCCTCAGCTTTGGCTTTCTCCTCTTTTTTCTTCAGAACCTGTCTCTGCTGTTCCCAGAGTTTTAGGTTTCCCGGTGTTGCTTCGACCGCTAGTTTTCTAGGAAGAAGGTAGTTTCTGGCCAGTCCCTTTTTAACCTCCTTTACTTCTCCCTTTTTACCAAAGGGCTCGACGTCGTCTATAAGGATTACTTTCATTGTTGCCTCCTGAACGTAGTAGGGGCGACTCGCCGGGTCACCCCTACAATTGTTGTTAATAACGGGAAATCAATGAAGAACCGTGAACGGAAGTAGAGCCATAACCCGGGCTCGCTTTATGGCCGACGCTAGCTCTCTTTGATGATATGCACAGAGTCCGGTGGTTCTTCTGGGTAATATCTTCTTTCTCTCGGTTATAAATTGGGAAAGCAGGTCGGTGTTCTTATAATCTATCTCCGCTGTCTCCGTGCAGAATTTGCATACCTTCTTTCGGGTGAAAAATTTTTTTTCTTTGGTAGTTTCCATGGTTTTGTAGGCCTCCTTAAACGGACTGTGTTTCCGAAACTGGTTTGTCTTTTAAAGCCGCTTCCTCTTTTATCCTCAGAGTGACGAACCTGAGCACATCGGTGTTAAGGAACTTGAAGTTCTTTTCAAGCTCGGCCACCACGCCCGGAAGCGCCTTGTAAACCAAGATGTAGTAGATGCCCTTGGAGTAATTATTGACCCTGTAAGCAAGGTTTCTTTCGGCCCATTTATCCGACTTGAAAACCTCTCCTTCATGGTTAGAGATTACATCATTTATCCTTGCCTGCACCTTAGCCAGTTCATCATCGGTAAGGTCAGGCCGGGTAAGATAGAGCGTTTCGTAATAATTTAGCTTTGACATTACTTGCCTCCGTTTTGGACTTCCGACCCGGAGCAAAGGCGCCGTGTAACGGATTAATTTTTGAACCTAAAATATACCATATCTTTATCCTGAATTTGATATTCTTTGCCCTCTATTCTTAAAAGCCCTAGTTCTCTTACTTTGGCGTCCGAGCCGCATCTTATAAAATCCTGGTAAGATACCACCTCCGCTTTGATAAACCCCTTTTCAAAATCGCTATGGATTTTACCGGCAGCCTGGGGGGCTTTGGTCCCGCGTTTTACGCTCCAGGCCCTGAGTTCCACCCCGTTTGTGGTGTAGAAAGTGACCAGGTCAAGCAGCTTGTAGGCCGCTTTAACCAGCCTTTTGAGCCCGGATTCGTCTAAACCCATCTCCCTCAGGAACTCTCGGGCCTCTTCCTCAGGAAGCTCGGCTATCTCAGCCTCTAATTTGCCGTAGATTGCAACCGGCTCTGTATTGTCTTCTTCTGCTATCTTCCTCAGGGCTTCTATGTGTGCTTCATTCCCGTCCTTTTCCTGAAGATTAGCCACATAAAGAACGGGCTTGGCTGTGAGCAGGTTAAGCTCGTTCAGCATCCTTTCCTCCGCCTCGTTTTGTGCCGGGAAGAGCCTCGCCGCTTTTCCCCTGGCGATTTGTTCCTTCATCCGTTCGAGAAAACCGTATTCCGCCTGCGCCTCCTTGCTTCCTGATTTAGCTACCTTTTCTACCTTCTCTATCCTTCTCTCCAGGGTTTCCAGGTCAGCCAGCAAAAGCTCGAGATTTATTACTTCCACATCACGTCTTGGGTCTATATTCTCGAAAACATGGGCTATGCCCGATTCAAAACACCTTACCACATGTACGATAGCATCTACTTCTCTGATCTGCCCTAGGAACCTATTTCCAAGCCCTTCTCCCTGACTCGCTCCTTTGACCAGCCCGGCGATATCGATGAACTTAAGGGTGCTGGGTACCAACTTCTCCGGCTTTATAATCTCGGAAAGACGGAGAAGCACCTCATCCGGAATATTTACTATGCCCACGTTTGGCTCTATGGTGGTAAATGGGTAATTTGCTACAAGAGCCTTGGCCGAGGTTAAGGCGTTAAATATGGTTGATTTCCCGGCGTTGGGGAGACCTACAATGCCACAGCTAAGACCCATTTCTATCCGACCTTGTGGCTAACCAGTTGGCCACGAATTTACACGGTAATAATGATGCACGATGCATGATTTATGGCACATGGAAGTTATACCCATCTTCTATCGTGTATCCTGCATCTTGTTTATTTTCACTGGCATCAATTTGCGTTGGCTTGGGGCCGGATAATTACGCCCTACTTGCTAGATCAAAAGAGGCGCGACTACCAGTGACACGATGGACATGAGCTTTATGAGAATATTCATCGCCGGTCCCGAAGTATCCTTAAACGGGTCTCCGACGGTGTCTCCGACTACCGCCGCCTTATGAGGGTCCGATCCTTTCCCCCCCAGATTCCCTTCTTCGATGTATTTCTTGGCATTATCCCACGCCCCGCCTGAATTTGCCATCATCAGCGCCAACATGACGCCGGTCACGACCGCTCCGGCCAGGAATCCACCCAAGGCTTCCCTCCCCAAGATAAAGCCGATTATGAGAGGGCTGATTATCGCGATAACCCCCGGGATTATCATTTCCCTGAGCGCCGCGTCTGTGCTAATTGCCACGCAGGATGCGTAGTCCGGTTTGGCATCCCCGGAGCCTTCGAGAAGACCGGTTATCTCTTTGAACTGCCTTCTTACCTCTGCCACCATCTTCTGCGCTGTCCTTCCCACTGCTCCCATGGTCAGCGCTCCGAGGAGGAAAGGAACCGTGCCGCCGAGCAGCATTCCGGCTACGACCTTGCTGTTCGTAAGGTCTATAACGTTCAGTCCGACTGCCTTTGTGTAAGCGGCGAATAGAGCCAGTGCGGCAAGGGCGGCAGAACCGATGGCAAAGCCCTTTCCGATGGCGGCTGTGGTGTTTCCAAGGGAGTCCAGTTTATCCGTGATTTTCCTGACATCATGCCCGAGCCCGGACATCTCTGAAATCCCTCCGGCGTTATCGGCCACCGGCCCGTATGCATCCACGGACATGGTAATTCCTATCGTTGCCAACATGCTCACCGAGGCGATGCCTATTCCGTAAAGACCGGCAAAGGCATAGGAGAGCCCGATAGCAATGGCTATGGTAATTACCGGAAGCGTTGTGCTAATCATTCCCACGGATAATCCTTCGATTATGTTGGTAGCCACACCGGTCTTGGATGCTTCGGCTATCTTCTTTATGGGAGAACCGGACGTGTAATACTCCGTGAAAAGGCCGATGGCGATCCCGGCGACCAGCCCGAGCACTGCTGCGCCATAGATTCCCAGAGCCTGTCCGAATGGAATTCCATCGACCAATGCCGCTATAAGTATGATTATGAGAGAGGCGGCAAGATAGATTCCGCCGGTATAAAAGGTGGCCCGCCTCAGGACGAGTTGAGGGTCCAGGTCCTTGAACCACTCGACGCTCTTTCCACCGATAGCCGAGGCGGCGGTTCCAATAACAATAAGGACTATGGGCAGAGACATGAGGGCTATTTGGTGGCTCTCCATCCCGGCGGCAATCACGATTGTGGCTATAACGCCGGCAACGTAGGATTCAAACAGGTCCGCCCCCATTCCGGCTACGTCGCCCACGTTGTCACCGACGTTATCGGCTATCGTGGCCGGGTTTCTGGGGTCGTCCTCCGGGATTCCAGCCTCTACCTTTCCGACAAGGTCTGCTCCTACATCCGCGCCCTTGGTATAGATTCCTCCTCCTACCCTGGCAAAAAGCGCAACCGAGCTAGCGCCCATTCCGAACCCTCCGATTATGCCGGCAAAGTTCTGGACAAAGGTCATGAGAGCAGTAGATTCGGTGGGGTTGTCCGGGAGTCCTATCCCAATGGCATAAGCTACAGCCAGGCCCAGAAGGCCGAGGCCGGCGACGGATAAACCCATGACGCTTCCGCCTTTGAATGCGACGGTGAGCGCTCTTCCCTGGCCCTCTGTTGCCGCGGCCTGAGAGGTTCTTACATTGGCTTTTGTAGCCGCTTTCATACCGAAAAAGCCCGCGGCCATGGAACAAACTGCCCCCCCTAGGTAGGCTACTCCAGCCCAAATACCTATGAAGATAGAAAGTAGAATAAACAAAACAAGCACGAAAATTGCTATTATTCTGTACTCCCTCCTCAGGAACACCATGGCTCCCTCGTGTATAGCTGAGGAAATCTCCCTCATCTTATCGGTGCCGTCCGGCAGCGACCTAATCTCCCTGTATGTGAGGTAGGCATATCCCAGTACTACCAAAGCGACAATGGGCCCAAGAAGGGCAGCAATTACCTCGTTCA
The DNA here is from genome assembly GCA_035559815.1 of Thermodesulfobacteriota bacterium. Taxonomy (NCBI): domain Bacteria; kingdom Pseudomonadati; phylum Thermodesulfobacteriota; species Thermodesulfobacteriota bacterium. Next base: position 7,415 of record DATMAT010000023.1, read on the forward strand.
TGATTTATCTATCCTCCTTTTGATTTTTATTCGGAACTTGCCCGGTCGAGTAAATGCGGACTATCATTTTTTTTATTAAACTTATTCATGGCACTCTCCACTCCCCTGGTGATTATCTCCAAGACGGCGTCGGCCGCTCTATTGACCATAACTTCTAATATGCTGGTTTCCTCTTTCGTAAAGTGCGATAGAACATGGCTTACCGTTTTGGATTTCTCTTCGGGCTTGCCAATTCCCACTCTCACCCTCACAAAGTTATCATCTCCGAGATGAGCTATTATGGATTCAATTCCTTTATGCCCGGCGCTACCCCCGCCCAACCTGATCTTTAAATTCCCGAGCGGCAGATCCATCTCATCGTAGACCACTATAATGTCCTGTGCCGCTAATTTAAAAAACTCTGCTGCCTGGGAGACCGACTGACCGCTCCTGTTCATGTATGTCTGGGGCTTGAGAAGTAGGAGTTTTTTCTCTCCATGCACTACTTCACCGTAAAGGGCGGTAAAGCCCTTCTTGTTGAGGGTTGCCCCAATCCTGGCAGCAACCTCGTCAACCACCATAAAGCCAAGATTGTGTTTTGAGCGGGAATACGCTTTTCCGGGGTTGCCTAAGCCTACGACTAAAATCATCCTTATTTATTCCTCTTCCCCCTCCTTGGCCTCTGCTTCGGCTCCAGCCTGGGCGGCAGCCTCTTCGGTCGGGGCTGGTGCCACTACCTCTTCCACAGTAGGTGAGAGGATTGTCACTATGGTTTCATCCGGCTCGTGCAGCACGGTGACATTTTCGGATATGGTTAAATCGCCGATATGTATAGAGTCACCGATTCCCAGGTTTGATACGTCAACCTCTATATAGTTGGGGATGTCCGCCGGCAGACACTCAATTTCTATCTCCCTGAGTATTTCCTCAAGTATTCCTCCTGACTTAACCCCTTCTGCCTTGCCCATGATCCTCACCGGCACCTTCACCGTCAATTTTTCCTTCATGAGGACCTCTTGAAAATCGAAGTGGAGGGGACGGCTGGTAAGGTAGTCGAACTGGATATCGCGAAGAAGGGCTAGCTTGGTAATTTCTTCACCGTCGTCCTTTATATGAAGCTCAAGCAGGGTGTTCTCCCCGGCCTCTGTGGAGAGGGCTTTTTTAAACTCTGTCAGGTTAACTACTATGGGGATGGGTTCCGTTTCTCTTCCGTAAACTATGGCCGGAACGGCTCCTTCCTTTCTCACCTTTCTCGCCGCGCTCTTTCCCACTCCCTCCCTTTTTTTAACGACCAAGGTACTCTGTGCCATGTCTAAACTCCTGGATGTTTATAGTTTTTTGGTTGAACTAGCTAAATAAAGTGCTTATGGATTCTCCTACGGCTATTCTTCTTATCGCTTCGCCGAGCAGGTCGGCAATGCTCAGGATCTTTATTTTCTTGCTGTTCTTGGTATCTTCCCCGTGAGGAATCGTATCGGTTATAACCACTTCCTCGAGAAGCGACTCTTCAATCCTTTGGACTGCGTTGCTGGAGAGTACTCCATGGGTGCAACAGAGGGCAACGCGTCTTGCCCCCTCTTTTGCCAGGGCTTTAGCGGCCTGCGCCGCTGTGCCGGCGGTGTCGACCAGGTCATCTACTATAATCGCAGTCTTACCCCGGACATCACCGATAACGTAGGTTATCTCGGCGACGTTTGGGGCAGGGCGTCTTTTATCGGTCATGGCCAGCCCGGCGTCGAGTCGCTTTGCATATGCCCTAGCCCTTTCCATCCCCCCGGCGTCGGGTGAGACTATGACTATATCATCTTCGATGAACTTCTTTCTTAAATAGTTTATGAAGATCGGCGTGGCGTAAATATGGTCGACTGGGACGTCGAAGAAACCCTGTATCTGGCCGGCATGGAGGTCCACGGTAACCACCCTGCTTATACCCGATTTAACTATGATGTCTGCGACCAGTTTTGCCGATATCGGGGCCCTTGGCTGGACCTTGCGGTCCTGCCGGGCATAGCCGTAGTATGGAATGACCGCGGTGACGGCTCTGGCCGAAGCCCTCTTCAGGGCATCGGTAATAATCAATAGTTCCATGATATTTTCATTCACCGGGGGACAAGTGGATTGAATCACGAAGACATGGGCCCCGCGGACGCTTTCCGATATCTCGGCGAATATCTCGCCGTCGCTAAACCTCCTGATCTCGGATTTGCCCGGAGGAACTCCAAGGAATCTGCACACCGCTTCGGACAGGGGAACGTTTGAAGTTCCACTAAAAATTTTAATGGCTTCCATTTGGTTTCACTGAGAAGAAAAACGTTATCAGCCTTTATGTTAAAAACAAGTTATTATAAAATAAAGGGGCAATAATTCAAGTTTACCAATTGCCTTCCCCGGGTTATGAGGTTGAACGTAGGGAACTCATACATGCGTTCCTAAAACCTTTGCTAATCTGAAGGATGCTATTGTTGTCCAGGCTGGGTACGAATGGACAGGAAATCTTTTCACCATGATTATGCTTACGGACGGAGAAAATCAATTTATACTCTCTCATAGGGTGGCCCGGTTGGCCACCGTGGATAGATTTGGGAAGCCGCTGGTTGTTCCTATTTGCTATGCCTACGACGGCATGAACATTTATACTCCGATCGACAAAAAACCCAAACGGGTATCGGTTAGAGGGTTAAAGAGGATTAAAAATATCATGGAAAACCCGTATGTTTCCCTGGTTATCGACGAATATCATGAGGACTGGGATAAGCTCTCCTATATTATCATTCACGGTAAGGCGGAGCTAATTGAAAGCGGCCAGGAGTATCAGGAATCCCTTAGGCTTTTAACCCAAAAATATGTCCAATATGAGCGGATGAATCTCACCGGCCTGAACCTTCCGGTTATTAAAATCATTCCGGAGAGAATCATATCCTGGAGAGTTGTGTGATCTGCTACCGGATGGGTCAAATGATTATTATAAGGTAGAGACGACCCGCCGGGTCGTCTCTACAGCAGGCGTGGTTTTCAGGTCTCATCCCGGTATCCATATGTTATACTTTTTTTTTAAGAGGCTATTATCCTCTTTCAAGCTATTTTTCTATCAAACTGAAAAATGACGAAAATCGTGGTCTTAGGATCGGGTTTTGGGGGTATGGAAGCGGTACTCAACCTAGAGGAACATTTCCACAAGAATAGCGGTGTGGAGATTTTTCTCATAAGTAATCAGAACTACACACTATTTACCCCTCTCCTCCCTCAGATCGTCTCATCTTACATAGAGCCCAGGCATATCATCCAGACGACTAGAGACATCCGCAGGGATAGAAAATTCAGGTTCATACGCGATTCAGTGGTTGGGATTGACCTTCATGAAAAGCGGGTAAGTCTTTTAGAGAGTGAGGTACCTTATGATTATCTGGTAATGGCTCTAGGGAGCATCACCAATTATTTCAATATCCCTGGGGCGGAGAAAAATACATTTGCCCTTAAAACCCTGGAGGATTCCGCTGAATTAAGAGACCATATCATAGACATTCTTGAGCACGCCGACCACGAAGACGACCCGGATTTAAAGAGAGAAATGCTCACCTTCGTAATAGTGGGAGGGGGCTACACCGGGGTTGAGCTTACGGCAGAGTTAAGGGATTTCATACACAGGCAGGCAGTGGGACAGTACCGAGGGATCGATTTCAAGGACGTAAAGATAGTGCTCCTGGAAGCTGCGGATGAAATCATGGAGGGCGTTGACCAGTACTTAGCCAAGAGGTCTAAGAGAAAATTGGTCAGGGATGGAATCGAGGTAAGGACCAAGTCTAAGGTTACCAGGTGCTTTGAAGGGGGCGTTGAAATCAACAGTCAAGAGGTAATAAGGTCTCGGGTTGTAATTTGGACAGCAGGGGTTAAAGCAAATCCGGTCTTAGATTCGCTTCCGGTTAAAAAAGGAAAGTTCGGAAGGGTATTGGTCAATAATTATCTACAGATTCCCGGCTTCCCCGAGGTTTATGCGGTTGGGGATAACGCTATGGTAGAGGGGTCGAGTCCTAGAAAATCCTCACAGCCGGTAGCTCCTGTAGCCATCGAGCAAGCCCGGGTCGCGGCCCGGAACATCATAAATTCCATCGAGAATAAACCTTTAGAGGAATACTCTTTTACCCCGTCCGGAATGTTGGTCTCCCTGGGTATGAATGATGCGTTGATTAGCATAAAGGGAATTAGAATAGGTGGCTTCATCGCCTGGCTTTTCTGGAACGCCATACATCTCCTCAAGTTGGTAGGCCTTAAGAAACAAATCCAGGTCGCACTGGATTGGACCTTTGCCTGCATCTTCCCGCGGGATTCCGCCATAATAAGGTTTCCAAAGAGATGCAAAATATGCACAGATAAAGTGGAGTCTAAAATCAAAAAGTCGATGGGACAGGGTTTATGAATTTAGGTTTATAGACGGTCTTACACAGCTTGAAGAGTGAGTTAATCAATGCGGTCAGAATAAACCGTTCCTTATGAGCCTCTCGGTCTTACTCCGGGCGGGCTTATCGAGGAATATTTTATCAATTCTCACTCTTCGATAAATTCAGAGTCTGTCCTTGTGCAACGAAGGAATGTGCAGATATTAATCCGCTGGGCTTTCCAAGGGATTAAAAGGAAGTGAGCTGATTTTAATTTGAGTAAAGAAAATAATGTCTTTATTATGTTTAATGAAGAGGAAATAAGCCGGTGATAAAAGCAGGGGCAGGATGCTCGACTAACCAGGACAGCGTTCAAGCAGCAATAGAGGCTGCTTCTCAAGCAATGGAGCTGGGAGGGTTGAATAAGGCCGATTGGGCTCTGGTGTTCTCAACCTTTCCTCATCGCGCCAGGTACCGGGAGATTTTGACAAAGGTATCCGAGGTCGCCCAAACGGTAAGCATAGCTGGGTGCAGTGCCGTAGGTGTTCTCTCTAATTCTTCGGAGATAGAAGGAGACCCGGGGGTGGTGGTCCTGGCCGTGTCCTCGGATACGATGCAGGGTACTCCATTACTAGTGCGCCATTCCGGAGACGGTGGTCTTAAAACCGGAATAGAAATCGGAGAGCAATTGCTTTCTATCCAGGGCGGGAACAGACTTCTTACCCTTTTTCCCGACCCTTTTAACATACACCCGGAGCTTCTTCTTAGAGGGGTCGAGTCTAGATTGGGAGAGATACCGGTGGTAGGTGCTGCTGCTTCTGAGCATCCGGCTATGGGTGAGACCTATGAATTCTGCGGGGACCTAGTTTCACCGGGGGCGGTTTCCGGGCTTTTTCTCCGGGGGAACTTCGGGCATAGGATCGGAATCACCCAGGGCTGTCAACCGGTGGGATTGCCATGCACTATTACCAAGGCGGAGACAAACATTATTTTTGAGCTCGACGGTCGCCCTGCCTTCGAAGTCTTGAAAGAGTCTATTCCGGCAAGCATACGTGAGAATCCAAGAGAGATCATGCGTCTTGTTTTTGCCGCATTCCCTCTAGACCCGGAAGAAAAAGAGATAAAAGGCGGGGATTATCTGGTGAGAAACCTGCTCGGGTTTAATCCGGATACCGGGATTATCGGGGTTGCCGAGAATGTAAGGGAGGGACAGGTTATGAGCTTCACTCTCCGCCATCCTACCATGGCTCGCGAGGACTTGAAGCAGATGCTCGAGCGTTTGCTGTCTTCGAGCCAGCCCGATAAGCGATTTAAGTTTGGTTTCTACTTCAACTGCTGTGCTAGGGGCTCGTCCCTCTACGGCTATCAGGGGATCGACACCGCTTACATCACACAGGCATTAGGGGAGGTGCCGATAGTAGGCTTTTTCGGGAATTCCGAGTTGGCCCCGCTCAGGCAAACGAATTATCTGTTTACCTATACCGGCGTGCTGGTATTAATTTCGGAATAGAACTGGACAGGAGTTAGGAGATGAAAAAATCGAAACTGATAATTCTTTTACTTCTACCGATGACTATCTCCTGTGCCAACGTAGGCAGGGTGTCGACGGTAATTGACCCCAAGGAGGTGGAGAAAGAGGATTTAAAAAGCCTACCCAGCGAGACCACACCGGTGTACAAACTTAAAGTAACCGCGGTCAAGGGTCTCTCTGACAAAAGAGGAAAAATAATGGCCGAGGTGGACGAGCAGTTCAAAGAATTCAGCGGATGTATGGGCATTAAGGACAGAGGAGAAAAGGCCAGACGGTATCTGATATCCGTGGTAAACGGAACCTTTGAATGCAAGTACCACGGAGGAAGGTGTAACGGCGAGTACGATTCGAGGAATGAGCTTATAATAGTCAATTACAAAGCTTTTAACCGGGAAGGAATATTGCCTCTTCTCAAGCACGAGTGGGCGCATGCTTATGGATTTCTTGAATCGGATGATTCGAATTTAAACGAGGTAAAAAAGTGTACTAGGTATTGATGGAAAGAGTTTGGCTGGAAATACTGCTGGCTCGACCGATTTTAAGTTTTTTACTCCGAGAGGATGTGTAGAAGTATATGAATTGGCTCTATTCCCGAAAGTAGTTTCTCATCGGGTCCAAGCTTGATGTTGAGGTTTATTTGTTGCCTCACTGCCGTCCAAAAAATCAGAAATCAAATAATCCATCTCTTCGACTATCTGGACAGGGTTCGGAATAACAACATCAGCATCAGGCTCAGGATGAGCGTATTTTTCATCCGCTAAAAATGTTTTAAGAAATAAGAAAACCGTTCATTCTGAGCGGGGTCCCCTGGTTAAACCGGGGGAATAATGAACCCCTATTGTTTATGGAGTTTATTGCTTCACATTGGGTTATCCGGCACATTGGATACACTTAGTATAAACTTAACTAAAGGACTCAAAACAGGTGATGACACTTTCTTTCGGCTGCCAAGAAATGTCTTATTTGGGACAAGTTTGTTATTGCTTGTACTGACTGGGCACGCTGTAATTGCCGTCAAGAAACATCTCCTTGGCCGGCTCAGAAACTTTTCCTCTATGCCGCTCCAGGATTTCTTTTCTTACCCTGCTTTCATTAAGGGGTTCATGAATATACTGCACTTTTGCCGTGTAATTTTTAGGGTTAGTGCTCAATATCACTTTAAGGTCGGGAACGTGCCAGGTCCAGGCCTTTAAGCCCAGCACATCCTCTTTCTCCCCGGGCTCTCCGTATGTATCGGTGAGAAACTTGGAGAGTTCCGTCTCTAATTCCTGATATTCAGATGAGTCGGCGGGCTTAAATAGAAGCGAGGAAGCCATGAGTTTATCGTCGAAGAATTCTAGGCTTGTTTGAAAACTGTCACTATTTAACGGCAGTTCTACGATTGCACCGTCTATGACGATTGTTCTTATTTTTTTTGAGTCGGTTGTTTTATCCAGGATTTTTTTGCCACGCGATTCTATAATCTTAATTGCGTCTTTCCTGGAGATCCCAAACTCGAACCCTAAAGGAGCGGAGTTATCTTTACCATTTAATTCCTCTCCGTGAGCGGGGGCAATAAGAAGAATTAGAATTAAGAATGATGATAGAATACCCAGTATGTTCATTTCTAGACCCTCCGAAGGGGAATAAAAGGTTTTGATTAACAAGTTAGCAAATTATTGAAGGAAATCAAGTGATGATAAATCCTGCTAAAATAATCGGAATTATTACTATCGGAGAAAATCAAGGTAGAATACCTTACTTTGAAAATATAAATCGAATGAGCGAAGAGAGTGGTGGCAGTTAGCGGGTAAAGTTAATGGTCAAATTTGAGTGAGACCCTCAATACAAAGATTATTTCAGGATTATGAAAGGTGTTTTTCTTTTAAGAAGAGGAGCTCGTTATGTCGAATGAAGTCTTATTTTGGGTTGGTTTTAATGCATTCATAGCACTCATACTCATTTTAGATCTGGGTGTATTCCATCGAAAGGCCCATGTTATCAAGATCAAAGAGGCGCTTCTCTGGTGTGCCGTTTTGATCAGCCTGGCCCTTCTTTTCAACCTGGGAGTCTATTTCTGGAAGGGGCCTAAGGTGGCCCTGGAATTCCTCACCGGATATCTGATAGAACAGTCGCTGAGCGTCGATAACCTGTTCGTTTTTTTGCTGATCTTTTCCTACTTTAACGTGCCCTCCACCTACCAGCATAGGGTGCTCTTTTGGGGCATTCTGGGAGCGGTCGTCATGCGCATCATATTTATTCTTGCCGGTATAACCCTGATCGAGAGGTTTCACTGGATTATATACATATTTGGCGGCTTTCTCGTCCTGAGCGGGGTTAAGCTGGCTTTTCAAAAAGACAAGGAGATTCACCCAGAGAAAAACCCGGTACTCCGGGTTTTCCGCAGGTTCGTGCCGGTCACCCGGGATTACCATAACGGGCATTTTTTCGTGTACATAAACAAGAAATACTTAGCCACCCCTCTATTCGTCGTCCTCCTGGTGGTAGAGACAACGGACGTTATGTTTGCACTGGATTCAATACCGGCGGTACTAGCCATAACCACCGACCCGTTCATAGTATACACCTCCAATGTATTTGCCATACTGGGATTAAGGGCAATTTATTTTGCGTTAGCTGGGGTTATGAGGCTATTTCACTATCTTCATTACGGACTTTCTTTTATCCTGGTATTTGTTGGGGTTAAGATGCTCATATCCGGCTTTTATAAAATGCCGGTGGAATTGGCTCTCGGGGTGATTGCCGGGGTGCTGTCCTTTTCCGTCATTGCCTCTGTGGTTAAACCGCGCGAAGTGGAAGAAAGCGGTGTTGGAGAAAACCGGGCAGAGCACGAATCGAAGGGACAACAGGCGGCAAAGTAGCAATAGCTCAATATCGATGAACAAGTACATCTAATGTTATTTTTGATTCTTCTCCCCTCCTGTGTATAATCCTTCTCCATATTGAGAATAATCCGATTAAAAAAAAATAACCTGGCCCAGAAATTAAAAGGGCTGAGAGGAGAGTCAAAGCTCTTTGATCCCGGTGTTGAGTCAGCGGTAAAAAAAATAGTCGAAGCTGTCAGGAAGGACGGCGATAGAGCCCTATTTAAATTCACTAAAAAGTTTGACAAGGTCGAGCTATCCACCAAAACGGTCAAGGTTTCCACTAGGGAAGTTGAAGAGGCGAAAGCAAAGGTCTCCCCGGAGATAAAATCCTCTCTTACTGTTGCCGCTAGCAGAATACATTTCTACCAGCAGATGAAACTCCCGCAGGAAAAAACGTTTACCGATTCCCTGGGGAACGAACTGGGATGGCTGCTAAGGCCTCTGGAAAGGGTAGGTGTTTATATTCCTGGGGGTAAGGCTGCTTATCCTTCCACCGTTCTCATGACGGCCATTCCGGCAAAGGTAGCCGGCGTAGAAGAGGTAGTATTGGTTTCCCCTTGTCCCCGTGGGGAGGTTAATCCGGTGGTTCTGGTCGCTGCGTCCATGGCTGGGGTGGATGTGATTTATAAGGTCGGCGGAGCACAGGCGATTTCCGCCCTGGCTTACGGAACAGAATCCATTCCGAAGGTGGACAAGATAGTGGGCCCGGGAAACATCTATGTCACCATTGCCAAGAAATTGGTCTTTGGAGAGGTGGACATCGACATGATTGCCGGACCCAGCGAGGTCTTGATAGTCTCCGATGGAAGCACTCCGCCCGGGTGGATAGCGGCCGATCTTCTGGCTCAGGCAGAGCACGATGAGATGGCTGTTCCCATCCTGGTCACCGATTCGTCCGAATTTGCAGACGAGGTGAAGAAAGAGATATCAAAGAGATTAAAGACCTTGGAAAGAAGGGAGATCGCCAAAGAAGCGGTGAGGAATCAAGGGAAGATTTTCGTGGTTGATAGCATGGAGGATGCCGTTTCTGCTGTTAACGCTATAGCTCCCGAACACCTGGAGTTATGTGTAGAGAATCCTAAGTCTATTCTTCCCGGGATAAAACATGCCGGGGCGATTTTCCTGGGAGGGATGTCCACAGAGGCTTTCGGCGACTATGTTGCCGGCCCTAGTCACGTGCTTCCGACCGGCGGGGCGGCCCGGTTCTCCTCGCCCTTGAGCGTTTATGATTTTCTCAGGATGCCCAGCGTCATTTCGGTCTCAGAGAGCGGATTCAAGGAACTAGAGCAATCTGTCACCAGGCTTGCATATAGCGAGGGGCTTGAGGCTCATGCCTTATCGGTTAAAGCAAGGTTTGAGAATCGCTCATGAATCGATTTAACCTTATAATTCTCTTTGGTTTATCGTGACATAGCTAACTTGACATATATATGTCAGTATGTCATATTTGCAATATGGAGAAAACCACTATATATCTCAGCGAAGAGATAAAAGAACACCTACTGGATTTGGCTGCTAAGATGAGCAAAAGGGAGAGAAAACGAGTTACCATGACCGATATAATAAGGGAAGCTCTCAAAGAATACTTGAGAAAAAGAGGGGTAAAGATAGATAGCAAGAAGGAAATCACTAGGAGAATGCTTTCCACCAGGGGAGCGCTGGACAGCGAAGATTTTGAAAAAAGGGTTCGTGAGGTGAAGGAATCATTCTCGGGATGGAAAATCCGGTCTGCATAGATACCGACATAATAATAGACCACCTGAGGGGACGATTACCCGGGGCTCAGCTCTTCGCCGATATCGTTACGCGACAGGTCCCATACACCACCTGCATTTCCCAGTTTGAGCTTTTCTGCGGTGCAAACACACCTAAGGAAAGAGAAATAATAACCGAATGTCTCCTGGGGTTTAAAGTTCTTCCTTTTGACCAGTCAAGTAGCGATGAGGCGGCAAGAATTTATGTAGAGCTGAAAAGGAAGGGGCAATTGATCGGAGTAAGGGATATCTTGATTGCCGGGATAGCTAAGGTGAATAATCTAAGAATCGCTACCGGGAACCGGAAAGACTTTGGCAGGATAAAGGGACTCTCAATGTGGAGCGAATGATTTTCCTAGGGGCTGGGTTTATAAAATTAAATACATCAAGGATAAATAACTGTGGAATTAAGATGTTCATTCTGCAATATTCTATCTGAAGAAACGGAAGCAATTGTCCAGAAAGAAGAATCTTCAATCTGTGCGGATTGTCTTAACCTGGTCAAGGAGATAGTGGATGAATTCAGCATGGGCCAGGTATTTGAGGGGAGAGGAAGGTGCTCTTTTTGTAAAAAGGAGCACGGCGGAGAAAGGATGGTTTTCCAGGGAGAGAAAGCGCGGATTTGTAATCAGTGCATAGTGGAGATCGAGCAGGAAATGAAGAATGTAAAAAGGGATATTGCCAAGATCCCGGCGAAAACAAAAAATCAGGGTCCAGTTTCCGCGAAATCTAGGGTTAGGGAGGGTGTAAGGGAGCTTTCGCCGTATTCAGTGCCTCTTTTTCATTGCCGGGTCAAGCTTGACGGAAACGAGAGCCCTTTCCGGCTGCCTGACGTGGTATTGAAGAGGGTCCTAAGAGAGATAGGTGAAATACCGGTCAACAGATATCCGGACCCGGATGCCACCGTCCTCCGGGAAAGGATTTCCAGCATGGCTGGTTTTCCCTCCGATGGTATTCTCGTGGGGAATGGCTCGGATGAGCTTATAGAAATGCTCATGAGGACTTTTTCCGGCCACACCGGGAGGGTGCTCTATCCGGTCCCCACCTTTTCCATGTTCAGGATAATCGGTATTTCTCTTGGTCTAGATCAAATTCCGGTCGACCTGGACAGCCGGTTTGACATAGATATCAAGGCAACGCTCCGGGAGATAAGGAGGAAAAATCCGGATTTGATTTTTCTGGCCACGCCTAATAATCCCACCGGAAACTCATTTTCCGATGACCGGATTCTGGAGATTCTAAAGAACTCCGCGGGCATAGTGGTCGTGGACGAGGCTTATAGCGATTTCTCCGGGAAAACCTTTCTTCCGTTTATAAGGGAATACGAGAACCTCATGATCCTGAGGACGATGTCCAAAGTCGGTTTTGCCGGAATAAGGGTGGGAATACTGTTCGGTAGGAGCGACCTGGTAGGCGAGGTCAATAAAGTGCGTCTTCCCTATAACGTGAACTCTCTCAGCCAAAGAATAGCAGAGGTGGTATTGGAGAACTCTGCTTTTGTGAAGGAGAATGTCCAGTTGATAATAAGGGAAAGAGAGAGGGTGTATAGAGGACTAAAAGTCATACCTGGAATAGAGGCTTTCCCCAGCGATGCTAATTTCATTCTATTCCGGGTGAAGGATGCGGATAAGGTTTTTGGCGAATTGATAAAAAGGGGAGTGCTCATTAGGAATTTCAATTCTCCGGGGAGGCTGGAGAATTGCCTTCGGGTTACCATCGGAACGCCCGAAGAGAATGACGAGTTTCTAGAGGCATTAGCTAAAGTCGTTTCTTCTTAATTCTAACCACAAAGACACTAAGGCACGAATGGAGTTGTTAACGGGTTTGCAACTTAATGTGTTCACTCGTTTATTTTTCAACCCGCTAACCCGTAAACACACTAACATAGTAATAGGTTTGCGCGAACCCGTTAACCTGTAAACATTTTTTCTTTGTGTCTTCGTGTCTTGGTGGCAGAAAATTTTGTTATCACAGCAAAACCTACCCAAAAAACCAAGCATCCCCAGGAAAAGATATCCCCGGTTCTTGTGTAGAGCGTTTTTTCTCCATCCATAATTCCAACCTCCTCTTCGAGTGTGGCCTGCTCGAATATCCCCGTATCTGCGACGATTCTCCCCACCGGGTCGATTACCGCGCTTATACCGGTGTTCGTCGACCGGATAAGGTATCGCCTTGTTTCCACGGCTCGGGGTATGGAAAGAAGAAGATGCTGGTATGGAGCGGTTGACCGGCCGAACCAGGCATCGTTGGTAAGGTTTACGATTAGATTGGCTCCCTGGTTGACGAACCTTCTGCTGAAAGAGGGGATGATGTCCTCGTAGCAGATTAGCGGGGCAATTTTTACGTCCTTTTCTTTAATCTCGAATAGATTGAGTTCACTTCCGGGAATGAAATCCCCGGTGGCCGGGCTTAGTTTTTTGAGAGAAGGAATATATTTGGAAAACGGTAAGTACTCGCCGAATAGAAGGAGTTTTATCTTGTGGTATCTTCCCAGAATCTTTCCCTGGGGGTCGGTGAGGAAGGCGGTATTGAATTGGTTTATGTCTTCATCGGATATAGTGCCGTCGGGACTGACTTTATTGATGCTGTAGGATAACCCTCCCACCATAAAATAGGTGCCATCAACCTGGGGAACGATACTTTTGCCGTCGTCTGACAGAGAGTCCGAGGACAGAGGAATCCAGGCCTGAACGGCGGTTTCCGGCCAGATAACCAGGTCGGGCGAATCAAGCGATTGTGACATTGACCTATGTCTCTCCGATATGGCGTCTTCGTTATCCTCGTTCTTCTCGAAGAAGTCAAAGTTGGCCTGGACTATTCCCACCTTGATTCTTGGAGCATCCGCTATTTTCTTATCTTCGATGCCTATTTTCCAGAACCCGTATGCTATGGTAAGGGCGAGAAGCGCTAAGCATGTTACTATTTCTAAACTCGGTTTTGGACTGGCTTCTCTAAAACTCTTTATTAGCCTGGTCAAGGTTACATTTACCAGGACGATTAGGAAGCTGAGAGAGTACATTCCGAATAAATCGTATATTTGAATTATGGGAATGAAGCTAGCCTGGGAATTGGTGATTCCGTAAGGGAAAAGGTAGGGAAAGAGAAACTCTATCGAGGTCCAGACGGAGGCGATGAGAAGTGCCGAGAGTAATCCCGGTTTTTGGAAGAGGCGGAGCTTGGCTGATATATAGGCAAATAGTGCAAACGAAAGACCCGAATACATACTAAGGATGATATGAAATAAAGCGCTGATTACATAAGGAAATCCGCCAAACCGGACCAGCGTTCCGATAATCCAGTAGGTGCCGAGGACATTGGTGACGGTTCCGACCAAGAGTCCCAGTCGAAAGGCGTTCACCGGGGATTTATTTTCCAATGAAATAAAAAGAGGAACCAGCAGAAACCAGGCAAGGATCCATCCGTATGGGACGATGAATGCGATGGGAAAGAGAACTCCGGAGATGGCGGAAAGGAGTAAGTCAATCTTGGTGATTTTCATTATTTTGATTAAATAAGATACCTGAGTTTTGACCTGTTGAGATTAAGATGTTTCTGTGATACTAGCAACTTAATAGACTCTGATTGTTTATCATTTGGCAGGGATAATGAATACAAATTTATTTGCAAGTTTATTCGGGTATAGACCTAGACCTGATAAAAAACCACTGGAAAATTTTGTCACAGAGTGTATAGGCTACTTTATTCGGAATGACAAAGCATTTCTTGAAAAATATTTAGGGCTTTTACTGAATGAAGACAATTTTCAAATTAGCAATTATAAAATAGAAACACAATTTCCTATTGATACGGGGCTAAGACACAGTGCTGTCCAAAATAATTAAAAACCAAAGGTTCATACTAGTAAAACAAGGTCTTTAGATAGATAAAAACGTCTATTTAAAATCGGATTACCCTCTTTTATGTTTGCTATGCGAGCGCCATCCTAATCCTATTTGTTGAAATGGATTTTTAGTCCTGCTCACCCTTCGTCTCCGCTCAGGGTGAAGGGCATAGTATTGCTACGAGTTTTATATCTGCCTTCATGGTGAGCCTTTCGACTGTGCTCAAGATAAACTCGGTCGAAACATGGACCCTTAGACAAGATCAGGACAGGTTTTCCCCAAGGAGCGGAGGGATAATTGCTGTCATTGGAGCCGTTTTGTTTTGGCGATGAAGTAATCTCTTATTTTGGACAAGTTTTACCTCAGACTTTTCTTGCTTCTTTTGACTTCACTTGTTGTAGTAGGTTTCAAAGTACGAATCTGAATCAATTTAACGACTCCCACAACAATCACTCCCAGCGCCATTAACTGAGCCAGGGAGAGGCCGGGGATGGGGCTCGGCGTCGTCGCCCTTATGAATTCTATAAGAAACCTTTCGGTTCCGGCAAGTATTAGAAATAGGGAAAACAACCATCCATCCGGTTTCTCTTTCTTTCTGACTCTCCACAGGATAACGAAAATAATTGTTAATAGGACGGTTTCATAAATTTGGGTGGGATGCACCTTTTCTCTCGTCGGAGGAAGTCCCTCTGGGAAAGCCATACCCCAGGGCAGGTTTGTGGGAACGCCATAATCATCCCCTACTAGAAGGCATCCTATGCGTCCGATGGCGTGACCAATGGCAATAGAGGGGGCTATCGCATCCAAGATCTTCCAAGTGTTTATATTGTTCAGGCGACAGATGACCCATATCAGAAATGCTGCCAAGAAAAATCCCCCATAGAAGGTAAGACCTCCCCGGGAGAATATATATTCGACCGGGTTTCTGGCTATTTCGGAGGGAGAAACGTTCTCGATAAGGAAAAGGATCTTCGCCCCGACAATTCCCCCGACCATGGAGGCTATGAAGAGATTGCTCAGTAGCTTTTCATCCAGTTCTTTCCTCTTAAATTCGAGTGATGAAACCCAATAGGCGGCCAGGAAAGCGATTGCCACCATGACGCCGAAGGATGAAATTGTAAAATCTCCGACCCTGATGATCTCCGGGTACATTAACTTCCGCTCCTCTTTTTCTCCCAGGCGTCCTTCAACGTTTCTAGCTCTTTTTTGGTCTCGTTACTTTTTTTTCTGAGGTAATAAATAAAGAAAAACAGAATAACCCAAAGAATCACTTGGATAATAAGCATGGTGTGAAGATTGTCCATAGTTTTTCTCCGTGACGTTGAGTATAATAATCTAACTGAAGCTTACACATAATAAAAATTTGGCTGAGACCAAAAACTCCGCTAACAAAGATTTAACAGATTCTTAATGTGTTTGTAATAGAATGGGCAATAAATCGAGGGGGAATTCGTGCATAACTCTATGAACATAGTAGGAATTTTAGCTTGAACCGTAGATTAAAAATAGGTAGATTTTTAACTTAACATGCTGACATCACCCGTTTTGGTCCTGAATCGTTATTTTGTACCGGTCACGGTAACAAATGTGAAGAGGGCCTTTATTATGCTCTATGGAGGAGTGGCCAAGGCGGTCGGAGGGGATTATAAAACCTTTGACTTTGAATCGTGGGCAGACATTTCATCGGTGAGAGATGAGGACGCAATTAAGACGGTCAGCCGGGTGATCAGAATTCCAAGGGTCATAATGCTCATAAGATATGACCGTATGCCCAGGAAAGAGGCGAAATTCAACCGCATCAACATCTTCAGGAGGGATGGGGGGATATGCCAGTATTGCGGTGAAAGGTTCCCCCGCTCAGAGCTGACTATAGACCATGTAATCCCCCGGTCTATCGGCGGCAAGAGCATATGGGAAAATGTAGTTTGTTGCTGTGTTGATTGTAACCGGCGTAAGGGCGGGAGGACTCCCGACGAAGCCCGGATGAAGCTCATAACCAGGCCCAAAAAGCCCAATTGGGACCCGTTCTCTAATATTTACATAAAAGCGGTAAGGTATAAGGAGTGGGAGCCGTTTCTCAGTTTTGTCGACGTTTCTTACTGGAACGTCGAGCTTGAGGAGTAGTAACCCTAGAAAGTTCTCGGTGCACTATAAACCATCAAAAGTATATCAGTCCATTGCCTAAAATAAATTCATCACCTATCTGGAGAAGATTATGAGATATAAAGGAATAATTCTTTCCCTTGTCATTGTCTTTATTTGTTCTAATACCCTTTTTGCCAGGATTATCGTCCCTCCAATTCAAGGTCCGATTATAGAAAAGATTTCTATATTTGTCCCGGATTTGACCGGCCCGACCGCGTTTAGCGTGGACCGAAACGCCCGGGAATTTATTCAGGTAGTTAGGAACGACCTCAAAAACGCCGGGCTTTTTGACGTGAGTGAAGCCGGAATGCCGCCAGACCCGTTCGGGGGCATAAACTTTCAGGCCTACTTTGATGCCGGCGGCGATGCGCTTGTAAAAGGGGAATACGAGTCAGCGAGTAACAGAATAGATATAGCGGTCAGGCTCTTCGATGTAGCCCGAGAGAATGCACTTTTGGGCAGGACTTATGAAGCAACTTCCGGAAAGGTAAGAGAGGCCGCCCATCGGTTTGCCGACCTAGTCATGAAGGAGCTCACCGGCATAGATGGATTTTTTACCTCTAGAATCGCATACGTTTCCGGCTCCGGACAGAATCGAGACCTCTACATCATGGACTATGATGGCGAGAACGTGAGGAAGCTCACCAATCACCGCGCCCTCCTTCTCTCTCCGCATTGTTCCCGCGATGGGGGAAAGATAGTTTTTAACTCGGATAAGGTATGGGACCAGGATTTGTACGTGATCGATTTAATCCCCAATGTGACGGAAAAAAGGCTCACCCGCGGCTTTCGGCTAGACCAGAGCGCCGAATGGTCTCCCGACGGTAGCAAATTAGCCTTTAGCGCCAATGGAGATATTTACATATCGAGCGCCAGCGGAGCCGGGCTCAAGAACATTACCGGCACGCGCTCGATCGAGGTTTCTCCAACCTGGTCTCCCGACGGCAGCCAAATTGCTTTCGTCTCGGATAGAACCGGGTCTCCCCAGGTCTATGTGATGAATTCAGATGGCACCAACTTAAGGAAAATATCGTCGGGAAGCTACAACACCGACCCGGCGTGGTCTCCCAATCCCAGTGTGAATAGGATAGCTTACGTCAGGGTAGAGGGCAGTGAGGCCAATATCTTTACCGTGAACCCGGACGGGTCGAACGAGCAGAGGCTCACCTGGGCTTCGAGGAGAAATGAAAACCCGGCCTGGTCTCCGGATGGCCACTACATCGCTTTTTCTTCCTCCAGAGGCGGGTCAAACGATATTTATATAATGTATCTTAACGGACAGAATCAAATCCAGCTTACCAAGGGAGGGGGCAAAACATTCCCTACCTGGTGTAAGTGAGTTGGATTCCGTTTAAATCAACAATCAATCAAGCTCCAACTCAAATTCCGATTAAAGGTAATTTAATCTGACCGCTCTCGCATCTTATATAACAAAGTTAATTTAAATCCAAATTTGAAACTAGCAAAAACTTAGGTTAAAAAGACTATCGAGCTAAGATAAAATTAGCCCTCAGAAACTGGTTATTCCTAGCTACTTTTTGTCTTTTAATCATTAAAATAGTTAATGATATATGATAGTTATATTTATTGCCGCTATTGCGTTCTCCATTTTTACCTATTTTCTTGATAATCCCGGAAAAAGCCTTTAAAATTTTGTCAGATTTTTTCTTCGGGTAGTGGTACTAACAGACAGACTTCAACCTATTCCTGGTTATATTTGATTATAGGAGCTTTATCATGAAGGTATTTCTCTCCGAATCTGCGTTCATGGGGCTTGTTTTAAGTTCTATAGAAGTCTATAAAAAGGAATGCCTCGGTCTTTTACTTGGATATAAATTGGAAGATAGGTTCATAGTTGAGCACAGTCTTGCTTATCAAAGCGCAAAGAGGACGAGAAACGGTGTGTCCTCAAACAACCACCGACATAGCCGGATTGAGGATGTTCTCCCCAAATTTGATAAGATGGAAATTGTGGGTGATTTTCATTCCCATCCGCAGTACGGAAACCTTAAAGGGATCCCCAAACCAAGCCGCCTGGACATACATGATATGGAGAATGGAAAGCTCTATATGATTATAGCGATCAACGACAACGAGCGATCGGTGCGTTGGGGAGAGAACCTGGACGGTACGATATCGGGGACGCTCAACAGGTTCCATTTCAAAATCTCCGCCTATCATTTTGACGGGAAAAAGATAAAAAGAAGCATTATCAAATGTCCATTCTGCCTGGCACTGGAGAACTGAAGAAGCCGAAAGGGGATTTCGGTCTATCTCCCTTTGCACTTGATTTGAGTTCGGTATGCATGGGCGTTCGATAATTATCGAGGAAACCTTAGGTTCCAATTAACCATTTCGTTCTACAAGGTTTAAGTTGGGAACGCGTAGAGACGCGAAATTTGCGTCTCTACAAACAATAGATACCCGATTCTCAAACATAGGTGCTGGAAGAGATTTTGAGAAAATATTATTCGTGCTTTGAATCGATTATAGCTCAAATTACTTTTCTAGTTTTATACGCAGGGAGACAAAATTGAGGGTTTTTATCGCCGCACTTATTCCGCAAGAGATAAAGTATGAGATAAAAAAGTATGTGGATGAGATAAAACCCTACTGGGAAGGAGTAAAGTGGGAAAACCAGGAAAAATTGCATGTCACGCTCAAGTTCTTGGGGGAGATTGAAGAGTCCAAGGTGGAAGAAGTAGGGACTGCCCTCAGAGTCCTGATTGGAAATTATTCTCCGTTTGAGATGGAGATTTCTAGTTTTGGCGGCTTTCCCAATCTCAGAAATCCGCGAGTGCTTTTTATCGCCTTGTCCGAGAACAAGGAGCTTTCCAGGCTTTATAATGAGATAGAAGAGGGCCTTGAACGGGTCGGTTTTAGCGCGGAAACACGCCCCTTTGTACCCCACATAACTGTGGGTAGGATCAAATCAAGGGCGCGTATTAAGGGGACCCTGCCATTTCCCAAGCCTCATTCTTTTCTAATATCCGAGGTTGCCGTTATGAGAAGCGTTTTGGGGCCGGAGGGCTCTAAGTATAGCACCATCTCGCTTTTTCGATTGGATAAGAAAATGTAAGATAGTTGCCATATTCCTTGAATTAACATATTGAATCTTTTTATTTTGCCTCCGGATTGAAACTTAACTTCTAAAAGTCCAAGGGGGGTGTAAACTAATGCAGCGTTTAGAGAAGGAATCAGTCGAGGTGATAAATACCGAGCTTGTTTTTCCCTCTCACACCAATCACTACGGGACGATTTTTGGCGGAAGACTCCTTGAGCTTATGGACATGACCGGAGGGCTTGCAGCGATGCGCTTCGCCTGTGAGGAGGTGGTGACGGCATCGGTTGAAGCACTCGATTTTAAAATGCCGGTTAAGCTTGGTGATATCGTGGAGTTGAGGGCAAACGTCATTTACACGGCCAGAACGTCGATGGTAGTGAAAGTAGATGTATTTAGAATAGGGAAATTCAACAGCAAAAGGGACTTTTGTTGCCGGGGATTCTTCATATTTGTGGCCGTGGATGCAAACGGATACCCTAAGGCTATACCGTCACTTAAGCTCGTCTCGGATGAGGATAGAAGGTTTTGGAATATAGGGGAGGCAATAAGGAATAGGGCAATAGAAAGGCAGAAGTCTAAAGAGGATTAGTTTTATTGGATAAATTTTGAAATTCTTTCATTCAGGTAAAGTAACCGGTTTGCCTGTTGTAAAGTCAGGTGCTATTCTAACTTCCGATGATCATTGGCGTTCCGAAAGAGAGAAAGGTTCATGAATACAGGGTCGCCCTTACTCCACAGGCGGTAAAGATTTTGGTCCAAAAAGGACATAGGGTTATAGTGGAGAGGGGGGCCGGGCTTGGAGTAGGAATTGGCGATGAGGAATTTGGTCAAGCGGGAGCGGAGATTGCCTCGAACGAGGAAGAGATATTCAAAAAATGCGAGCTAGTCGTAAAAGTTAAAGAGCTGCTGCCACACGAGTTTACCCTGGTCAGAAAAGACCAAATCCTTTTCTCCTATCTTCATCTAGCTGCAAATATGGAACTGATAGAAGCGCTCAAAAAGAGTGGAGTAACTGCTGTAGCATTCGAGACGGTGGAACTTCCAGATGGCTCTCTTCCCCTTCTTTCGCCGATGAGCAGAATTGCCGGGAGGCTTTCCATACAGGTCGGTATTCATTTTCTTGAAAAAACGGTAGGGGGTAAGGGGGTTCTGATGAGCGGTGCTCCCGGTGTTAGGCCGGGTAGGGTCACAGTCATCGGAGGGGGAACTGTGGGATATAACGCTGTCCTTTCAGCGTTGGGGCTTGGCGCGGATGTTGTTTTGATAGATATCAATCCAAAGAAGCTAGAATACTTTCACGAAAAGTTTGGTGGACGAGTAAGAACCCGGCCATCGTACCCGGAATTGATAAAAGATGAGCTTAAAGAATCAGACCTAGTGATAGGTGCTGTTCTCGTTACCGGGGCTAAAGCTCCCAAAGTGGTTAATCGGGAGATGATTGCGGAAATGCAGAGAGGGAGCGTTTTTGTGGACGTGGCAATCGACCAGGGCGGATGCTCGGAAACCAGCCGTCCTACCAGCCTGGATTCTCCGGTTTTTGAGGTTAATGGGGTTATTCACTACTGTGTGACCAATATTCCTTCCCTTGTTTCTCTGACCGCCAGTTATTCACTCTCGAACAGCATATTGCCCTATGTTCTGAAGATAGCCGATGGCAAGATGGAGGAGGATGGTGCTCTCAAGAAAGGTATAAATGTGCATGGAGGCAGGTTGCTTTTGAAGTTGGATTAGGGGAGATTGATATAAGATTAACAATCATGTGAAATTCCATGTTCTTAAAATTGGATGGACAAAGTTGATTAACTTTCTAAACCATTTGAGAAGCAGCATGTTACTATTAATAAGAGAAACTTCATCATACAGCATGAATGTAAGGAACGCATATATGCGTTCCTTACAATTGTGGTCGGACTGATTTTGAGAAGATAGCCTACATTTAAGGGAAAAGTAGATGAGAAAATTTTTCGCAATAACCTCAATCGGCAAAGACCGTCCCGGTATCGTAGCCGGCGTCTCGAAGGTTCTATTTGACCTGGGAATAAATATAGAGGATTCAAGCATGACTATTCTAAGGAGCGAATTCTCCATGATTCTAATAGTTTCGACCGGCGAAGAGCTCGAAGCTTCCGACTTGGAAATCCATTTTAAAGAGTTAGCCGCCAAACTCGGGCTTTCCATATCGGTGAAGGAGATCGACGAGGATGAAGTATATTCGAAAAAACCTTACTCCGGCACCCCTTATATCATCTCGGTAATCGGCACAGACAAACCGGGAATTGTTCATCGGGTATCGGAACTTCTCTTCTCCAAAGGTATAAACATCACCGACCTCAATACAAAGGTCGTGCCCGGCGAAGAAACCCCGGTTTATACCATGATACTGGAGGTGGACGTCCCTCATAGCGTAGATGTGGATGCACTGGAGGAGGAATTCTCTCTTCTCCAGAGAGAGATGGCAATCGATGTTGATATAAAGGAAATAGAGGTCCTCGAACTTTAAGCTCCGCTTCTCCAAGCTGAAAAGGGATCGCATGTAGATGGCCATTCTCCATACACTTAAATATCCCCACCCGATACTCAGGGAAAAATCTAAGCCGGTGTCAGAGATAACCGAGGAAATAAGGACCATGATATCGGACATGGTTGAGACGATGTATGCCTCTCCTAACTGTGTGGGGGTTGCCGCTCCGCAGGTGGGGTATCCACTCAGGATGTTTGTCATGGACGTGTCCAGAAAGATCGGGCCAAAAAAGAATCACGGACTCCTCAGTCTGATAAACCCGGTGCTTGTTTATAGTGAGGGGGAGAAGGTCACTCGGGAAGGATGCCTGAGCATCCCCGACTTTTTGGGTAATGTGAAAAGGGCAAGAGGGGTTATCGTGAGGGGATTTAATCCGGATGGGCGAGAGGTAGAGGTGGTATCCAAGGGACTCGAGGCAATTGCCCTGCAACATGAAATAGACCATCTGGACGGAATTCTCTTCATCCACCGGGTCAGTTCGCTCAGCACCGACCTGATTAGACGGAAAAAACCACTAAAGGATCTACCATAGTTTTGTAGATAAGCCGTTATATGCTGTGAATTGTCCCCCTGGAATTATGAGTAAATTTAATAAATTTCAGTTGAGCAATGTAGGTCTTTTACAAAGACCAACATTTCAGGAAACGCCTAACTACCTTTCATTTAAGCGGCGAAGCCATGTATTACGCTCAATCCTTTAATCCACTTTTTAAGCTCTAACTCGGCAAGATTCTTATCAGTTAGTTCTTTCTCATGGTGGGCTATATAGGTATTGCGGAAATCATTAATCGAACTAACCCGAGCGTGTAAATCACGCGCACCGGCAACTTTAAACTCAGCTCGAATCGCTTTAAAGACACCACTTAAATTCTCTCTTTCATTCAAGGCATAATCCAGACAAGAACGAAGGAGTCCTACCGGCGAAAGCCCGTTTTTGAATACTAGAGTGCGTTTCAGGTTCTGAGCCATGCTTTGGTAATGTTTCACCATCCTACGGTCAACATCATCCAAGTATGGGTCAAACCAGGCCTTCTGCTCCGGCAAAGTTTGAGGCACATGAGCAAGCAACCGGCGTGTGATAAGACCCCTCGCTGCTTCATCTAAAGACCCAAGCAAAGCTGTAAAAACGGGCGCATAGTTCATATCCTTTTTGTTCTCGAAGAACTTGAATAACATTACCGCTTGCTTGACCGCATCCTGATAACGAGGCGGCAACTTTTGTAATAATTTTTCATCTACAAACTCCGTGGCTGCTGTCGCCTGCTCCTCTCCCTTTTCCATAACAGCCAGCAAGGGCAACTGTTGTTCCGTCTCTTCCGTTCTGATTAGGTTCTGTAAAGCTGGGGCACAGGCTCTGGCAAGCTCTTCTATGGTATCCCCCCTATGACGTTCAAAGATACCTTCAGGGACATAAAGATATTCCCACATGCAATCCTTAGTCGAAGCGGCTTCACACCAGGCCATTGCCACGCGCGCTTTCTTCGGAACATCTACATCCTCACGCCCCTTTGTTTCCATCAGGTAATAGTTTCCCGCTTTTGTGCGGACGAAGAAATCGGGCGTGTAAAAAGCCAATCTTCCACCGCTTGCCAAGTAGTCAATCCTCAAGCACTGTGGTCCCCCGTTCTTGGCAAATGCGGCTACATCCCTTGCTTTCTCAGCAAAATTAGTGAGAGCAACCTCAAGGCTGCGATTGCAGGGAACCAGGTTGAAGAGCGTCCTTTGTGCTTCCAAGGCAGGACGTCTTTCGCTGTGAGTCACCTGATAGGGTTTCCACCCCGACATATATTGCGGTTTCTCACCGGCTATCCTTTCCTCAACTTTGGTAATCCTTTGTCTTATGAGAGGCACGAAAACCGCACGAATATGCTCGGCTACATCGGAATCGCCTAACCGGCTAACCAACGAAGGATCGAACAGATTAGACTTTTCGGTGAATAGTACCTCTTCGATAAACGTCTGTAAGAGCGGGGCTAACACCGGGTGTAGGCCACGTATCTTGCAAATTTGTTCCAACTGTTTAACGTAATAGGAAACGGCACCTATACCGAACTCTAAAAGCGGGAGATGTATTTTCATCTGCTCTACAACTTCGCCCGTAAAAAGGTGGCGTCCCTCGTACTCTATGTCTTCAATTCCCCTACTTCCCAATGGAAGCGGTTTATACTTCCCGAATTCCTTTTTTACATCCTCGATAGTCAAGCCTTCCAGTTTTGGCAAAGTTTTATAACCTGCCGTAAGAACGGGAATCTCGATTTCTAGGGCTTTAACGTCCTTTCTAGCATGGTCTGGGTAGATGGAAATCGTGGTTGACGGAATACGCTCGACATCTATAATCTCAATCGGAAGCCCTTCCTGAGCCAGCTCCTGACGATAGAGGCTGGCAAAAGCTGGGTGTTCAATTACAGCAACGATTTCGTTAGCCCCTTGTGTTCCCGGCGGAGTCATCCGTCTAAGCCCCCTGCCTAATGTTTGCTCCGGAAGAATGTTTGCTTTGGAAGTGTAAGGGCGGAGCGGGACGATGGAAGTGACGTTACGGATGTCCCATCCTTCTCGCAGCATCAGAACGGAAACAATGCAATAATACTGACTCGTATTTCCGTCTAATTCTCGGCTTAACTTACGCAATTCTTTCAGGTCTTCATCGCTTATTTCGCTTTCACTCTCCACAAATTCAACCCTGGCATTAGCTCCGCGACCCACCTTTTTGAGTTTTCCCTTTAAATTTGTATGCAGGTTTATAGTTCTTTCATTGAGCTCCTTGAACGTGTCGTCTGTATTCAATCGATTAGCTATCTCGTCGGCGGCTTTGGTATCTTCGCACATCACAAAAAGAAGGGCTTTTTTCCCGCTTTTCTCCCACTCCTCCTTGCTCCTGAGCCATCTTAAATATCCCATGCGAAGGTGACGGTCATAGCGATATGCTGCATTATCGCTTGGTTCTTCCGATAGTGATTTATCGCCTTTTCCAATGACCGGAGTCTTGACAATACCCCCATCTACAGCCTCGCCGAGTGGTGTATCGCAAATAATATGCTTAAAAAGCCGTCCGCTATTGTCTTTGGGAGTCGCCGTGAAATCGAGTTGGGCAATAACCTCGCCTCCAGTACGGGATTTAATAGTGTCATGCAAATAGCGTATGGCTTCGTTCCAGGCTGAGTCAGGGTCCCAGAGATGATGAGCCTCGTCATTGAGCACCATGATTCTTTTGTGACTTGTGATTCGGTCCCTTAGCGCTGCTCCCGTGTCAAGCGCCCTTGCTTTTGAGACCGGAGGTCCCATGAATGGGTAAGTTTCCTCCTCTTTTTTGCTTTTGCGCTTGGACATATCGTAAAGCCTGTGGATATTAGTCAGATATAGAACACCACCCGTGGCAGCGCCGCTTGCCTCATCTTGGAGAATCACACTCATGTTCCAATCGCCGCTCCACTCAGGAGGAATCAATGGATCAGTACGAAAGATTTTTTCGTCTGCAAAATCCTCTTTAAGTCGTTCATAAACGGTGAGATTTGGTGCTATGACCACGAAGTGACGGGCCATCGGAGAATCCGATTCTCTGAGTGCATGGAAATAGCTCCATACGATTGCAAGGCTCATAACCTTTGTCTTACCTGTTCCGGTTGCAAGCTTGAAAGCGTAACGGCTCCATGCGTCTTCTTCTTCGGTGATACCCAAAGCGGCAATCTCTGCTCCCTCCCCACCAAAGTCATTGACTATTTGAGAAAGGCAATCTATACGTCGGACTTCTTTCAGATAAATCAAAGTTTCAATTGCTTCTCGCTGACAAAAGTAATACCTGAATTCGAACTCTTCTCCCTCGGAGGTTTTTGAACGATGGGGTCTTTCAAACCAATGTGTCAGAAGTACTCTTGTAGTATCACTCGCACCAACGTAATATGCCTCTCGCCAATCACGAACAGCGCTGCGCAGGTTGTTGGCGATAATGATGGGAGAGGGTCTTCTCCCTTTGACTACCTTTGCTACTTCTCCGGGGTGGTCTGCCCTCACCCGATGTGCGTTCGGCTCCTCCCATGGAGCAAAAAGAGGTTCAAGAGCCTGTAGGTTTATTACTGGACTTTCTTCAGCACTCATGCTAAACCCAGTTAATCAGTGTTACCACATTATATCAAGAAGAAGGCGTTAAAAATAGCCGTGCTAAAACTATTAAGAAATAAAAAACCCGTTCGTCCTGAGCCAGGTCCCCCGGTTAAACCGGGGGAAGGACGAACACCTTATGTTTTAAATTCATCCTTCGATCGAACTCAGGATGATCGGATGTGCATCCGCTGGAAAAAATTTATGAAATATAATTAGCCGTTCATTCTGAGCACAGTCGAAGAATGAACGGCTTAAAAAACCACTCCTCAGAACGCATTAACCCGAATTTCATATCACACCTCCACCTCTACCGTAATGCTCGTATCACACCCGAAGGTATCAACAACCTTAACACAAACGGTATGTTTACCTGGCTTGTTATACTGATAACCAGCATCGCTTATGGTTTTAAGGCTGCGGTCTTTCCGAGTTCTGTAGTCCTGCCAATAGTGGTTAAATGGTTTTCCCGGTTCCCAGTCAAAATCAATTGCCCAAAAATCAATGAAGTCAAAACCGCTTCTAATAGCACGTTCTTTAAGAGCGTCGAGTTCCTTGGTTGGAACCTCAGCAAGAGATGGCATAAACTTGGTGAGTTTAACATCCACTGTACGATCCTTGCCGTTCTTGCGATAAACAGGCTCCACCTCAAGAACCGCCATTTCCAAGAATGGCGGCGGACTCTTTCGGTTCTTTTCCATGATTTCACGCGGTATCTGAATCAGCATTAGTTTGACCCCAAACTCCTTCTCCAAAGCGGCAGTTGTAAGACGCAAATCCATTTCAAATTCCCATGCTAAGCAGTAACACTCTCTTCCTCCAGCCTGTGCTACAGCTTTGGCAACCGCTGTCGCCTCATCCCTGGTAAAAATTGAGTCAATACCATCTACATGACAAAATGCACCCGCTTTTCGTCCATGTATCAAAGGAGAAGGTGCACCATTTAAAACTTCTGCTCTAAAGAACTCCAGCACTACTCGGCGATGTTCTTCATCAGCTCCTTTAAGGCTTTCCTTCTGCCACCATTGCCTTTCATAACGACCAAGGTTATAAACGTCAAATGCTCGATACGGCTTGCCCTCACTATGAAGTCTGCGCTGAAGCTCAATTAAACGCTTTCGACTGGTATGTATAGCAAACCTCCCCAAATCCGCCATAATCCACCTCCGACCAAGCTGTTCAGCCACAGCACCTGTTGTGCCAGAACCACAGAAGAAATCCGCAACCAATTCACCCTCGTTAGATGAGGCTTTGATGATACGTTCGAGTAGTGCTTCGGGTTTTTGGGTGTCATAACCAGTATCCTCTAAAGCTTGTGAGTTGATTTGAATAATGTCATTCCAAACATTATCGGGCTGAACACCTTTCCCTTCATGCAAATAATGCTTAATTCTTGGATGCGCCTTGGGGTCATCTGGAAATCGAACACGACCTTCAGCCTTTAGCCTTTCAAGTCGTTCCTCTGAATAAGTCCCTATATCTATCCAATAGTAGTAGCCGTGCTCATCTTTTTGGTTGAATCGTTTTTTGTATTCTTCCGAGTAAGGAATGTAGATTGTATTGAAAGTATAGTTTGGGGATTTAGTAGCTACAAGAATTATGTCATCTACAGACAACCATTTTTTTGAGGTCGCTTTGCGGATGCTGGAACGTTTCCAAATAATCTGACACATAAAGTTCTCTCTACCAAATATATCGTCAAGAACTGCCCGAAGATATGAACTTACTCGCCAGTCTACGTGAACATAAATACTCCCCCTCTCACTCAGCAACTCTTTCATCAGAGCGAGTCGTTCGTACATCATCTGCAGGTAAGAGTCAGACCCTTTTCCCCACATATCACGATAGGCAACCATTTCGAGGGTAGACTGGTCCTTTCCAACACTTTCTTTTTCGTCACCAATAGGAACATCCATCGTGAAATCTGCTCCGACATCAAATGGTGGGTCTATGTAGATAAGATCAATCTTGCCTTTGAAATCCTTTAGCAGACTTGCCATTACAAGTTTGTTATCACCCCAAATCAGCATGTTGCGGAAATCATCAAGCCGTTTGCTAGTCTTCTCGAATAATGCAATTTGTCCTTTTGCCGTCGCCTCGCTACGAGGCTGGTCAATTGTTTCTATCTTCTGCATAGGCATGGTACATCCGGCAATATCCACCTCACGCCGATTGCCGAACTCATCGTATTTCCCTTCCCATACCAGTTCCGTTTTCATCTGTGAAAGAGGATGCGGATTCTGCGGACTCCATTTTGGTGTTTGGGACATTGGCCATCCTTCCTTGTAAATAATTTCAAATATAAGGTATAACCTTTCTTCTCGTCACTAATTAGAATGGAGGCTCATCGTCTTCATCTGCTCGAACGTCAGTTTGAGGGTTTAGAATATTAATAAGGAAGTTTTTCAATTCTCCTATCTTTGTCCAGCCCACAGAATCATCAATTTGCAGTTTCTCGGCTACATATCGAGCAACCAAGGGTTTTGAATCTCCGATTTGGTCTTTGGCTTGTCTTTCAAGCTGCCGGTAACCTTGAAAAGAACACCTTAAAGTAGTTTCGAAATCTTTCCCAAAAACGCAAAACTTGTCATTTACATTCCAATCCTCAACTTGGATAATACTCTCTATTTCGTCCTCATCTATTTCAATAGAATTCAAAGCATCTTTTCGTTTGTTTTCATCTTGATCGTCTTCGTTATCATTATCAAAAGTTAGATAAGTTGGTATCTCATATGCCTGGAAGAATCGCCACCATTTTGCAAGATTCCCTTTTCCCATCACGGGGATGATTGCTATACCCTCTTTAGATACATCTAACTCAACCCTTGAAAAGTAAATTGGCAAAGATAAAGCCTCGGTAGGTCCCTCAACCAGAACAACCATCTTAGAAAACAAACCAGCTAATATCTCTTTAGTAGCGCTACCCGCATAAAAAGGCAAGATTGTTTGTTGATTGGTGCGACTACTCAAAGCACCATGCTCAAGACAAAATTCAGTTAAGTCCTCAGCAGTTAATTGCTTTATGAAGGTGGTATTATTCCGTTTTCGCACAAGCACCAATCCTGGAATCCCCAAAACATCTACAAATGATGGGCTGTGAGTTGTGAGAAGGATCTGTAGACCGTCATTAGCCATCTGTCTAATTTTTTTAGCTAACCACTCTTGAGCTAGAGGATGCAGATGCGCCTCTGGCTCTTCAATGACAAGTATGATTCCACCAAAAAAAGCCTTTGCATAAGCATGTGCAAAAGCTAGTGCTAAAATCTGCTCCTGACCAGTCCCTAACTCTTCAAATGTACGAGTGATGTTATTTTCATGGGGAAAAACTCTAAGGGAACGAAAATAATTGCTTGGATCATAAGCTGAAAAATCAACTTGCAGACCATAGCTCATAGTTTTCAAAAGAGTACTAAATTCTTCTTTCAGACTAATCTGAAAATTTGAAAATTCATCTACTCCTTGGAAAATATTGATAAGCTCTTCAAATTTCTCCTTTAAATACTCAACTCGGGTATCATCACTTACTAGTCTATTATGGAATTTACGCATAAGCTTTGAAAGTAGTGTGTTTTTCGATGTATAGCTTAGTTGGTAGTTCAAACGCCGATCAGCACCGATTACAACACATATGCAACGGTCCCTCATTTCATTAGAAACATATCTATGTCCTGAGCTAGTAATGGCTCTAAATAGAGGTTTTCCGTCTTCACTAGCTGGTTCACATTTCCAGTAAAAGGACTCTAGATTTATTTCATTTCCATAATTGTCTCTAATCGTAAAGTCACTCATTTCAGCTTTGATTTCGATACATCCATTATTACAATCTCTATTCCAAAAATCATGATCTTCGGGCTCACGTGAGCCAGGCCATAGTTCGCCAAGAACTAGGTCCAAGGCTCTCACGATATTGGATTTACCAGAGTTATTTTCGCCTACAAGAACAACCGGGGAATTCTCAGGAAAAGTTATCTCAATTTCATCTTTAATGGATCGGTATCCAGAAATCGTTAGTTTATTTATACGAGCCATTATCTTGATCTTATGACAATATTTTTTAAAAGTTGTATGCTCGTATTATATTTCAGAGTTAATTTAAGCTCAATGGTAACTCTTCAACGGACGGTCAGCTTGCATCGATAGATAGTTGATATTTCTAGATGAAACCCGCTCGGGAAAATCTATACTGCAACCCATTGTAGTTGTTTATCCAGCACGTTGACGAAAATATTCATCAACCCTAAGTACTAGATAGGCTAGTATACATAGGGAAGTACAACTTATTTACAAGGAAACATATCATAATACTTAAAGTATTAGTTTAATACTTTAAGCTAATCTCCCTTAAAAAATAAATGTTCGATCTCTTTACAATTATTGGCTCTTCTAACCTATCGTATTTATTTGATTTTCTCCAACCCTATTGACAACCACTATATATTGTGTTTTAATGAAGCCTTAATACAATATATATACGAAATTCTTGACTAAAGAGGTGATTAAAATGGCAAAAAGAAATTATCACGTTGTTCCTCGTAAGGACGAGGGTAAATGGGCGGTTATAGGCGAGAATAAAGGGAAAGCTGAATCGCTTCATGATACTCAAAGAGAGGCAATTGAGAGGGGGAGAAAATTAGCGATAGACAATCAAAGCGAACTCGTCATACATGGTAGGAATGGGAAAATAAGGGACAAGGACAGTTACGGAAATGATCCATTTCCACCTAAGGACAAAAAACATTGAGTGGTCATTACCACTTAAGGGGAAAGAGTAATGAGTATAAATATTGGGAATTATAGATTTGAAGGGCCATATACAGATACCAACAAACTTCAAGACAAATCTGGTATATACGCGATTCTCTGCCACAGAGATCAAAAATATCTTCTAATTGATGTCGGTGAATCTGCTAACATTAAAACGAGAATTGAAAACCATGACAGGGAAAATTGCTGGTCAAAAAACTGCTTAGGAACTTTGACCGTTTCAGTTCTATATACACCAAATCTTCATCGGACCGCAAGGCTAGAGATAGAGCAAGAAATCCGTAACAAATTCAACACACCCTGTGGTTATAGGTAGGACTTCGCAATCCAACAAAACCATCTCAAGGTCATCATCATATTTAGATACATGATTAAGCTTTAGAAGACTTCTTCCATTCTTTTATGAAATCTATGAATTCAACTACAGGCATTTCCTCTATATCTTTTTCGGCGTAGTCCGATTTCTTTAAAGCAGCTACAAAATCCTTATAGAAAACATTAAAACGATGCCATATATGGGTGCCGCTCGAAGCGTTGCTCCTAGCAGTTTCGACTATCCAATCTCTCACTCTTCTTATCAATGTTTCTGGATCCGAATTGTGTGCTTTTATATCATTTCCGGATATGTCGGATAGACTTTTACGATATCTATACTGTTCTTTCTCTAAAATCAAACATTTTTTCTTTGATAGTCGGCCAGGCCCGAAGTCTCTACAGCCCAGATCTAAACCCAGCTCAAAGGGCATATTAAATCTCGGAATTTCACCTTTCCTTGATGCTTCCATCCTGGAAATGTCATGAATACTATATCGTGATTTCTTTATAAAATTTTTTATTTTTTCTACCCTTATTTCCCCAGAATCTGAACTTTCAGAAGCTATCCGTGGCACAAAACCACATTCCACTACCGTAAAAAGTAAAGCACGTAACATTGGCTTGTATTCCTCGTCAAATGGACAATTTATAAATATATTTTTATTGAAATTTGTCTTGTTTGGCTGGGGACTTAAAGCTGAAGTACGGTTTTTATTTTGCAGCTTTATTTGACGCTTCTTCCCATTTCTCAATTGTACCATCTCTCCTATGGACTATTACGGCTTTTCTATCTCCCCTTCGGGCAATGTCTCTTGCATGAGTTATTGCATCTTGTTTACTGCTAAAAATTCCATAGGCTTTAAGAGTTTCCCCTTCCTTTACAACCCCCCAACGGCCTTTCTGTGGGATCACATGAACACTTCTTCTTTCTGACGCAACGGATTTCATCTCTTCTTTAATTTTAGAAATAGCATTTTTGTTAAAGTTCTTCTTGGTCATTTGGAAACACCCCTTAATTAAAACTTATAAGTAATATTAGCATGATCTTATTTATAATACCAAATAGGCTATTCTATCGTGTCTATGTAAGATTTCCTTAATAATTTCTCCTCGTAGCTCCTCTATAAACTGATCTGTGCTCTTTTGAATTTCCCGGATAGCCTATACATTTTTTTATTTTATTCTCTTCAACTTCCTTTTCCAAACACAGTTTTCCTCAAGCCAGATGAAATAAAACCCAAGGGGTCTTGGATCGTGAATTCAAGCTCAAAGAAGAAAAGGTGCAGCATGCAATTTTCGTTACAGAATGCTTTCCAAGGGTAGCTTCACACATGAGGCAATAATTTTCTTTACTTGGGCTACTTTTCCCATTTCCTCTTCACCTTGACATCTACTCTATTATCCAAATAAAATAATGCCCATGTTAAAAACCGGCTTCATAATCTTGTTTTTTCTGGTTATTGGGTGTTATGCCTGTGGCGGGAAAAAAATCGAAGGAACTGAAAGTGCTGAGGATCTCTACCAGGATGCTATGGAGGAGCTGGCCAAGGAGGGGGGGTTCCCTTATATCTTCAGGGGTACGGATTATGAGCAGGTTTTCAAACTCTTGAAGGAGATTCAGCTCAGATATACATACAGTCCCTACGCTACCCTCGCTCAACTAAGGACCGCAGACACCTATTTTAAGAGAGGGGAATACGAGCAGGCGGCGGTCGATTACGAGGAGTTTATAAAAAACCATCCTAGTCACCCGGAGACACCTTATGCTACGTTTCGATTGGCACTCTCTCATTACAAGCAAAGACGAAGCCCGGACAGGGACCCTACTAATACCAGGGAAGCCCTCCGTTGGTTCAACCTGTTTGTCGATAATTACCCAAGCTCTCCGTTAGTCCCCGAAGCCCAAAAAAAGATAGCCAAGTGCCACAAAATACTCGCGGAAAGGGAAATATATATAGGAAAGTTCTACGCCAAGCGTAAAAACTATAAGGCCGCTGCAGAGAGATACAAGCATGTGGTAGTTCAGTATAGCGGCACTAAAAAACTGGAAGAGGCCCTTTTTCTCATGGGAGAATCGTACTTTAAGGCTGGTGATACAGAGCAGGCTAAAGAAGCCCTAAGACGGGTCGTGGAGGAGTTCCCAGATGCAAAATACCACCACAAGGCCTCAGAGCTTCTTTCCGAGATTGATAGAAAGGAAAAGAAACAGGCTAAGAAAATATGATATGAAGAAAAGGCTCACATTCCCCTCTTTTGCCGCTTTTTTTCTCTTGATACTTCTTTTCTCCTGCGGTAGCTCCGATAAGAAGCAGATCGAAGAGTTGCTTTCCAAGAGAAAGGAAGCTTTTGAGACAAAAAACACCGAGCTTTATCTCTCCTGTATATCTCCAAGCTACAGCGAGGAAAAAAACAGCCAGTATATCGGTATCGAGGAGATAACGAATAGATTTATGCAGAACGTCACCCCTTTTGACCGGATTGAAATCTCTTATTCTGACAGGAGCATATACCAAAAGGGTAATAAAGCGGAAGTGGCACAGAAAGCGGCAGTAGAGGTTAGTATAGAGAAGGATAAAAGTCGCTTTCGAGTAGACGAGCGGTTGGGGCTGGAAAAGGTGGGGGGCAAATGGTTAATAGTTAAAGAGTCCGAGGCCGATTTTCTTACCGGTTTTGTGTTTGGTGGAAAGGTAAAGAGCTTATAACCCGAACTGTTTTTCGATTTTCTCTTCTTCTTCTTTGCAGTTTATGCAAAGGGTGGCTTCAGGTCTTACCGTTAACCGGCTGTCGGAGATTTCATCCCCGCATTCTTCACATATACCGTAGGTTCCATCATTAATTTTCTGGATGGCTTTTAAAATCTTTTGCAGAAGCTTTCTCTCCCGGTCCCGTGTTCGGAGCTCTATGCTCCTATTAGATTCAGACATGGCCCGGTCTATAGGGTCGGGAAAGGTTCCGTCACCCTGGCTCATCTGGCTCATTGTTTGCTCCGCGGTGCCCAGGAGCTTGTTCTTCTTTTCCTCTAAAATTTCCCGGAAGTACTCAAGTCTCTGGGGGTCCATAATCCTGAAATTATATCATTGAGCATCCTAACTGTAAACGAAAAGTTAGCTTATAAAGCATGGGAAATATCCGGGAAATGGCACCTTGCTTACAATTTTAAATGTGTTTCTCTATTGGTTAGGGTAAACTAGAACCACTCCATCAGGTTCAGGTCCTTTATGTCATGTATTTCATGAGGGAATAGGCGATGTTTATTTGTAGGAAATTGACCTTTAAAATTTCGGAAGACGCAAAATCCCTCGTCTCCGATTTTCTCCTGGGGTTTGATTCTATGGGTGTGGCTGAAGATATTGTGGAGGATAAAGGCATGGTGGAGATTTCTGCCTATTTCCCGGTGGAGGCCGACTTGAACATGGTCAAAGAAAGCTTGAGAAATTATTGCAGCTTCTTGGGGAAGTATTTGCCTGCTTTTAGCCTGGGTGATATCGACGAAGAGGAGATAGACCGTTCCGGTTGGGAAGGATGGAGGCAGTTCTTAAAAACGGTGAGGGTTAGTGAAAGGGTTATCGTAAGACCTCCTTGGGAGGAGTACCTGCCTCACCGGGATGAAATAATTATTGAAATCAATCCATCCATGGCCTTCGGGACGGGGCATCATGAAACCACCAGACTCTGTATACGGGCTATGGAAAAAATAATTCATGATAAAAAGGTGAGGAGTGTTCTTGATGTGGGTTGCGGTAGCGGAATTCTGGCTGTTTCCGCCGTAAAACTGGGGGCGGACTGGGCACTTGGTTTGGATGATGATCCTATAGCGGTGAAAGAAGCAAAGGAAAACCTAAGAAGAAACTCCGTTTCGGACAGGGTTAGGCTTTTCTGTGGACAAATAGAAAACGTAAATGGTAAATTTGACTTAATAGTGATGAATATTTCAGCGGAGGCGGCACTTCACTATGGGGGGTTCATAAGATCTAGACTGGATAGTAAGGGCATACTCATAGTATCCGGAATTACTAACGCGAGAAGTGATGAAGTAGTTTCCACACTGGAGGGCATGGGGTTTAATCTCGACGCTAAGATGGCTGGTGGCGAGTGGGTGGCCCTGGTATTCGGTGTTGATAAAAGCGACGTGTAAAGTACACTTTAGATGAATTTCAGGCATGCAAGGGGGGAAAGAAATGTCATCTTTTAAAACTATAGAATGGAAAGATGATAGGGTTTTAATGATAGACCAAAGAAAGCTACCGAATGAAGAGGTCTATTTTGAGTGTTTTTCTTTCGAGGATGTGGCCTGGGCGATAAAAAATATGGTTATTCGTGGGGCACCGGCGATCGGCGTGGCCGCGGCTATGGGTATAGCCCTTGGAGCGGTTAAAAGCAAAAGAAAGGAAAGGGTGGAGTTTCTGGCCGAGCTAAAAGAGGTCTCCACGATAATCTATAAAGCCAGGCCTACGGCGGTGAACCTTTTTTGGGCGGCAAGAAGGATGATGGAAGTAGTGGACCGGAATAAGGATATGGACATTGACTGGATCAGAGACAGGCTGGTTGACGAAGCAAAGAAAATTTACCAGCAGGATATTGAGACCTGTCGGCGAATTGGAAAGGTGGGAGCCCAATTGATAAGGGATGGGGCTTCGATCCTCACCCACTGTAATGCCGGTGCGCTGGCCACAGCCGGTTTCGGCACTGCGCTTGGAGTAATCCGGGCCGCATTCCAGGAAGGAAAGAGCATAAGCGTTATTGCCACTGAAACCAGGCCGTTCTTACAAGGGGCCAGGCTTACCGCCTGGGAGTTGGATAAAGATGGAATTCCGGTCACGCTTATAACCGACAACATGGCCGGGTATGTGATGAGTAGGGGAATGGTTGACCTGGTGATCGTCGGTGCGGATAGGATTGCTTCGAACGGAGATGTGGCCAATAAGATTGGAACCTATTCGTTATCCGTCCTGGCAAAGCATCATAACATCCCCTTTTATGTTGCCGCTCCTGTTTCCACTATCGACTATGAATGCCCATCCGGAGAATTAATACCCATAGAAGAAAGGGATGCCAGCGAGGTAACTCATATGCTAGGAATGAGGATAGCACCGGCGGTTAAGGTTTTAAATCCGGCATTTGATATAACGCCAAACTCCCACGTAACTTCTATCATTACCGAGAATGGAATCGCCAGAGAACCCTTTACGGAGGGTTTGAAGGCATTCCTCGATTAGAGGTTTCCTTGTCTTTCCAGGTCAATCTTGCAGGAAAGGCAAAGCTTGGCAAAAGGCATGGCTTTTAACCGGTCTTGGTCTATCTCATCCCCGCAACTCTCACATATCCCGTAGGAGCCGTCTTCGATATTCCTGAGAGCCTCGTCTATTTGTACCAGTTTATCCCTTTCCCTATCGGTTATCATCAGAGCCAGCTCTCTGTCTCTATCGCTTGAAGCATGGTCATAGAAGTCACCTACATCAAACTTGAGATGGTCTGACTCGGTTTTGAAAGTCCTGGAGACATCTCTCAGGAGTTCCTTTCTCATCTGGGTCAACATCCCACGTATCTCGTCTTTCCAGTCCGTTTTATGGGCCGTGGGTTTTTTTGCGGCTTTCTCCGTCACATCTCTTTTTTTACCCTGTGTTTTCAACGAGCTTTCTCCTTTTTTCTTCTTCTTGTCTGAAGCCTTCTTAGGATAAGTTTTGGGCGCTTTAGTCTTGGCCTGTTTAACCCGTTTCAGTTTTTCCTTCTTCTGAACCTTTTTGTTCTTTTTCTCGGGCTTTTTGACTTTTGCTTTTGCCAACTAGGTTGTCCTCAGTCTTAATGTTGGAGGATATTTAAGATAAGGATATTGAATAGTTTGTCAAGAGTGGATTTCCTCTGTTTATTTTTTACACATTCGCTCCATAAAGTGTATTGGATTTTGAGGCAGTATGATATCAAAAAGAAGGAGGGGGCCGGCCAGAGAGAAATAAGGTGGCAAAATTAGGTCTTCTTTTAGCTATGCCCCCTCATTATCCTCTCTTGTAGAACTTTTTTTCCCATTTCTCGTGTCTTTCCTGGGCCTCTCGAATAGCCGGTGTGAAGATAGCAGCGTTGAGTATGAATTGATTCAATAGATTAAACGGAAACTTGACCGGCCTCACAAAATCTACGAATAGGACAGCCCTGAACCCGGAGGTATCATTCCAAACCTCGTGCTCATAGGTATCGTCGAAGATGAGGCTTTCGCCCTCATCCCAGTGCTTTATCTCATTGCCAACCCGAATACGGCATTTTTCCCTCGGTTCGGGCACGATCAAGCCTAGATGATAGCGAAGTACTCCGTTATAAGGGCCGCGGTGAGGGGGGATGTACTTCCCCGGTGATAGAATGGAAAAGAAGGCGGTTTTCATGCCGGGGATCTTTCTCAATATCCGTGTGGTCTCAGGACATCTTCTGGAGTTTTCCTCGGCTTCTACCCCGTAACCGGCCAGGAAAAAGGTTTTCCAATTTTCATCCTTGGTGATTGTCTTTACTTCGCTCATTATCTCATGAAAGCTCGGCAGCTCCTCTCTTCTTTCCATGACCTGTTCCAGTTCAGCCCGAATGGTGGTCCACTCTTTTTCCACCTCTCTGACCCAGGGAAAAAGCCCGTTATCATAGACCGGCGGGTTACCTACAGCAGAGTGCCTGGCAATTTGTGTTTCCGCCCAGTTGATGAAAGCGGAGATGGGTTTGGCTACATATTCCTTTGGCGGAATCTGGTGATTTACTTCGTCTGGCATCTTAGTTCAACCTTCCCCTTTAACTTCGAATGATGTTTGCTTCCACGCTTACTTTGGGTCAAAGATTTAACTAAGCTGGCTTATCGGTGGCCTAAGTTTTCTTAATTTTATTATATCCTCAATCTGGTGTATTAGAAAAAGGACCAAGGCTAGACTGGTAATTCCTAATACCCAAGGATATCCGCCGATTATGGCTAAGATTAGAAAGCCCAGAGAATAAAAATTCCTCCTGGACATCGGACGAACTATACCTATTAGCTTGTGCACGAATGACCTATTCTTATCCCCTATCATTTTATCGACGTTAAAATACGATACCAAACTCCCGGAATCAGTGTATCTAAGCAGGAAATAAAAGGACCAGACCAAAAAGAATAAAAAGATTCCTATGTTTAGGCCTCCCAGTGCTATGGCCATGGGGTTTTTAGTAATTGAATAATAGCCCAGGGGAACACCGATTAGGAAAGATAGGACGGTTACCTGGTCGGAAATCGTGTCCACCCATTGCCCCCGCTTGGTTTCCATAAGCTTGACCCGGGCCACTTCTCCATCGCAACGGTCAAGCACTGTGGCAATCTGAAGAAAGAGAGCGCCTAGGACCGGATGCCCCGCAGCATAGAAGGGGCCCGAAAGCATGCCGATGATGTTTATCATAACGCTTATCATGTTGGGAGTAAGGGGGGTACGTACAAGAAGCCTGCTGGTGGGTAGAGATATCTTGCTGTTGATGTTCCTGGAGATCCATCCGGTTTGCGTTTTCCCCACATGGGAGAAGAGTAGATCCTCCGCTTTCTTGACCGAATCTTCACTCGATGATAGGCGGGTCCAATATCCATCAGAAAATTTAACGAATTTTACGCTCTCTCTTCCCACTAGTTCTTTAGTCCAGCTCTTTAGGGACATGGAGTTCATGATTGATTTTTCCAGTAGGCTGCCATAGGCCACGAATGCTCCTACTGCTTTTCCGCCCTCGGAGAATAGGTCCTCGATAATTTCCCCGTCTATTTTTACCCAGGCGTCCTTACTTCCATCCACCAGGATGGCTATTTCATCCTCGGTGACGTCACAATTCATCAAGCAGGAAAGACCAGTTGGATTTATTACCAGATTGGATTGAAGAATAAGGGAGGGACTGGGCTCGAAGTTTATGGGAGAGCCAATAGTGTGCCAGGTGATCTGGCTCTTTATGCGCTTGTCACTCTTTAACAGGTTTTTTAGAGGGGAATCGTCTTTTTCTATGATGACGGTGAATTTCTTTATTCCCGCCCTTTCCGCCGTTATTATCAGCCGATTAAGCTGTGGAATTCCACCAAAGACGGCGTTTCCATGAGAATCCAGCCTTTCTCCCTCTATTCCAGTGCCAGCTGCTACCAGTATTGCATGATCCATTTTAACGGCTTGTTTCTACTACACGCAGGATCCTTTCTTCTTCATACGGTCTCTTGACAAGCTTGTCGGCGTTAATCCTGGCTCGAAAAAGGTCGCTCGGATAGTCCACGTCCATCCAGAACAGGTCCTTTATGTCTAGGGACTTTACCTTGTATCCCTTTTTTATAAGCCGGTGGATTGCGGAAACGTACCATTTTTTCTCCGCCCCTTCTGTCCTCATTTCCTCTTCAATCGCCCTCTTTATCAGTTCAACCCCAGTGTCCCTGAACACCCTTATCCCGACTGATTCGGCAAAAGGGCGGTTGGTCAGGGTTTTTCCAATCTCTACGATCTTGCCGTATTGAGTAACTACCTTCATATCCTCTTCTTCATAACTGGATTTCCTCTTTATAGGAAGGCATATCTTTTCATCGCGATTACGTAGTATCAGCTCGAGCACGTCATTCTCGAATACGTCATCCCCGTTCATGACCACTATATCGCTATCCATCTCACCCCGGGCTATCCATAGAGAAATCAGACTGTTGGTCGTCTGATAAAATGGATTATAAAGGGTTTTTATCTTCATTCCTAACCCGTCGTAGTTTCGCAGGAAATTCTCTACTTTCTCAAAACCAAATCCCACTACTATTACCACTTCGTCAATTCCACAGTCCCGGATGTGGTTGATTTGGTGTTCGAGTATTGTTTCTCCGCCTATGTCCAAGAGACACTTGGGGATGTATTTAGTGTATGGATAAAGTCTTTTCCCTCTACCCGCTGCGAGTATCACTGCTTTCATATCGTTTTCTACTCCATTTTTGAAGGGTTATAATAAACCCCTTTGTGATAATACAAGATCTTGGTGGCTATTAAGAAGGCAATAAACCTAGGCCTACCTTCTCATCCTGCCTCCTCCTTAGCAATAGCTAACATTTATAACCTCCCAGAATGATTCTGTCAATATTTTTGACGTATTTTGTTGCAATTAGGATGCAAATAAAGTAGTCACGAAATAATGTTTCCTCTTCCGGAGGGAAATATTGTATAAAATCATCCAAGGCATAATGGCTCTGGTTAAATTTTTGCAGTATACAGATAGGCTTCAATTCATCCACGAACGCAACTTTTTCTAATTCCTGTTCTCAGGCCTATGTCTTTGCGATGCCTAGTTTCTTCCGCTCTGGTTTAATTTTGGTTATTTTATTGTCTTCATCGACGTAAACCAGCCGGGGCTCGTGCCCGCTGACCTCGCTCTGGTCATAGCTAGAGAAGCTGGCGATTATCAGGGTGTCTCCTTCTCTTGCCAGATGGGCGGCGGCGCCGTTTATGCAAATTACCCCGGAGCCGCGTTTGCCCTCGATCGCATAGGTATAGAACCTATGGCCATTAGTCACGTTGAATATATGTACCTGCTCGTAGGGGATTAAGTCGGCGGCCTCCATCAATTCTTTGTCTATGGTGATGCTACCCTCGTAATCTACATTGGCTCGTGTAACAGTGGCCCGGTGTATTTTAGACTTAAGAAGCGTTCTCTCCATAGTTCTCTCCTTTGGTGCCTTAAAGTCTGGCATTATCGATAAGCCTTGTCCCTCCCAGTCTTACCGCTACCGCCACTAGGTCTCCAACCTCTGCGGACGCTTTGGGTTCAAGGGTTTCTGGGTCGCAAATTTCCAAGTAGTCAATATCAGTTATACCTACTTCTTTCAATATCTTCTCGCCGGTTTCGGTTATTTTCTTTGAGTCTCTGACGCCCATTTGGAATTCCCTTCTTATTTCAAGGAGGGCTCTGTGGAGGGAAAGCGCTCTTCTTCTTTCCCCGGGTGAAAGATACGAATTTCTAGAACTCAGTGCCAGCCCGTCCTTATCCCTCACCGTCGGAAATCCCACTATTTTAACCTCCAGGTTTAAGTCCTCTACCATTTTCCTAATGATTTTTAGCTGTTGATAGTCCTTCTCGCCGAAAAGAGCGAAATCAGGTTTTACTATGTTGAACAGTTTTAGGACGACCGTGGCCACACCCCTGAAGTGTCCGGGACGAAATCGCCCGCAGAGCTGTCCTTCCAACTCTTCGACTTCTACATAGGTCTGAAAACCGGCGGGATAAATTTCCTCTACTCTTGGATTGAATACTATGTCCACTCCTATAGGTGTCATCTTTTCTAAATCACGTTCCAGGTTTCTCGGGTACTTATTAAAATCTTCGTTAGGCCCAAACTGCACGGGATTAACGAAAATACTGACAACTAGGAAGTCGGCCATTTTTCTGCCCTCGGAAATTAACCTAAGGTGTCCATCGTGAAGCGCTCCCATGGTGGGGACAAAAGAGATTGTCCTTCCTCGTTCTCGAACCTCGTTGGCCAGTGTCTGCATTTCTTTTACCGTATTTATAACCTTCAATTGTTCTCCCTCAGTTGAATGAATGCTCGGTGTCCGGAAATTCACCTTCTTTCACCTCGACTATAAAATCTCTGACTGCTTTTGTCATTATCTCTCTTATTCTTGCGTATCTTTTTACAAATCTGGGGATTGGCTCAGGTGATAGTCCAACCAGGTCATTTATGACCAGCACCTGGCCGTCGCAAAACGGCCCGGCGCCGATGCCTATGGTGGGTATATTTATGGATTCTGTAATTTTGTTTGCCAGGTCTTGAGGAATACTCTCCAAGACCAAAGAAAAGGCACCGGCTTCCTCGGTAGCCTTGGCCAACTGTAAAAGCCTCTCGGCTCCGTCGAAGTCCCGGCCCTGGATTTTGTATCCACCTAGTAAGTGGATTGACTGAGGACATAGGCCAATATGACCCATGACCGGTATGCCCGCTCTAGAAATAGCGTATATTGTATCTAGATAGCATTCACTCGTTTCCAGTTTCACCGATTCCGCTCCCGCCTCCTTGATGAATCTTCCGGCATTTCTTAAGGCTTCATCTTTAGATGCCTGGTAAGACATGAAGGGCATGTCCCCGCATAGGTGTGCATTTTTGACACCTCGGGAGACGATCCTGGTATGGTAAATCATCTCATCCATAGTTACTGGAAGCGTATTGGGGAGACCTTGAACCACGTTTCCCAGTGAATCGCCTACGAGCACGATATCCACGCCGGCTTCGTCGATTATGTTGGCTATTGCGGCATCATAGGCAGTTACCATGGCGATTTTCTCGCCCTGCCTTTTCATTCCTCTTAGCTTTGGAACTGTGATTTTTTTCATAACTATTGCCCATAAAATAAAAAAACCAGCCAAGAGGCAAACCCTCTTGCTGGGCTTTTATTACACTCAAGCTTGCAGGTACGGCTCTGGTTCCGTCCCCATGTTATGCTCAAATCAACCTCCGTCTCGGTCTCATTATAGAGATCCAAGCGGTATAATCGCCCTCAAGAATCTTAGGTGCTCAAAAAACGTTTATTAAAATAAAGAAAGCTATCCCAAATGTCAAATTGAATTGATTAGAGAGGGTTTTTATACAAGGGACAATCAATTTCTTATCTTCGGCTAATGACTAAAATCGCGTGTAATAATCAAGACTTAATTTGTCCGAAGGCGTTGGGAGAGGCTACACTTTTTTGATAAATTGCTACTACCGTAATCATTCATGGAACAGCGAAGCGGCGAAGAATCTAGAGCCTTCGCTGCTGCTCCAGGAAGACGGAGAAACGTAAACAGACTACTTGCGGAGTATACGTCGAGTTTATCGAACGTGCTTGAAGGGTGACACCTGAACAATTTGGGTCGTTCTGTTGGATGCGACTCGCTAAGACAGCGTCTCTTTGGTTAGATATTGACTATTATAGACTTATGCTAAGATCCTTGTATCCATTCTTCTCCGCCTTCCCAAACCTCTTTCTTCCATATAGGAACCGTCTTTTTCAGTTCCTCGATGATGTACCTGGAGGCTTGGTAGGCATCCTCCCGGTGTGGGGCGGAAACGGCAATGACTAGAGTCACCTCTCCTGGTTCTAATTTGCCGATGCGGTGGGCTATGCCCACTCTGGTAATACTCCACTTTTCTTTTACTTCATCTGCTATCTTGCTAAATTCTCGAAGAGCCATCTCTTCATAGGCTTCGTATTCCAGGTTTTCTATTTCTCTTCCCCTGGACAGTTTTCTAACCGTACCTATAAACACTACCGATGCCCCGCTTTCGATACTTAAGACCTTTCGAATTATGGGTTGAACCTTTATTTTTTTGGCGGTTATTTTGAAGAAGGTGTTTTCGGATTTATACCTATTTTTGGTCATGGGGGTTTATTCCAATATGACATTTCCTCTATAGCCGAATCTTTTACGGAGTTTTGAGGCAACTTTTTCCGCTTCGCCTCTATTGGGAAAGCGGCCGACCCTCACCCGGTAGTAAGTCCCATAGTCCAGCTCGATGGGTTCAACCCTCACATCATCTAAATTTCTGCTGAGCTCATCTTTCAAGCTGAATGCATTTTGCCGATCGTTGAATGAGGCGACCTGAACGGTGTAAACGGCATCGAAATAATTGTTCTTTCTTCCCGGAACAGAAATTACCTCCACCTTTACCCTCGCCGTGCCCTTGGCTATCATATCGATTGATTTAGCCGCGGTGTAAGAAAGGTCTATAATGCGTCCTCCTACGAACGGTCCCCGGTCATTTATTCTGACTATTACGTCCTTACCGTTTTCCAGGTTGGTAACTCTGGCCATGGTGCCTAGGGGGAGGCTTTTATGAGCAGCCGTATAACCGTACATGCTGAAACGCTCACCGCTTGCCGCTTTTTTGCCGTGTTCCTCGACGCCGTACCATGAGGCAATCCCGGTTTGGGTATAACCCTCGGCCGGGTAGATTATAGCCTCAGTACCTCTTTTTGAAGTGTAAGAACAGGAGAATATGAATGGCATCATAAGTAAGCTTATTAATGTTCCAGTTCTCATATGGTGTCGCGTCTTATTTATTATGAATGATTCTAATTTTAGTAAAGGTGTTAGTCTTTGCTCAATGTTCCGAGATCACTTCCAGCTTGACTTTAGCTACCCCGCTTGTGATCAAACCTATGGCTTTGGCTGCCGCACGGGAAAGGTCGATAATCCTCCTCCGGTTAAAGGGTCCCCGGTCATTTATCCTGACTATGACGTGCTTACCGTTTTTTAAGTTTATGATCCTGACCATTGCTCCAATGGGCAGGCTCCTGTGGGCGGCTGTGTAGCCATTCATATCGAAACGCTCGCCACTTGCTGTTTTTCCACCATGGAGTTTAGAGCCGTACCAAGAGGCGAGACCAACTTGAGAGTGCGCATTGGAAGCGTGGCTTTTAACACTGAAAAAAAGGAATGGGATAAACCAGATAAACAAAACCAGCTTTATTCTCATAATCCATCCGCATTTTACCATAAAATGCCCACTTCTTTCCAGGACTGACTTGAGATTGCCGATGTTTGGAATAAAATTATAAAACGCTTTGGTTGCCTGGAGATAAAGGAAAATGCAAAATTTTTTAGAAGAGTTCTCGCT
Source organism: Thermodesulfobacteriota bacterium (assembly GCA_035559815.1). Classification (NCBI taxonomy): domain Bacteria; kingdom Pseudomonadati; phylum Thermodesulfobacteriota; species Thermodesulfobacteriota bacterium. The sequence continues at coordinate 52,256 of DATMAT010000023.1, forward strand.
CATAAAAAGGCTCCCTCCATACATCTTTGCCATAGTGAACGACCTCAAGACAAAGGCCCGGGCGAGGGGAGAGGACATCATAGATTTGGGAATGGGTAACCCGGACCTGCCCACTCCAAAACATATCGTGGATAAACTGGTGGAAGCGGCGAGGAACCCTAGGAATCACCGGTACTCCGCTTCAGCGGGGATTCCCAAGCTGAGGCTGGCGGTTTGTGATTGGTATAAGAGAAATTATGGGGTAGAACTAGACCCGGATACCGAAGCTATAGTTACGATCGGTTCTAAAGAGGGAATTTCCCATCTCATGCTATCCATTCTCGCTCCGGGCGATGTAGTTATAGTCCCGAATCCGACTTATCCCATACATAGCTACTCGGTGATTATTGCTCGGGCAGACGTGAAAAGCGTGCCCCTTACCAAAGATATAAATTTCATAGAGGCTGTGGAAAAGGCGGTGAAAGAGATATGGCCTAGGCCGAAGGTGTTGATAATTTCTTTCCCCCACAACCCTACCACCAGCGTCGTGGACCTGAATTTCTTCAACGAGATTTACGAGTTGGCCAGGAATTACGGACTGATCGTAGTGCACGATTTTGCTTATGCCGACCTCTGCTTTGATGGATACAAAGCCCCCAGCTTTCTGGAGGTTCCGGGGGCTAAGGAATTGGGGGTGGAGTTTTTCACCCTCTCCAAAAGTTACAATATGCCCGGATGGCGTGTCGGTTTCATGGTCGGAAACGCCAAGATTATAAATGCGCTAAAAAGAATTAAGAGCTATCTTGATTATGGGATATTCCAACCGGTACAAATAGCGGCCATATTGGCCCTAAACGGCCCTCAGGATTGCCTCACGGATATAAGGGACAAGTATTGTTTGCGAAGGGACAAGCTCGTAGACGGGCTTTCCCGTGCTGGCTGGAAGATTACCAAGCCGAAGGGGACCATGTTTGTGTGGGCGGAAATACCGGAGGGTTTAAGGGAAATGGGTTCTCTGGAATTTTCGAAGATGCTGATCGAGAAAGCAAAAGTGGCGGTATCTCCGGGGGTAGGGTTTGGAAACCACGGCGAAGGCTATGTAAGGTTTGCGCTCGTCGAGAACGAGAAGAGAATAATGCAGGCGGTAAGAGGCATCAGAAGGGCTTTGAACAATTACTAGAAGGGGAGTTAAGAATTAAGAGTGGTGAACAGTTATTTCTCTAGTTTCTTCAACTCTTAACTTTTCACTTTTCACTCTTCACTCTTCACTCTTTGAAACAAGGGGCAGGAGTAATCGAATTGAAAGAATACATCACCTCCTGCCTCTTCTCCACCAACCTCGCTGCTCAGGGTTAAAAAATCAAAAACTCTATATTCGACAAGAACACTATTTGTGGGAACCGGGGCGGCAGTGGAAGCTTGTGAAGTACCTCGCTCGTAGGCCACATAAAGGTTATCGGTAAGGTATTTCCCGACTTCGAGCTCGGGCCCGCTTTCTCCCCCCCTCACGCTAATAACATCCAATGCGAACTTATCTCCCACTATCCCTTTAAGTTCACCTGCGGCTATTCCCCCTAGTACCTCCCCAGCTTGCTGCTGAAGCGATATTCTTTGTCCAGCCCCCAGCCTATCCGAAGACGTTCCGAATACCAGATAAGAAATGATATCCGTTTCCTCCATAGTTGGATTGCTGGATAGCTTTATTTCCGGCTTCTTAGCCGTACCTCCTATGTTCACGAATATGTCTACGTCGGAGACTCTATAGTGTGCCTTAATGTTAAGGAACGGGTTAATTTCCGGCGTGCCCTGGAAGCTCACCAGGCCTTCATCGATCCTGAAGAGTTTACCTAGGACTTCATAAGTTCCCCTTACCGTGTTTATATTCCCGGTGAGTATGAGCGGGTCGCCGTATCTCTTGATGATTCCGACATTCCCCCTAAGCTCCACGTTTGCACCTCTACCCCGTACCCAGACATTACCGCGCATCGATGCTTTTATATCCATTGCCACGTTATCCCGGAAATAGTCAGTCGGTTTGGAGGTTTCTATGGTAAATTCCTCCTCCTCTTCGTCCACGAATTTTATATCCTCTACCTCTTTATCCGGTAGATCGGGTATGCGGATACGGGCCCTCCGGACCCTGGCGTTTCCAGTAATGTTGAGCCTTCCTTCGTTGCCTTCGACGTTAACGTTGCCGTCCAATCTGGCGCTGATACCCTGGGGCTCTATACGGAAGTTATCCATCTTGCCGTTCAGACTATAAGACAATTCCCGGAAATCGAAATCTCCTTGCAATGTTGCTTTTCCCTCACCGGTTTTAATCTCCAGGGTTCTGAGGAATCCTCTCTGTCCCTGCATCTCGATAATACCGGCTGTTATTCTTAGTTCGTTCCTCAGTAGTCCGAGCTTCAAGGAAACCTCTTGTAGCCTCAACTGACCGTTTATAATCGGACTCCTCAGGTTTCCGGAAGCCCTCAAGTCGATGACGCCTATCCCGTTTATCTCTTTTATCTCATTGCTGACCATAGAGATCGGACTCAAATCTACGCCGCTTGATTTTAGTGTTAAGTCGAATTCTGCAGTCTTCAGGCCTTCTTTCATCTCCTTGAGATTAAGGCTTATATCGGCATATCCGTCTGCCTGAAAGATTTGTTTTGCGTCCTTAGTAATAAAGAGCTCGAAGTCTAATCTATTGTTCGAATAATTAAGGTTAATGTTGGTTCGGTCGCTTTTGAATTCTCTAAACTCTAAATTTGTGGCGTCAATGTTGGCATTTATCTCGGGAGCTTCCAGCGTGCCCCTCAAGCTTAAATATCCTGAGCTTGTTCCTCTAAGCGGATACTCAAAATCGAATACCTCCGAAATATCCGAAAAATTAATCGTGCTTAGCCTCAGGTCCGCGTTTACAGCCCCGGTAAAGTTAATATCGGCGTCGCCCAGCATCGAGTTTTGTTTATGGTATAGGTTGAAGGCTTTTACGGTCAATCGATTAGGGGAGATGGTCACATTCATAGGGTCACGGTTCTCAATTACACTGTCTTGGAGACTTAGTTTGATTTTTTCTATCAGAAGATTCTTTTCTTCACCTTTGAAATCGGTCAGTTTTAATCGTGCTTCGTAGATTTTTTTGGGGTCTTCTAGAATGGAAATATTTCCGGTTATCTCCTTGCCTGTGCTTCTGGCCTGTAGTTGAGCACTCTTTATTTCTCTATCCTTGAATCTTATTTCCTCCAGGATTCCGTCTAGCTGGACTCGGGGATTCTCTGGGTCTAAAGTGGCTTCTCCGCTTATCTTGATTGATTCGATGTCCATATCCTTCTTATATCCGAAATCGGATGCTGTCGCCGAAGTGGTAATTCGGGGGTTTCTAATCTTTCCCTGGACTATTCCTTCCGCCTTCAGCTTGCCTTCCAATTGAAGCTCCGGCTTGAATTTGGATATGAAATTTAAATCGTCAACCAGAACATTGTAGTTGAAATTTATACTGGTTAGCTTTGTTCCCTTTCCCTTGGCTTCAAGCCTGAAGGCATCGGAAGTTAACGAGAGGGTGCTTACGTTTAATATCCGCCTATCGTAAGAAGTATCGATTCGACCCCGGCTTATTTTTAAATCGGAAAAGGTTGACGGAAGAACCTCCGCCCGCACGTTTGCATTCAAGCTTTCTGCCAGGTCCCCATTAAGGGGTAACGAGCCCTTGAGGCTTAGGTTGGAATTTATATCACTTTTGTATCTCTGGTTATTCAGAATCAAGGCCAGGTTAACCTTGTTTAATCTTGAGACCAGGTCGAATTTTAGGTTAGACCTGGCCATTTCCAGGGTTCCCTGGAGGTCGATGTCGCCGAGTTCATGTCCTTTTTGTCGAAATTCCATTATGCTTAGCCGGGCTTCTAATTTATCCCTTATATCCCCACTCAGGGGTAAGGCTCCCTTCAGTTCGAGATTAGAGTTTAGGTTGGTGGAGTACCTTTCACCGTTAAGCACCGAAGCCAGGTTAAAGTCAATTAGCTTTGAGGCCAGGTCGAAGCTTAGGTCAGATTTTGAGGCCTGTATCCGCCCGGTTAAATCGACCTCTCCAAGCTCCTTTCCCTGTAGCCCGAGTTTATCTATAATTATCTTTGTTCTCAGGTCTTTTAACTCTTGCCATTTTCCATCGGCTTCAAAATTCGCATTTATCCTTCCATCTATATTCTTGTTCATAATTTCGGGCAACTTGTCTTCTGGTATAAATTTATAAATTTCGGAGGCTTGTAAATCTTCGAGTGAAACTTTAAGGTCAAATTGGTTTGTTTCCTTCTTTGTGAGAATCCGCTCCAGGTCTAAATGGCCGCTGAATGATGTTTGTCCGAAATCCGTTTTTACCACCCCATCATTTATTTCTACCCTGGTTCCGTCCATTTTGATTTTCTCAACCAGGGCTGACACTTTTCTCCCTTTTATTTGTGATTCGGGCATCCTTACTCTTATATCGGCCTCGATGTCGCCCCGGCTAATATACTTACCGGAACCCTCAATCTCTGCGTTAATAGTGCCTAATTCCTTTACTTGATATCCGTAAGCGGAGGCTTTGAGCTTGAATTCCGGTTGTTTGAAATCATTGACTTCCCCATCCAGTTTGATCTCCGCTCCATTCAAGCTTAATTTTAGATTTTTAACCTCTGCCCTATTTGTCGTATATAAGGCTGCCGTAGATAGTTCCGCTATGTTGATGTCGTGGGGTGATATCTTTAGTGACGCACTATTCAGGTAGAGTTCGATTTTTTTGCTGATGTTGTATAAGGAAAGTGAGAAGTCTAATTTGTCTATATCAATCTCAGATGTTTTACTCTTCCCCTTCTCTATCACTTTGATCTGGGCATTATGGACAAGGACTTTTTTTAGGATGACGCTCCAAGGAGGAAATGATTTAATTCGTTCGGGTTCCTTCTTGTCTTTTTCTTTTTTTTCTCCGCCGATCTTATCAAAGTTCCAGTTCCCGTCACTGTCCTGGATAAGATTTAATCTCAATCCGGCAACTGAGACATTTTCTATGGGTATAGTTTTACTGTAAAGAGTCGAGCTATTTAGCAGGAGGGAAAGGGAATAGCGCAGGGAAGCCTGTTCGATATAGGCAAAGGGTTCTTCGTCTATTCTAAGTAAAACTTCTTTTAGCTTGATTCCGCGGATGAAGTCAATATCGATTTCTCCGATGGAAAAGGTTTGTTTCGTGGCGCCGCTTATTGCTTTTTCTAGAAGATTCTTTATCGCTTTCCTTGAGTACTCCGTCTGTAAAAAGACCGAGACAGCCGTGATCAGGACTGCAATTATAGCGAAAAGAAGCACAATTGTTTTCAGGAACTTAGAATTCATAGTTTATTATGAATTCATATTATAACACGAAGACGCTCGGTTATATGATTCTTGAAGTAAAGTAGGTCGTATGATGGGTTACTCTGATTGAGAAATAATCGTTGGGACTTTTTAGCGAGAGGCTACGCTGCCGTCTCTGAATGGATGTTATTTAGCGAGACAAGATCCGTCCCCAATTACCTTTTTTATGAATTAATCTACAATTTAGTACCGGCGGTGCCTCCTTGGTAAATACCTTTGCCAGTAGCAGGCCAGTAACGGTATCAATAGTACTAAGCTACCGTTGCCATCCTCTGGATCGTCGTTGTCGCTGGCCTCTAAAGCTAGCACGGGGTTCTCATACTTAATCAACTCCGGCTCTATGTATTCTCCCTTTTCCATCTCGTTCATGTTCTGCTCGTCTCCTTCTTTACCTGGGCTGGTGGGACTATGAAATCATTTTGCCTAGGCCGAGTCAACTGGACTTTAGGCGCATTTTGAGACGATAAAAGTTTACTAGTTTAGACCTGCTCTTACTTTGGTTCTATGCGGCAATAAAACTTTTTTCCAAGGCCTATTGATAAAAGTTTTAAAATGCCTGTCCAATGCTCAGGAAGAACTGAAATCTCCCGATACCGGGCTCTGGGTTAAGAGCATATCCAAAATCAACCCGGAGCGGGCCGATTAGTGTATTGTATCTCAATCCGGTCCCGACGGCATATTTGATTTCATCCAATTTAAAGTCGAATTCTTTGGAGTACACGTTCCCATAATCGAGGAATGCCACTCCGCCGAAGCTCCTGTAGATGGGGAACCTTATCTCAAAGCTCCCTAAGAGGAGTGAGTTGCCCCCGATGGGGTCATCATTAGCGGCAAGTGGCCCGAGTTTCTGGAATGGAAATCCTCTCATGGTTGTGCTTCCGCCGGCAAAGAACCTCTTAAAAATCGGAATTCCTAAAGTATCCGTATCACCAAATGGCTGTATAACTCCCAGTGTTAATCTTTTCGCAAAAACAACATCATGAAACAGCTCTCTGTAGCCTTTGAGTTCGATTGTTCCAAGCAGGTAGTCGACATCCGAGCCCAGTGCCTCGAAGGAGGACTCAAGGCTGGCTGTGGCTACCGTGCCGCGGGTGGGATTGAATATGCTATCGGTGGTATTGCGTTCCAGGGTAAATCTAAAGAAGGTCAAAAAAAATTCCTCTCCTTTGATGAACTCCTCTACCGCATTTGATATATTGGACAATTGAGAGTGCTGGACGTTGAAGGAACCATATGCGTTAAAGACTCCGGCGAATCTTTTTCTCATTCCTACCGTACCGATAGCATTTTTAGAGGTAAAACTGGGAAAGTCATCCCGGAAGAGACTGAATATCCCGGTAAGTTCGGAGTCGCCCCCAATTATATAGGGTTGAGTAAACTTTGCCCCTGCTATTTGGGTCAGAAACGAAAACCGACCCGCTAATTCCACTCTCCTCCCTCCTCCGAAAAAATTCCGCTGAGTCCATATTATTTGACCCCTGAACAGGTCCTCTGTGCCGTATCCCACACCAACTCTCACGCTTCCTGATTTTCTCTCTCTTACCCTGATGACTATATTGGCGATTTTTTCATCTTCATCAAAATCTACATCGGTCAAGACGGAGCTGAAAAGGTCGAGTCTAAATATTCTGGCCCTGGTGTCGTTCAGCTTTTTTGTGGAATATATTTCTCCCTCTTTGAACGTGGCTTCTCTGGTGATCACGTAGGTTTCTACTTCTTCATTACCTTCTACCTCGGTCGAGCCAAACCGGTAAAGAGAGCCTGGATTTATATGGAAATTTACCTTAGCCCATTTTTCCTTTCTGTTTACTAATGCTTCTCCCTCCACCACGGACTTAGGATAGCCTATATCCGAAAGAGTGTTTGAGATCAATCCCTTAGTTTCCTGGTATTTTATCGGTGAAAACGGCTTGTCCGTCTTGAGTGGTACGGAATCGAGTATGGTCTTTCTTTCCTCCTCGCTTAATTCCCCTTCTATGTTCATATTCAGTTCTGTCAGAATAACCGGCTTACCTTCTTCGATATTTATAGTAATCTCTACCCTATCCTTTCTTTCGTTGTACTTGAGCTTGTATTCCGCTTTAGCATCATAGTATCCATGGTTGCCATAAAGTCTTTTTATTCTTAGCATATCATCTCTCAAGATTTCCTCATCAAATTCCGGGTCTTTTACCCAAGGTTTTATGGATGGGAATTCCGTACCTATCTTTTCTTTTATTTCCTTTTTGCTTACGGACTTGGCACCGTTAATTCGAATTTTGGATATTCTCACCCTGGTTTCATTATTCTGACTGGAAACAGGGTTGACGTGACTAAAAAGGATTAGGATAACGATAATGAAACGAAAGCGGTTACTTCTTGTTCTTTCCATTCAAAGGCAATGAGGCGCAATCAAATTTTTAATCGAGAGTCTTTATTATGCATACCCACTTGTAGGATTCAAGTGTAGTTTGTCCTAATTTTCCGTTGGTTGCAATTTTATACGATTGCTCTGGTATTCTCGTGACATTCGCCTTTTGTAAATCAATAGCGGTTTATGGATTAATTATGTGTATACTTTGGGGAGCTGAGAGTGATTTCTATATATTGATGGCTATCTCAATGATTTCGTTTGTTCTCAATTATCCTAGATTCGATTTCTGGCAGGAAACTTACAGAAAAGCCTTGCTGTATAGGGACGGTCGGATCTAGCCGGATTGTGCCTAGGTTAAAAATCTACATAAATTTCGTTGACATCCAATTTGATTTGTGATAAAAAAAGAAGCCAATGAATTCACGCCACTTACTACTCCTGCTGGTCGTCCTCTTCTCCTTGATAGGATGCTCATCAAAATCACGTTCCCCCCTTTCAAAGGGCATAAGTTTTTATGATGCCGATAAAAGGGCTCAGCTAGAAAGAAGCTTTGATGAAAATGCCTCCGGGAGTAAGGTTGGCTTGGTTTCTACAAACAGCCTATTTGCCAAAGAGGAAGAATCTGGTTTTTTCCTCCTCCAGCCTAATTCGGATACCTGGACCACCTACTATTATTTTTTTGACCTGCGTAGAAGAATCCTCCAGGACTTTCCTCATATCATACCGGAGAGTGAAAACGATATTCCGGTTGTGTTAAACGATAAAGTACATCGGTTCCTGGATTACTTTCAAACATCGGGACGTGGCTTTTTCAGCGTCTGGCTCTCCCGTTCCGGGAAATACATACCGATGATGAGAGAGATCCTAGAGGCTAAAGGATTACCGATAGACTTAGTCTATCTGGCCATGATAGAGAGCGGATTCAACACCAAAGCCAAATCGCACAAAGGTGCGGTAGGCCCGTGGCAGTTTATTAGCTCCACGGCCTTGAGATACGGACTAAGGGTTGATGCCTGGGTCGATGAAAGAATGGACCCGGAAAAATCCACCATAGCCGCCGCGAATTACCTTCGCGATCTTTATGATATGTTTCAGTCATGGGAGCTTGCCGCTGCCGGTTATAATTGCGGCGAAGAAAGGGTACAAGCGGCGATAAACAGGTTTAATGTTTACGACTTTTGGGAGATCTCTGAATACACTCTGCCGCAAGAAACTAAGGATTATGTGCCCAAGCTCATGGCCGCCTTAATTATTGCTAAAAATCCAGAGAAATATGGGTTTAGCGGAATCGAGTACCAGGAACCGGAATCTTTTGAAAAGGTAGCAGTTCCTCCTCAGAGAAGCCTGGCGGATATAGGGAGAATAATCGGGGTGAGCGATAAAAGGCTTAAGGACCTGAATCCAAGTTTAATAAGAGGTTCAACCCCGTCGGGCAGCTCTTATGAAATCAGGGTTCCCTCGGGATATGGGAAAATTGTAGCCGCAAAACAAAGCGAGATCTCCGCTCTTAGAATGGTGGCTATAGCCAGTAGTCCGGTCAGATACAGGGTCAGACCGGGGGATAACCTTGGAAAAATCGCCTCACGCTATGGCGTGAGTGTTTCATCACTCAAGCGGGCTAATAGAATTAAGGGGTCAATCATCAGGATTGGCCAGATGTTGACCATACCAGGTAAATCAACCGACATATATGTAAGTTCTGGAACGAGCCACGGGAAAACCAACACAAGGACCGGCAGTCCTTCCCAATACCGGGTAAAAAATGGCGATACGCTAGGGGGCATCGCCGCCCGTTACGGTACGAGCGTATCATCAATCCAAAGGGCTAATGGAATTAAAGGGTCGACTATAAGAGCAGGGCAGGTACTGACCATACCGGGTGGAGATACAGTTTCCAGAGGTGGTGCTATGAATGTCGTTAAATACCGCGTGAAGAACGGTGATACGCTTTGGAATATTGCCAACAGGTATAAAGTGACTGTATCTGACCTAAAGAATTGGAACAACCTTAAGTCCAGCCGGCTGGCTTCGGGCGATCGACTTACGATCTATACTAACTAATTTTTTTCTTTTGTTGTCTTGCTAAGTACAATCTATCACTTAAATTTATTTGTCACATGGATAGGGCTGTTTATAGAAAGCTCTGGTCGAGTTACGAGGAAAAGCAGGGGATGATCGAAACTCGGCTGGGTGAATTCAGCGGTATATTGGAGAAGGGTGATGACTTAAAAATTTTTGAGGAGCTAGTTTTTTGTATCTTTACGGCGGGAGCAAGCGCTAAGATGGGACTTAGGTCAGTAGAAGCGGTAAGAGATATTCTTGCGCATGCAAATAGAAAACAGCTATCCAGAAGGCTCCTGCACGTGCACCGGTTCCCAAATTCTAGGTCGAGGTACGTTGTACAAACCAGGGAGTATCTCAAGAGAGAATTCGATTTTAAATTGAAGGACTTGATACTTTCTTTTGATGATCCTTTGGCGAGGAGGGATTTCTTTGCCTCCAAAGACATAATGGGTCTGGGCTACAAGGAGTCGAGTCATTTTCTCAGGAACATTGGCCTTAGGGGATATGCCATATTGGATAAACACATATTGCGGTCGCTACACGAATTTGGGGTTATAGATAACCCTAAACCCCCAACAACCAGGAATAAGTACCTGGACGTAGAGATTAAATTCAAGAGGTTCGCGGCTAAGCTGGGGATTGATTTTGATGAGATAGACCTCCTTCTCTGGAGTGAAAAAACCGGGGAGATACTGAAATAGCTATATGCTTATACTACTAGTGTTTCTGGTCTTAGCGGAACGGTTTTATCATCAGTAACGCCAACCCCACCTAAACACTTTTGTTTAAGGCAATTAGCTGAAGAAATAACCGGGTAAGTCAAAAGGATGTGGGGAAAGCCGTTAGTTCAGCTTGTTTGGGCCATGAGCTGTGCTAAAATCATTTGAAATGAAGAACGGGGATTACGAGAGGCTGAGGTCAAGTTATTTAAAGAGGAAAGACCTAATCGGTGCACGGCTCGGGGAGTTTAAAGAGGTTTTTGAAAAAGGCGATGATAACAGAATATTCGAGGAGCTCGCATTTTGTTTGTTGACTTCGGCGGTTGGTCCTAAGATGGGTCAGAAATCGATAGATGCCATAAAGGATGTTTTGATCGAAGGCAGCGAGGAAGATATATATGAGAAGCTCATGAACGTGCACAAGTATCCGGAAAAGGCTAGCTTCGTAGTGCTGGCTCGAGATTATTTAAAGAAAGAATTCGATTTCAAGCTAAAGGACCTGATACTTTCCATTGAAGATCCATTAGAGAGAAGGGATTTCTTCGCCTTGAATAAAAATATTAAGGGTATAGGCTTGGTTCAGGCAAGCCATTTCCTTAGAAATATCGGTTTTACCGAATACGCCATTCTGGATAAAAACATAGTGCTATCTCTTTACCAATTTGGGGTGATAGATAGTCCAAAGCCGCCCACCACCCGGAAAAAATATCTAGAGATAGAAGCTAAGCTAAAGGAGTTCGCCGAAGAATTAGAAATTGGAGTTGACGAGCTCGACCTCCTTCTCTGGAGCGAGAAGACCGGGCATATTCCTAGGTGATGGAGGATAGCTTAAAGGGCTCTCGAAGATAACTCTAAAAATACCTCTGCATATTTCATCTCGGTAACGCCGCTCGTATTATTGAATACGGCCCTATATCTATTCAATCCAAGGATGCCTTCACTGTAGTCTTTATACTCAAGCTGGCTTTTATGGGCATTGATGGCCGCCTTTTTCTTGTCGATATAATCGGAAATGTCTTCGACCCGGTCATATCTCTCAAATGGTGTCCAGACCTCATAGCACCACATTTTTTTCGGAATGAGGGATTGTTCCCTACCCATTTTATGCAGTACGTCTAGTAGGAGTTTCGATACGGTTTGATGGGTAGGGTGTTTGTCTATTGTCGGGTGTGTGGCGAATATCTCGGCTGGTTTGAAATAGCTAATAACCTCCTCTAGCTTTTCTCTCATCTCTTTTAGGTTGCCTGTGCTTTTTAGGTGAGGGAGGTTCCAAAAAAATAACTCGTTTATTCCAAGGATAAATGCCGCCTTCCTTGCTTCCATTCTTCTTATCGTTGCCACTTCGTCCTGGCTAAGGCCGGAGACACTGGTACTCCTCCGGCCATCCGTGACTACGCAGGAGATTATGTTAAATCCACGGGCGATTAACTTGCATACGGTACCACCCATTCCGATTTCCATATCGTCGGGATGAGGGGAAACTACCAGGATGTTTTCGTTACTCATCTATGGGCATCCTCCTTGACAACGTTACTCCGATTAATCACCATTAAATTTAACATACTGATGAGGTTAGAGAATGGAATACGAATCCGTGATTGGATTAGAGGTTCACGCTCAACTTTTGACCGAATCTAAAATATTTTGCTCTTGCTCCACAAAATTCGGGGCAAGACCAAACTCCCAGGTCTGTCCTATCTGTCTGGGGATGCCCGGGGTCCTGCCGGTATTGAACAGGAAAGCACTCGAATATGCCATTCGTGCTGCCCTGGCTACAAACTGTGAAATATCCTATAAATCCAGATTTGCCAGAAAAAATTATTTTTATCCCGATCTTCCCAAAGGGTATCAGATATCCCAATATGAGGAGCCACTTTCGACTAACGGTTGGCTGGAGATCGAATCAAACGGCTCAAAGAAAAAAGTGAGGATAAGGAGGATTCATCTGGAGGAAGATGCTGGAAAGCTCATTCATGAAAACTCAAGAGATAGGAGCTTTGTGGACTTGAATCGAGCGGGTGTACCTCTAATCGAGATTGTAAGCGAGCCGGACATTTCCAGCTCCGAAGAGGCGGTTTCATATCTCAAGAAACTCCGCTCCATCCTCATTTATATCGGGATTTGCGACGGCAATATGGAGGAGGGCAGCCTCCGGTGCGATGCCAATGTGTCCGTTCGCCCTAAAGGGACTAAGGAATTGGGCACCAAGACCGAGATTAAGAACGTCAATTCCTTCAAATTTGTCCAGAAGGCACTGGAATACGAACTGAGAAGGCAGATCTCTTTACTGGAGGGCGGAGAGAGGGTGAACCAGGAAACTAGGCTCTTCGATTCCGCACGCGGCGTCACGTTTTCCATGCGCTCAAAGGAGGAGGCCCATGACTATAGATATTTCCCCGACCCGGACCTGCTTCCGGTGCAGGTGGATGTTAAATTAACCGAGGAAATTAGAAATTCTCTTCCCGAGCTTCCCGATGCACGGCTTCGAAGATTCGTAGATGAATATAATATCCCCATTTATGATGCCGGCGTTCTCACCGCATCAAAGGATGTTGCCGATTATTTCGAGGAATGTTTGAGGTATTATAATAAACCAAAGACTGTAAGCAACTGGATAATGAATGAGGTCCTGAGAGAGCTAAAGGGCGAGGAAGAGGGAATAAAGGCCTTTCCAGTCTCGCCGGATAAACTTGCCGAGCTGCTTAAGTCGATAGACGATGGCACGGTAAGCGGAAAGATGGCAAAGGACGTTTTCGCCGAAATGGTCTCGACCAGAAAGGCTGCGGCGGAGATTATTGCAAAAAAAGGGGTCAAGCAGCTTAGCGACCATTCGGAGATCGAGAAGCTAGTCCATGACGTTATCGAGAAGAATCCGGAAGAGGTATCTAGATACCGGGCCGGGCAGGAGAAGCTGTTGGGCTTCTTTGTCGGAGAAATTATGAAGGCTACCGCGGGCAAGGCAAATCCCAAGCTGGTCAACGAGGTGCTGAGGAAGAAGCTATCTCAGTCGGAATGAAATTTAACTGCGTCAATTTTAAAATTATTTATTCTGAGATAAGAGTCGTAAGGAGAGTAAATCCATTAATAGAAATAATCGCTAACTTTTTGGATAACATCTTGCCCGTTTAAGGTTCATGCGGCTATTCTTTGTTTCCGGCAGGTGGTAATCTCTTCGTATAATTTCCTGATTTCGTTCATAATTTTGTCTCTAGCCCAGTTGATTTTCTGGTTCGAAGGGCATCTTTGATTTCCAAAGAAAAGTGGCTCGCCAAACTTAAGCCGTACTTTTGCCGGTTTTATAATCCTGCTCTTTCTGGGAAACGCTTCAAAGGTTCCCCTAATTGCCACCGGAATTACCGGATATCCGGTTGTAATTGCGATTAGTGCGACACCCGATTTCCCCTCTCCTATGCTTCCATCCCTGGACCTCTGACCCTCTGGGAATATGCCCACGAGCCTGCCCTGGTGGAGCAGCTTTATTGTCTTGAGCAGGGCTATACGGTCGTTCTCATTTCTCTTTATAGGGATGCAGTTTACGGTATCACACATCATTCTAAAAAGTCGGTTTGAATAATAGATATCCGCTGCCGCCAGAAATACCACCGGTCTTCGCCTGGTATAAGCAGAGGCAGCGTTTATGAGCGGACCGTCGAGGTGGGAGGAGTGATTGGCGGCTATGATCGCCGGGCCGGTTTCCGGAATATTGTGGGCATCTATAAATTCTGCACCAAGGTAACTCTTAAGGATAATATTAGTGAAGACACCTAGCCAATATCTTCCTTGAGTGGGCCTAACCTCTCCATGCGGATAGGCTCCCGGTCTCAGAATTTCGTTGCTTACATTAATTAACGTATCAGCAACTAAAGCCAGTCTGTTCATTCTTTGCTTTTATAGTATATGTTAGGTAATCGATTTCAACTATCCGGTAAGGGATCTTCGGAGGGAAATTATCGGGTATGAATGGCAAAAGGGGACGTAATCAAGACCTTTTGGTTTTCATACGGGGGGATTATGCCTTACTCAGTTTATATAATAATTTCTTAAGGTATTCAGACCCGGAAGTCTCGATGCGATTTCTTATGCCCATCCAATCTCGGTCTGGGAATTCAAGAAACGCCTCCACTACATACGGGTCAAACTGTGAGCCGGATGCCTCGGCTATCTTCATTATCGCCTTATTGAAAGGAATCGCCTGTCGATATATACGGTTGCTGGTCATGGCATCCAGGGCGTCTACCACTGAGAATATCCTTGCGCCAATCGGAATATTTTCTCCGGAAAGGCCATGTGGATATCCGTTTCCATCATATCGTTCATGATGATTAAGCACTATTTCCGCCGCTTCTTCGAGAAAATGAATTTTCTTGAGAAGTTTGTATCCAAATATCGGGTGTTTCTTCATTATCTCCCATTCTTCGTCGGTAAGCTCATCCGGCTTGAGAAGGATATTGTCGGGGACGCCGATCTTGCCGATATCGTGTAGAAGCGCTCCCTTTGCTATGTTGGACAAGTCTGAATCGGGTAGGCTCAGTCGTCTGGCCAGGGTGAGCGCATATTCGGTTACCCGGTACGAGTGATAACCGGTTTCGTGCTCCCTTAAATCTAGTGACAGCACCAGTGCTTCCAGGGTATCGGAGTATAGACTAACTAGCTCCTGTGTTTGCTCTATTACCTTTTTCTCTAAATTCTGTTGATAGTCTTTGTTCTCCTTTATTAATTTAGCTCTTTCAATGCCGCGCCTTATTACCGTCTCCACTTCCTGGACGTTAAATGGCTTAAATATATAATCATAAGCGCCCTCTTTGAGCGCCACCCTCACGTTTTCAATCTCCCTAGACGCTGAAACTATGATTATGGATATGTCGGGTGAGAGAGCCTTCAGTTTCTTGAGGGTCTCGATACCGTTTAACTTGGGCATTTGTACGTCTAAAAGCACTATGTCATAGTTGCTTTCCCCATTAATCCTATCGAGGCATTCCAACCCGTTCTCGGCTACCTCGCATCTGTATCCAAGTTCTTCTAAGGTTTCTCTAAACAAGTTCCTAATAGACTCATCGTCGTCTACTATTAGTATATTTCCCTTCTTCTCCACCTTGCTTACGGAAGTTCCTTCAAAACTATAGAGAGGCTTTTCTGAGTAGTTGTAGCTCTTTAGCTTATTCAATTTATTAGCCCCATCATAATACTAATTTCTCTTTATTTCAAGTAATAAATGATTTCCTACTCGCGAGTTTATCAAAGTAACAAGTTCTGTGCCATCAATTTACAAAATGTTTACGGAGGCTTACACACTTTAACACCCCTAATCGCTGCCAATTTTTGACGTTTTAGGACAATTCGTGTCAACCCGAATTTGACAACAAATGCAGTGAAGTGTATTTTCTCACTCGACCTATGAAGAAGGCCATCTTGGTTTTAGAGGACGGGACGATTTTTGAGGGTAGAGGATTTGGAGCGGAAGGTGAGGTTTTCGGTGAGGTGGTATTCAATACTTCTATTTCCGGCTATCAGGAAATACTCACCGACCCATCTTATAATGGCCAGATCGTGGTTATGACCTACCCGGAGATAGGGAATTACGGGGTTAACTCGGACGATGTAGAGTCGAAAAGGCCATTTGTCAGGGGTTTTATCGTGAAAGAATCCTGGGCTCTACCCAGTAACTGGCGCTCAGAAGAGGCTCTTTGGGAATATCTTGCCAGATACGGGATTATCGGGATGGAAGGAATCGATACGCGGGAGTTGACAAAGAGGATTCGCACGTATGGGGCACAGAGGGGTGTAATTTCCACGCTCGATTCTGACCCTCAAAGCTTACTCAGCAAGGTACGTACATCGCCGTCTATAGTGGGAATAGACCTGGTGACCGAGGTGAGTTGTGAAACGCCGTATAAATGGGAAATGGGAACCGACCAGTGGAGACCCATTTACGACCAAGAATCCACTGACCAAAGGCGGCTTAGGGTAATTGCTTACGACTTTGGTATAAAGCGCAATATTCTGAGAAGGCTAATTGATATGGGGTGCGAAGTCTGGGTTGTTCCTTCTCGAACACCTCCCCACGATGTGCTTTCTATGAACCCGGATGGAATAGTCTTATCAAACGGGCCCGGGGACCCTGCGGCGGTTTCTTACGCAATAGAGAGCACCAGGACGCTTATCGGTAAAAAACCTATTTTTGGAATATGCCTCGGACATCAAATCATCGGTTGGGCTTTGGGCGGAAAAACCTACAAGCTAAAGTTTGGCCACAGGGGCGCTAACCAGCCTGTCAAGAATCTGATTTCCGGTAAGGTCGAAATCACGTCGCAAAATCACGGGTTTGCAGTCGACCCCGATTCCCTCGGTAACGATGTAGAAATAACCCATATTAATCTCAACGACGACACCGTGGAGGGGTTAAGACACAAAAAGCATCCGCTTTTTTCTGTCCAGTATCATCCGGAAGCCTCGCCGGGACCCCACGACTCCGCTTATCTCTTTCATGATTTTATAAAGATGATGAAAGAAGCCGGGTCTTGAAATATGGCAAATCATCGGACTGAGTAACACACCACATCCCTACTGGACACCCCTCCTTCGGCCAGGCTCAGGACAGGTCTCTAGAGGGGATTGATCCGAGACAAGCCAGATCTGAAGAATGCGTCAATCCCCAAGATAATTCCAACTCAAGAGTCTGCCAAGCCTATATAAGTCCCCTCTTGAGAGGGGATTTAGGGGTGTGTAAATGGAAATTCCAAGAAAAGCTTTTGGAAAAGGGGACGTGTCCCCTTTTCTAGTCCCTAGGAAATTATCCTCTTTTCTTTCTCCAGGCAAGGAATGTAGGGAACGTAGATCTGCGTTCCCTACGAGCTAACTTAATGCCAAGGCTGGTGGTTTACTATGGGTTATTAAAGATATCAAGTCACAATTTCACACCAATGATATTCCCTTCATAGACTTAGGACTATAGTTTTAAGCTAGGTTCTCCAGCTAGACTTGTTTCGCCCGCATAATCGAGTCTTGACCTTGTGGGTCGGATGTGAGGGACTGAAAGCTCAGATGGGTGTTACTCCTATGCAAATAAAACACTACCTATCGCTTCCTTCACCAATGGCAAATCCTCCCGGAGAGGGGTTTTCTATCTTTACTCCACGGCTCTCAGAAGAATTTGGAATGAACCTTGCAACCCACCCACCTAGATAGCATAGACAACACACGATACAACCAAAGTTCACCCCCTTAGCGCATCAGGATTCTTGCGTCTCAGGGGAGTATTCAGCCCCCGCAATAAGTCCAGGCCAGACACACAAGCAGCACAAAAAAACAACTTAAGGAGGCATTCAATGAGAAGGTTTATAGCCATCACAGCTTTAGCTTTAGCAGTATCAGCGTTGGGAGGGGCAAAGGCGTGGAGCGAGCCCACCTTCTTCAAGTCGTTCGGCTCAGTGGGATTTACCGACACTCAGATAGCCAAGGTAAACGTAACTAACTTAAGCAGCATCCAAGCCCCGCCGGGCAAGACGTGTCAGGTGAGCGCGATATTCATGTACTCGGACGGCGCGATATTCTCGTCGGATGGGAGTCCGATTGGCCTCGGCGATGTATTCAATGGTTCCAGCGTGGACGTAGAGGCGGGAAAGACCGTTTCTTTTGACCTCAACTTGAACGGCATACTCAATGGCTCCACCCGCGCCCGGATAGTCCCGATGGTGCTTACGCTCGGCCCCTGCAGGAAGTCCCTGAGCCTAAGCCTTGAGGCGGTTGACAGCGCCAGCTCCAAGACCCAGTTTGTCCTTTCGCCAGGTGACCCGTATATCCCGGCTCAGCCGTTTCAACCCTAGCCCCATTTAATGAGTCTAGTATGTAACCCCCTGTCCTTTCTCCTCCCCCTTGAGGGGGAGGATTAAGGTGGGGGTGAAAACGGGGACCTGGGTTACAGAATCGAAAAAGGGGACGAAACCCTTTTTGGGTTACCAGTTATAAGTTGATGGTTTAGTGAACCGCGTCAGCAAAGCTATACGCTCTTACCATAGAAGTCTTCAATAAACTTTCTCAAGGACCTCTCAGCATTCTCTCTATGCGTGCCTGCCCAGTAGATTCTGTTACAGGTATTACAGCGCTTGAATTCGTCCTGGGTTTTCCAAACGTAAGGAGGGACTTTTTCGGTGAGTAACTCCTTTTTAACCTCTTCCAGTAAAGTATTACATCGAATACACCTGGTAAAGGCACTTTGCAGTGTCCTTAGTTCAAAGACTTGAAGGAACTCGATGAGTTGCTCGTCCAAATGGTCGCTCCAGATTAAGAGACATTCATTTACTCCTTTCCTCTTTGCTATCGACCTGTCCCTGGTAAGTATTACCCGACCTTCTATAAGGGCCCGCCGGGTCAGCCAATCGTCATCTATATCTTTATCGTATTCTACGTCTATACCGGCTAGCCTGAGCCACTTGGCCAATTTACCTAGCATCGAGTCGGCGATGAAACGGGTTTCAGTAGCCTTTCTATTCATCTAACTTTTAGTTTTTGGCTGGATGCAGAAGTAAAAACAACTAAGTTAATATATTAAATCAAACTTATCCAAAATAAGAGATTGCTTCGCAGGGATGTGAGGAGAGCAGTAATTCCTGGGGTGTCATTGCGAGGAATCCTTCGGCAGGCTCAGGATAAATTCCATGACCAAGCAAACCCTTGAAAAAAACGAGATTGCTTTGCTATCGCTCGCAATGACATGGAAGGTAGGCAGGGGTAAATTCCACGACCGAAGCAATCTGACTCAAAGGTCATTCTGGAGAGCGGAATCTAAAGAAAGATTTCTCATTTTACTCGGAATGACACCCGAAGGAAAAGCCTGTTTATTGTAGGGGTGAACCTTGTGTTCACCCGTTAAAGAACCAGGACAAATACAGGATTTGTCCCTATACGATTGCGTGATCAAAAGCATGGTATCGTAGAGACGCATAGTAATGCGTCTCTACATTAGCTATATTATCCGGGGAATAGAAAGGTTATGTGAACTTAGGACAGAACTTGCATGGCAGACATAAAGCAGACATAAAAAAGAGGGGAGCCTGATTTTAAAAGGCGTTCTTATCTATAAAGGCATTGTTTTACTAGTTTTAACCTCTGGTTTCTTATTATTTTGGCCAGCAGCGACCGGAAGTTAGAATTTAAAAACTGAGGGTACATTGGCATTGGTGACTTGAAGTTATTACTCATAATCAAGCAGCCTTTCCCGGTAAAACGTCGGCCGCCAGTTTTTCCGCCTTATCTATTCCATCAGTTGATGTTGAGATTAGCTTAAGCGATTCTTCCCCGACCTCCAGGGATAAATCGTAACCCTTCCTGTTGGCATGCTCAAATTCCACGAGCGGTGTAATTATGTTATCCAGGAACCTTCTCAAGGTTTCCATCGTCCTTCTCCTTACGTTTCCATACCCTTTTATCATCGCCCCGCTTTTGGCCACCAGGCATCCAATCTCATAATCCCTCTCCATGAATTTTTCTACGGCCGTTTTGTATTTTCGGATTAAGGAGTGCTCCTTTTGGTAACGATAAGAATAAGGCCTGATTGGTTTTAGTTTTGCCAGGAGCCAAAGTCTTGAATAACCGGTAAAGGAGGTAGTGACCGGCTTTTGGCCAAAGGTTATTTTCTTTCTGGCTGGCCAGAGCTTCTTGAAAAGACGGCTTTCGGTGAAGCGAATTATTGGGGACACTATGATATTGGGTAAAAGACCGTAGATTTCCTCGGCATCGGGTTTTAGGTAGTCTTCAACCCTAAATATTTGGTCTTCTCTCAATCTAATCTCTTCCTTTATTCGCTTAAACCTCTCCGGTTTAATTTTTAGCTCGGCTACTCGTATTCCATCTTCGTAGCTCATCCACAGGGCTAGGTTTTTGGCAAAGTGCTCGGTGATCCTGAATCCGCCTTTCATTTGTTTATCTAATTCGTAAACACTACTTAATTCATAGAGGTACTTTTCGGCATAGCCGAGGTTCTGGTAGTCAACCAGCCGGAAAAGCGCCTCAGCCAGAATTTCTCTCAGGCGGGGAGGATAATCCCTTTCTATTATGGCTATTAGTCGGAGGTATCCTTCTCTGATTTTGGGACCAAGTTTCTGGGCCCTTTCTTTCTTATACTCCTCCCATCTTCTCTGAAAATCTGACTTTGGCAGTAAATAGTTTCCGGTCTTGACGTGGTCCCAGCCCAGTCGGAAAGCCCTTAGATTATTTTTTACGGCGACATCCGTTTGCTCTATCGATTTTAGAAAGGTAGCTTCTCCCACCGGTAGCACGTCGGAGGCGGCTAACGCTCCCAGTAAGATTGCATTTATTCCCAGCTCATCCAGGCCGTTCTCCTTAGCCAATTCCAGTGCATTAAAGCCAATGAAAAGAGAAGAGAAATTGGTGGCCAGTTTTCTTAAGTTCTCATTCGAGTATATTCCGCTAGTAAGGGGCATCTTCTCCGAAGTGGAATAAACCCGGTGGGTGCTGGAAACGATGACCGTTTTATCCGAGCCATATCCCTGCTCCAGCACCCTTCCCAACTCTAAGAACTCTTGAGCGAGTATGATATCAACCTCTCCCGGTACGGGGTATTGAGAAAAGATAACCGGTTTATGGCTTGAATCGGTCTTGGCTATGGCCTCGAGATAATAAACTGTCGAGCCAGCACGCTGAGAAAGGCCGGGAAGACTTATACCCTGAACCTCGAACCCCTCTATGAGAAAGGCCTGGACCAGCCACTCGGTGAGTACTCCACCCCCTTGCCCGCCGACGGCAGGGATTAAAATTTTAAGCAACTCACTTTTTCTTTCCATATTCGATTATTGTATCCAAAAAGATATGCCAATGCAGATTAGCGATTAATTACTCGGAGTTTACATCTCGGAGTCAAAAATTAAGTTGACCAACCATTTCCGGTGATTAGATGAAGGAAGAATCGGTTTATCTTGGCTCCTATCCTGTCAAAAAGGGAAGGATTGTTTATTATCTTCACATTGTAGAATGAAGGACATAGCACGGCGGCATGGGCAATTTCTCCACACAAACCGCAACCGACGCAGGATTGTTCGATGTGAGCGATGGGGTCGTCTCTGAGAATAGTGGGGCTTTCTTTCAAAGTGAGAGAGGGACAGCCGTTATATCTCATACAAGAATGGTCCCCGGTGCATACCTCCGGGTCCACACCCAGCCTTGCCTGTACCACTCGTCTTCCCGACTCCAATCTTTTTTTCACTATTACTTTTTCTTTTCTACCTTTTTCCAGTTGGCACTCCCCACGGGAGATTATTACCCTTAGCCCTTTGTCGATTGCATAGGCTTCGCGAAGCGCATCCATCGATTCCCCGAGGTCGTACGGATTAACCCTTTTAATCCATCTGACTCCCGCTCCTCTGAGTGCCTTTTCGATGTCCATCATGACCCCTTCTTGCCTCATGTTTTTTCCGGAAGCGGGGTTCTCGTGATGACCGGTCATGGACGTCCAGAAGTTCTCCAATATTATCAGTATGGCGTTCTGGTTGTTGTAAACCGCATTTGAAATGCTGGTGGTAAGCCCGCTGTGCCAGAAAGTGCCGTCGCCCATGAACGAGATTACTCTCTTGTTTGCCATCCTGGAAAGGGCCCCTGCCGATGCCAGCCCGATTCCCATTCCGGTAATCGAGTTGCTGAGGTCAAACGGCGGAAGCCCGCTCATGGAATAGCAGCCGATATCGGATGCGTAGTAAGATTTACCGTAGTCCTCTTCCAATATTTTAATCGCCGTAAAAATAGGTCTTTCCGGGCAGCCGGTACAAAATACCGGATTTCTCTTTATGACTGGTTCCTTCAGAAGGTTCGCCGCCTTTTCTTTGTGCTTTTCTATGTATTCGCTCTTCTCTCGTATTTTTTCTTTTTCATAACCGGGAGAGGTGTTTTTAAGGAGGAAACTGCCGATGCCCTTTATTATACTATCTGGAGTGTATTCTCCGGCGGGAGGAAGAACGTCTTTGCCAAAAATTTCCCCATCAAACTTTGCTCTCTGAGCAATTGCCCTTATCGCTTCTTCGATTAGATTAGGCATTCCCTCTTCTACAATCAGGACGGCCTTTTTCCCTTGGAGAAAGTTTGCTATTTCTTCTGGAACAAGTGGATGTGTTACATTGAGGTTAAGAATGGGAATTCCGCTTTCACCGTAGATGTTGGCTTCACCCAGTATATATAGGCATCTCATCAGAGAGTTAAATATCATCCCGTGGGTTATTATTCCCAGGTTGCGGTCATCTCCATTTATGGTTTCGTTTAGTTTTCTTTCCAAGATAAATTTTCTTGCCGCGGGTATCCTTTCCTCAAACTTTTTTCTGGATTGTTCAAGCGTAAATGGAGGAATAGGGATTTTTTCTATGTCAGTAATTAAATTCCTCAAGGGATTGTTCATGCTTATTTTTGGCTCCGCGTTATCTTTACAGGTTATCTTGCTCCGTATATGTGCAATTCTGGTAGATAAAAGGAACATAACCGGCATGTTCGAGTATTCAGAAAGCTCGAAGCCCGCTTCTACCATATTTGCTAGGTGTTGTAGGTCTCCTCTTGGGTCGATTACCCCCATAGTAGATTTGAGAGCGAAGGGAAACGCCCTCTCGGCGACTAATGTGCTGTCACAGCCGTAATCCTCACCCACCACTACCATGGCCCCGCCGGTGACTCCAGATGAGCAGATATGGGATAAAGCATCCGACGCCACATTGGTTCCTACTATCTTCCAATTAACTGCTCCACGGATCGGGTAGCTGATGGAAGCGGAGAGAAGTGCCGCCGCCGCTGCTTCATTTCCGGAGCAATCGAAGTAGACTCCTTTGTCTTTTAGTATGGAATCGTAGGCATCGGATATGACATCGATTAGGCCAGCGGTGGGAGAACCAGGATAACCACCTAGGTAGCTGACACCCGATTGAAGAAAGGCCTTTAATATTACCAGAGGAGTATCACCGTATAGTATTTTCCCTTTACCGTAGTTTAACTGTTGCAGTATTTCTCCTGAGTAACCACCACCCATATCTCCTCCGGAAAATGACGGGTTAGAAACTAATCTACCAGAAAACGACCAGGGATACTAGATAAGATTCAGGCGTGGTTTGTATCGTATATTGTTAAATTCGCTGGTCTTCTTGGGTTAGCGTGTAGAAATATTCTCTCAAGGATTCTACCTGTTCCTGATTTACCATGTAGGTAGGTCTTCTTTCTCTTACCAGTTCCAGTGCTTTATCCGGGTCCGTGCCGAGGTAATGAATTAAGTAACTGGCAATCATGAGGTTCGTCCTGCCCATGCCGGCATAGCAATGTACAGCTATGCCTTTACCTTCCCGGATCTTTGAATCGACGAATTCTACAAATTGGTCGAAGTCCTGAAGCCGGGGGGCTTTGAAATCACTTATAGGGATGTGCTTTACCTCAAATCCACTATATTCCCAGTAATCTTCTTCAAGATTTATTATCACCTCAATCTTATTTTTCTTGAGAAATTCCAAATCCTCCTCAAGCTTGCGGAATAAACCCGGTCTTTCCATTCCGGCAAGCCTCCCTTCTATGATCCACGAAAATCTCTCGGGCATGGGTATCAGTGTTTATGCCATTAACTTACCTGTTCAGTTATCTGGCAAATAAAATAAACCATGGCATCTAGGTAATTGTCTATACTCTATGTTTAAATAATAACCCTTAATTCAGTTTTTCGGTTGTTTTAGTAATGATAATGACAATGGAACCCGGCTTACATCATTTGTAAGTACTTTTTAGCAGGGCAACAAAGATGTCTGCCTGTCTAGTGGGTTCGGGAATTCTATAACCCCTGGTACAGGCTAGTGTAATCCTTACTGCGGTTCTCAAATCTATTTTATTCCCAATGGAAACGAAGACCGGCTTTGTCCCCTTTTTAGTTCTTAGCACGGCACCGATGTTGCTCCCGTCACTCGAT
Organism: Thermodesulfobacteriota bacterium; assembly: GCA_035559815.1. Classification (NCBI taxonomy): domain Bacteria; kingdom Pseudomonadati; phylum Thermodesulfobacteriota; species Thermodesulfobacteriota bacterium. The sequence goes on from DATMAT010000023.1 coordinate 76,671, forward strand.
ATCAACGGAGTCCATACCCCTTGGGTCTCACCCGGTTCTTTATACCTTCCATAGAGCTTTTCTTTGGCCACTCCGATGGTCGGTATATCCAATAGGATCCCGACATGGCTGGCAATCCCCAGTCCTCGCGGATGGGCTATGCCCTGACCGTCGATCATGAGCAGGTCCGGTTTACTTCTTAGATTTTTAAAGGCCTCAATTATTGCCGGTCCTTCCCGGAAGGCCAGGAGTCCAGGGATATAGGGAAACTGTTCTTTTGCTACCGCGGAAACACGCTCGACCTCTTCAAGCCCGGGATAAGAGAAGACTATAATTCCACACACCAGCTTTTCCGCACCGGACAAGGGGGCTAAGTCTATACCGGCTATCGTTCTTATCTCTTTAAACTGATTATGAGTGATTACCCTTTTTTGAAGCTCCCTCTGTATGGCCTCGGCTTCTTGACGAGAGGGAGGGGTTTTGTAATCCAGGTAATTTGGTATTTTCCTTTCAGTGGAGTTTATAGATTTCATTTATGATTCTTTTGAACCTGGGTGCATAAATTATTTCAAAGGCTACTTCCTTACCGGGAAAAAGTCTCAAGGCAAAGTCCTTTACTTTCATAAAATGTTCCATAGCTTCTTCCCTGGTCATCTTTCCCTGAGAGATGAGAGACATAGTAAGGTCGACCATTAACCTCAGCATTCGTATCTTCTTGTTCTCTTCAGCTATTTCTTGTGGGGTCGGTTTTAAGTTTGTCATAGTTGGATAAGTATATATGGTACGGAAATAGTAGTCCAAATATAAACCATAATTCTAGCCTTGAAGACTGACCGCACTGCTTTTAGAGCAGGATCTGTGTTGAACCAATTTGCAAGCCTAGCCCTCTTTGGTAAACTTCAAAAACAGGACGATTCCGCAGTCGTTACTGAGAGAAGTTAAGAATGAGGATTTCCTTAATTATGTTATAAGGCAAGTTGATACCTAAGTAATGAATTGGCTTCAAAGAGAAATTAATATATCCCCGAAACCACGCGGGTTTCATCTCATAACCAGCGAAATCACAAGACAAATACCGGAAATTTCCGAGTTTACCGTGGGAATAGCCCACATCTTCATTTGCCATACCTCTGCTTCACTGACCATAAACGAGAATGCATCCCCGGATGTGCGTTTAGACTTTGAAAGCCATTTTAACAAAATGGTCCCGGAAAACGCACCTTATTATGAGCACAGGCTTGAAGGACCCGATGATATGCCCGCACACATTAAGTCGTCACTACTGGGAAGCTCTATTACCGTGCCTGTCTTCAGAGGAAGGTTTAAAATGGGGACATGGCAGGGAATCTATCTCTGCGAGCATCGTAACTATGGCGGGTCGCGAAAACTGATTGTGACCATACACGGAGAGAGAAGGGCCAGGTAAGTTTTGGGTTTACTACCCAACGGCTCGGGGTGAGCGGGTTAAAGAATCCTTCGGAAACCCGGTTAATCAGCTATCCCTAATAATATTTGGCCAAGGATTCATGATTGGATTATGGCCATTTTGTATTTTCCTTGAACTAAGCGACTGTTTTGGATAGATTTAGAACCATGAAGCTTAAGATGGCTTTCATCATGGACCCAATCCAGACGATTAATACAGACAAAGACACTACCTTTGTGCTTATGCTCGAGTCGCAGTTAAGAGGACATGAGGTTTGGTATACTGAACTTAAAGATTTATTTGTACAAAATGGTAAGGCCTGGGCAAGTGTTTCAGAAATTAGTTTAAAGAGGGCTCACGACTATTACTCCTTTGGCAAGACGGACACTCTTCCACTCGAAGGTTTCGATGTTGTATGGATGCGGAAAGACCCTCCATTCAATTTGGACTACATATATTCAACTTATATTCTCGGTTTAATAGACTCTACAAAAACCCTGGTTATAAACAATCCCAAGGGGATCCGGGAGTCGAATGAAAAGCTATATACCTTGAATTTTCCTCAACTGATTCCCCTGACCATGGTAACTAAGGATATGGACAGGCTTAAAAAATTCCTTGCGGAAATAGGCGGAGAAATGGTGGTGAAACCCCTGGATGGCTGCGGGGGGGAGGGGATATTCTACGTCAAAGAGGGTGATAGAAATGCCAACGTTATATTGGAAACGATAACTCAAGGTGGAAGCCGTTATGTCCTCGCTCAGAAGTTTATCGACAGGGTATCGGAGGGGGATAAAAGAATAATTCTCTTGAACGGAGAGCCGCTGGGTGCCGTGCTCAGGGTGGCCAAGCCCGGCGGAGAATTCAGGTGTAATTTCCATTCCGGGGGCAGCCCGGCTAAGACCGACCTTGAGGACAGGGATTTATATATCTGCCGGGAATTAGCGCCAAGGCTTCGGGCAGACGGGCTTTATTTCGTGGGGATAGATGTCATAGGTGGATATCTTACCGAGGTTAATACCACCAGTCCGACCGGGGTTCAGGAAATAAACCGGCTATCCGGGACCCGCATAGAATCTCAGGTTGTAGATTTTGTTGAAGAAGTGCTCAGGGATTCAAGGATGAAGATCGGCTTTCAGAATTAGTAGCGTCGGAAGCCTGTTTCCGGATGGATAACTTTCGAGAATTCGGTTATCTTCTTTCATCGAATTCTTTTTAATAATAGAGGATTGGGACAATGAAAATTTCAAGAGACGCTGTGCGCCGTGTAGCCGAGCTTGCCAGGTTGGAGTTTAAAGAAGAGGAGCTTGAGAAATTTACCGAGCAGCTAGGAAATATATTAGAGCATATAGACGAGCTGAATGAACTCGATACCTCTCATGTAGAGCCTACTTTTCATGTCCTCGATATCTCGACGCCGGTTAGGGAGGATGAGGTAAAGCCGTGGCTGAGCCCGGACGAGGCTCTGGAGAACGCCCCCCATAGAGAGGATGATTTTTTCTCGGTGCCTAAGGTTATCGAAGATTGACTTTATTTTCCTAGTTTGATTCTTGATAACCAAGTTGAAACAAGTATCTCGCATCGAGATGCAAAAAAGGAGACATAAATGGATTTACCGTTTCATACGATCAGGGAAATTTCAGACTTGATCCAGAAAAAAGAGGTATCCCCGGTCGAGCTGGCCGAAGCGGTCATAAAAAGAATAGAAGAGGTTGATATTAGGGTAAATTCCTATATAACCACACTCAAGGATGAGGCCATAAGTTCGGCGAAGGAAGCAGAGGATCTCATTTCCTCGGGTAAATATAAAGGACCGCTCCATGGAGTTCCGATTGGACTCAAGGACATCTTTTGCATGAAAGGAGTAAAAACAACGTGCGGCTCTAAAATTCTGGAGAACTTCATCTCTCCTTATGATGCCACGGTCACTCAGAAACTTAAAGAAGCGGGGGCGGTAATTCTAGGAAAAAACAACATGGATGAGTTTGCTATGGGCTCATCAACGGAAAACTCCTATTTCGGGCCCACCAGAAATCCCTGGGACCTAGAGCGGGTTCCCGGTGGTTCAAGCGGCGGTTCTGCCGCGGCGGTTTCTTCCTCTCTTTGTTTCGCATCTATCGGAACCGATACCGGCGGTTCCATAAGACAGCCGGCGGCACTCTGCGGGATCGTTGGAATCAAGCCTACCTACGGAAGAGTAAGCAGGTTTGGGATGATCGCATTTGCCTCTTCCCTAGACCAGGCTGGCCCCTTGACTAAGACCGTAGAGGATGCTGCTCTTATCCTGAACGTGATATCGGGAAAAGATTCTAGAGATTCAACTTCTGTTAATATTCCGGTCCCTGATTACACTACGCATATAAGGGATGATATCAAGGGTGTTAAGGTCGGCGTTCCCAAGGAGTATTTTATAGAGGGGATTGATGCCGAGATAGAGAAAGAGGTGCGAAAGGCAATTGCTCTCATCGAGGATTTGGGCGCGAAAGTGGAGGAAATTTCTCTTCCTCACACCCGATATGCCGTCTCTGCTTATTACATACTTGCTCCCTCTGAGGCCAGCTCAAATTTGGCCCGGTATGACGGGGTGAAGTACGGCTTTCGGGTCTCCGATGCCCGGTCTCTCATGGATATGTACGTCAGAACTAGGGCTCGGGGTTTTGGCAACGAGGTTAAAAGGAGGATAATGATCGGGACCTATGCCCTTTCTTCGGGATATTATGATGCGTATTATCTAAAAGCTCAGAGGGTGAGAACGTTGATCAGGAGGGATTTTGAGGAGGCTTTTAAGAGGGTAGATGTGATTGTGACCCCGACGTCGCCAGAAGCCGCTTTCAAAATCGGTGAGAAATCAGATGACCCGCTTAAGATGTATCTTTCAGACATTTTCACAATACCGTGCAATCTGGCTGGTCTTCCCGGTATCTCCATTCCTTGCGGGTTTACTTCCGGCGGATTGCCAATAGGCCTTCAGATTCTGGGAAAGCCATTTGATGAAGAAACAATTCTTAGAGTAGCCTATAATTATGAGCTTCATACGAATTGGAAGGAAAAAAGACCCCCGATTTAAAGCTGGATGGATGATGCAGGATACAAGATGCAAGTAACAACTTCATGAATCGTGCGTCATGTATGATGCGTCGTTTTATTCGTGTAAATTAGTGTTTACCCCATGAGATGGTATAAAACTATCTCATGGGGTGAATTCGTGGCTAAGTGTTTATTGGGAGGAAGCATGTCAGAGAAAAAGAGAGTTTGCATGATTTGTGGAAAACCTTCGGAGGTCTCGATTTGCGATTCCTGCAAGGCCCAGATCCAGGGCGAGGCGATTGAAAAGAAGCAAAAGATTGAGAGAGAAGTAAGAATCGGCCCAGAGATGGAGAAAGAGAAGAAAAAAAAGAAAGAGTAGGGGCAACCCTTGTGATTGCCCATTGAAGGGCAAATACCAAAGATTTGCCCTTACTCAAACTTTCCCCCAAACCTTAAGCGCTTCCTTGTAAACCTTGCTTTTAGAAACCTTACATTTTTGTGAGACTTCTTTGACAGAATCCTTTAAGGTGAATCCTTTATCTTTACAGGTTTTAAGCTGATCTTTTATAATGTCGGAAGAGGCTTCTTTTTCTTCATCGCTTCTACCCTCTACCACAATCGTAAATTCCCCTTTTAATTTATTCCTTTCCTCTAGTATCTTGACCACCTTACTAATACTTCCCTTCACCGATTCCTCAAACATCTTGGTAAGCTCCCGGCTTACGGAGACCTGTCTGTCTCCTAGAACTTCGAGGATACCCTTTAGAGTTTCTAGGATTCTATTAGGAGATTCATAGAATATGAGTGTCTCCGTGTGTTCCCGGATCTCTTCCAGGAATTCCCTTCTTTTTTTGCTAGATTTAGGAAGAAATCCGAAAAAGGCAAAGCTTGATGTGGGAAGCCCAGACACGCTAAGCGCGGCTATTGCTGCCGATGGGCCGGGCACCGGAATTACCTCGATGCCCTTTTCCGAGGCGAGCTTTACCAGTCTATATCCCGGGTCTGAAACCCCCGGCGTTCCGGCGTCTGAGACCAAAGCGACGTTTTTCCCGGATTCTAAGAGCGCTACAAGTTCCTCTGCCTTTTCTATCTCGTTATGCTCGTGATAGCTGGTCAGCGGCTTCAGTATTTGATGATGGAAAATGAGCTTTTTTGTAACCCTAGTATCCTCGCAAGCGATAATGTCCACTTCCCTTAAAATCCTCAGCGCTCGGAATGTTATATCCTCAAGGTTGCCTATAGGGGTAGATACGATATAAAGTTTGCCTTTCATTTGTTGAAATGATTAGCCACGAGAGTAAACAAACATAAATCAATATAGTAAGGATACAAGATGCAAAATAGTCATGCATCGTGCATCATGTATCCTGTATCGTTTTATTCACGTTCATTCGCGGCTTAAAGGTAGAAGCTTAGAAAATAGACCTATTTTAAAAGCTGGCGGAGGGCGAGGGATTCGAACCCCCAAGTCCTTTCGGACGCCGGTTTTCAAGACCGGTGCATTAGCCGTTCTGCCAGCCCTCCGTAACCAGAACTTTAGCATTTTACTCAAATAAGGGATTACGGCTACATCCGGGTAAAGATAATTCTACACCAGCCCCTATGAGGCTTCAAGGAAAGCACCATTTGAGCCAAGCTTAAAATCCAATATTTATTCTTTGTTTATGTGGGTAGCTTTACTTATTGGGTGTTACCCGGAGAGTCGGAGTTTAAACGTTTTGGCTGGAGGATAAAAATTAAAAACCTGCCCTCCCTTCTTTTATTCAATAAAAAAGCAAATAGCAATACGTTTGCTTTTGAAGATTACTTGTGCTCTGTACTCGAATCTCAGTTGCTGTGGGGATGCTTCCTGGTAACTATGCTTCTGGTTAGCAGGATTTCATTCTCTTGGAGGTCCTCATCCATTTCTTCTGAAGTACCCTTCTCGAAGGATTTGTCGTAATCGACAAAAGTAAGATAATGATCCCATAATCTGGTATCAATATCGTTATTATCTATCATTTTACTTCACCCCCTCTCCGCTGATTCCCTGCTTCTATTATATCATTTGTCGATCACCAATTCCAACTAATTTTTACAATAAGAGGGCGAAAGTGAAGATTGTGATAGTTCAATTGTCTAAGTGGTTTTAGAACTTGCTTTTTTCTTATTTTCTTATATTTTTATTGCCTTTATTAAAAATCTGAGGAGATAGAGATGGAAGAGGAAATAGTGCTATACTGCACCCGGTGCGGAAAGCTGTTCAATGTATCCCAGGTAGAGAACAAGAACTTGAGGCAGTCGATATGCGATAGTATCTGGGAAGTAACCGATTTTGCCAAGCACTTTAAGTGCTGGCATTGCTTACAAATAAGAGAACTTGACCCATATGAAAGGCCTGATCGATTTGAGGTAGATAGCAATGTCTAACTAAGGTTTTATTAAATGCTTAATACCAAAGTAGTAGAAATTCCTGAAGAATTAGCTTTTTTTCGTCCCAAAAATCAACCTTGACTTGGCGTCAGTAATTTGATTTCATTATGAATAGTATCAAGGATTCCTCATCCTCCACGACCCTTTCTCTCTGAGGGAAGATCGACAGCCGTCGATCTTCCCTCTTTATATTTTTACAGGGTTGTTTTTACTAAATAAAGTTGTTAAATCTCTAAGAAAGAAACCAGATAAATTACATTCTAGATTTTTCTTTTTCCGGGCTTGATTTAAGCGAGAACGAGCGGGATTTTTGTAATGATTGAAAGAGTACAGGCATGAGATTGCCGGGTATGGTAACTTGAAATGCGGTTTTTTTTATGTTATCTAAATCTAGTTTAACCGAATTTTAATAAGAGCCAGGAGGGATTGATGGCGGAAGAAACTCAAGTTAGTGAAGTTATAAGCATGAAACAACTGCTCGAAGCGGGCGTTCACTTTGGGCATCAGGTAAGTCACTGGAATCCCAGAATGAAACCATACATATTCGGGAGCAGGAATGGAATCCATATAATAGACCTTCAACAGACTGTGACCTTTTTTAAGAAGGCTTATAACTTCGCTAGGGACATTGTTGCCGATGGCGGGGAAGTTTTATTCGTGGGGACAAAAAAGCAAGCTCAAGGGATCATTGCCGAAGAAGCAATCAGATGCGGGATGCCCTTCGTCAATACCAGATGGTTGGGTGGTACACTCACCAATTTCAATACGATAAGAGGGAGGGTTGACTATCTCCTCGAACTGAAGAAATTGGAGGAGGAGGGGCAGATGGACCTTCTGCCGAAAAACGAAGCCAAGGGGCTAAAGAGGCAGATTCAAAAATTGGAGTATCTGTTGAATGGGATAGTCAATATGAGAAGATACCCGGAGGCAATGTTCATCGTCGATGCCAAAAAAGAATATATAGCCGTCAGGGAAGCCAGAAAACTGGGGATTCCGATCATAGCGGTGATAGACACTAATTGCGACCCGTCCAATGCCGATTTTATAATACCCAGTAATGATGATGCTATAAGGGCGATTAAGTTATTTGCTTCACGCATTGCTGACGCCTGTATAGAAGGGAAACATATATATGAACAGAGGGTGTTGGCCGGAGAGATAGCTAAGCCAGAGGCGGAACAGGCTCCATTGATCGTGGAGAGAAAGGTATTCGTGTTCAAGGAATACGGGGAGGATGAGAAGGACAAGGAGTCAACATCGGTGGCGGTATCCGAGGGCCCATCAGAAGCCGACTACCAGGAGACTTTCGAGGAGGAATCTGAATAATGGCAGATGTAAAAGCACAAATGGTAAAAGAGATAAGGGATAGAACGGGCGCTCCATTTCTTGATTGTAAGAAAGCTCTTGAGGAAACGGGCGGTGATTACGAGAAAGCTGTGGAAATTCTGAGGATAAAGGGCCTCACCAAAGCGGCAAAAAAGGTGGGAAGAGAGACACCGGAAGGAATAATAACCTCTTATATACACCCCGGAGGAAAAATCGGTGTAATGGTTGAGGTAAACTGTGAAACTGATTTTGTGGCAAGAAATGAGGAGTTCCAGGCATTCACCAAAGAGATTGCCATGCAAATCGCTGCAGCAAATCCCAGCTTTATCAAGAGGGAGGATGTACCCGAGTCAGTAATCCAAAAGGAAAAGGAAGTAATGAAAGCTCAGGTAATAGAATCGGGGAAGCCAGCAAACGTTGCGGATAAGATTGTTCAGGGGAAGATCGAGAAGTTCTATGAAGAAATTTGTCTGTTGGAACAAACCTACATCAGGGACCCTAAGATAAAGGTCCTAGATCTTTTAAACTCTCTCGTGGCAAAGATAGGGGAGAATATCGTGATAAGACGATTTACCAGATATCAACTGGGGGAGCCGATTGATTAACAATGAATTCGGTAGACCCATTGCCAAAACCTAAATATAAAAGGGTTCTTCTTAAGCTGAGTGGAGAGGCGCTCCAAGGCCCAGAAAATTACGGGATAGGTCTTGAAATACTGGAAACTATTTCTGAGGAGATAGTGGAGATACATGCCCTGGGGATTGAAACTGCGGTAGTGATTGGCGGTGGCAATATCTTTCGGGGAGTTGCTGGTGCGGCAACCGGTATGGATAGGGCTACTGCGGATTATATGGGAATGCTAGCTACAGTCATTAATGCTCTAGCCCTTCAGGATTCAATAGAAAGGAAGGGGATAATGACCAGGGTTCAGACTGCTCTGGAAATCAAGCAGGTGGCAGAGCCGTATATAAGGAGAAGAGCGATAAGACATCTAGAGAAGGGTAGGGTAGTTATACTTGCTGCCGGTACCGGAAATCCATTTTTCACGACTGACACGGCAGCCACGCTTCGAGCGCTTGAGATTGGGGCTGATGTGATCCTCAAAGCAACGAAGGTGGATGGAGTGTATGACAGAGACCCGGTTAAGCATAAGGATGCCATCAAATTCGAGGAACTCAGTTTTATGGAGGTTTTGAGGAAAGAATTAAAAATCATGGATGCGACAGCCATCTCTCTTTGCATGCAGGGAAATATTCCCATTGTGGTCTTCAACCTCTTCGAGCATGGGAACATAAAGAGGATTATAATGGGAGAGGAAATAGGGACTATAGTAAGGAGTGGGTGAGGAGATGAGCGAGGACAAAAGCATTAATGATATTCTGGAAGATGCAAAAAAAAGGATGGCTAAGTCCATAAGCGTACTCGAGTCGGAACTAGCTAAGGTGAGAACGGGTAGAGCCTCTACCGCGCTTGTCGATCATATAAAAGTTGATTACTATGGGACGCAAACACCTGTAAGTCAAATGGCCACCGTTTCTGTCCCGGAATCTAGGACTATAGTAATTCAACCTTGGGACATCAGTGCGATACCCAATATCGAAAAGGCGATCAGGCAATCTGACCTGGGTATAAATCCGTCCAACGACGGAAAAGTGATAAGAATAATCATACCGGTGCTCACCGAAGAGAGAAGAAGAGAGTTGGTAAAATACGTGGGTAAGGTAGCCGAAGAGTATAGGATAACTATAAGACAGATAAGGAAAGACACTAATAATCTAATTAAAGAATTGGAAAAGGAGAAGAAAGTCCCGGAAGACGAAGTAAAAAGAAGCCTCAACAAGATCCAAGAAACTACGGATAACTATATTAAAAAGGTAAATGAGATTCTGGAAAGAAAAGAGAAAGAAATCATGGAGTTTTAATCCCCCTATATTTCTGCATCCCTTGCTAGTATTGCTTTTGTCTTTTCTAAAATAACCAGTTTTAACTTTTTGTGCTAGAATTAATCAAAAAACCGAGGTAAAACATGAGAAGTTCCATTGCCAACTTTTTCTCTTACCTCTTTATGGCATCCGCTTTCGTTTTTTTGATTTCGGCTATTTGCCTACTGGTCATTGTGTTGAGATATTATGGAACTAGTGTGAGCCCTACAGAAATAGAAGTTGCTTATTACCTGCTTATGTTGCTCATAATAGCTATTATTCTAGGACCTATATCACTTTATATTTCCAATAAGTTAGGCCATTTCACTGGCCGTAAAGAAGAAGTCTGATTGCGGCGGTTTCGCCTTTTTCATAAATACGAATGCCCTAGCTTGTTCATTATTAGCTCAGGGCTCGAAGAGAGGGTTAAAAGTCAATCAGGGCTTCCGCTTTAGGGCTGCTCTTGCCGCGGAAAGCCTGGCGATCGGGACGCGGTAGGGCGAGCAACTCACGTAGTCCATACCTACACTTTGGCAGAATTCTATAGAGGCGGGATCGCCCCCATGTTCCCCGCAGATACCAACCTTGAGATTATGTCTGGTTTTTTTCCCCCTCTCTATGGCGATCCGGATAAACTCTCCGACTCCTTTTAAGTCTATGGTGGAGAAAGGATCTTTATCTAGAATCTCTACCTGTTTCCCATTCAGGGTGGTTTTCGTTTCTAGATAGACCTTTATGAATTTACCCGCATCGTCCCGGGAAAAGGCAAAGGTGGTTTGGGTAAGGTCATTGGTTCCAAAGGAGAAGAATTCCGCTTCGGTGGCTATCTCGTCTGCCGTTACGGTGGCTCTGGGAACCTCAATCATGGTTCCGACATAGTATTTAATCTTCTTTTTGTACCTCTTCATAACCTCCTCTGCCACATCGACGATTATGTCCTTCTGGGCTTTAATTTCGGTAAGCATCCCGACGAGAGGAACCATGACCTCCGGTATTACTTTTATTCCCTCGTCGGCGACCTCACATGCGGCCTCCATGATGGCGCACGTCTGCATACGGCTGATCTCCGGCATGAGAATGCCCAGTCTACAACCTCGGAGTCCAAGCATGGGGTTAAATTCGTGTAGCTCCTCTACCCTGGCCAGGAGCCTCCTTTTTTCTTCCACGAGATTTGCATCTCCGTTGGTGAGTTCCAGCTCTCTTATTTCTACCATTAGGTCCTCACGCCTGGGGAGGAACTCATGGAGCGGAGGGTCGAGAAGCCTTATGGTTACGGGGTATCCATTCATCTCTCGGAAAAGCCCCTTGAAGTCCTCTTTCTGCATGGGAAGGAGCTTTTCTAAAAACTCTTCTCTTTCTTTGCTTGTCTTAGCCAGTATCATTCCCTGCATGAGAGGGATTCGATCCTCTGCAAAGAACATGTGCTCGGTACGGCAAAGACCGATTCCCTGGGCGCCAAATTTTAAGGCTACCTTGGCATCACTGGGTATGTCGGCATTTGTCCTGATGCCCAGTTTTTTGGCTTTATCGGCCCAGCCAAGAATAGTAGAGAAAATGACATACTTCTCAGAATGCTCTGGCTTGATAGTTCCCTGAATAACTTGAATAACCTCGGAGGGGATTACCGGTATATCGCCGGCGTACACTTGCCCTTCGAACCCGTCTATGGATATATAATCTCCTTCCTTAACCACAATGTCGTCGACGTGAAAACTTCTATCCTCTTCATTCACGATTATTTCCTCTGCTCCTACTATGCAGACCTTGCCCATCTGCCTGCCCACTACGGCCGCATGGCTGGTGCGTCCTCCTCTTGCCGTAAGCACACCCTGGGAAACAGCCATGCCGTGAATGTCGTCGGGACTGGTTTCTTTCCTCACCAGGATGACCCGGTCACCGTTTCTGTTCATCTCCACTGCCTTCTCCGCATCCATGGCTACACGCCCGGCAGCCGCACCGGGAGAGGCGGCGAGTCCCTTTGCTATATGTCTATAGTTCTTCTTCTGGTTGGGGTCGAATATGGGGAATAGAAACTGCTCCAGGTGTTCCGGTTCTACCCGGAGGAGAGCTTCTTCTCTCGTAATCAGTTTCTCCCTTACCATGTCGTAAGCTATCTTTCCAGATGCAATGCCCGTTCTTTTTCCGGACCTGGTCTGGAGCAGGTAGAGTTTTCCGTCTTCGATAGTGAACTCAAAGTCCTGCATATCTCTAAAGTGCTTCTCCAGCATCTTAGCGGTTCGGGCCAGCTCTTTGTATGTCTTGGGCATTTCACGTTCTAGCGAGTCTATTTGTTTGGGCGTTCTGATCCCGGCAACAACGTCCTCGCCCTGAGCATTCATTAGATATTCTGCGTATAGAGTCTTTTCCCCAGTCGCCGGGTCTCTGGTAAAACCGACCCCAGTTCCGGAATTCTCGCCTTTATTACCGAATACCATAGCTTGTACGTTTACTGCTGTACCCAGGTCGTGGGAAATGCCGTACTGCTTTCTATAAAAAATCGCCCTTGGATTATTCCAAGAGAGAAAAACGGCGTTTATGGCCATGTCAAGCTGGGCCCGGGGATCTTGCGGGAAATCCCTTTTCGTTTTTTCTTTGACCAGTTGTTTGTACTTGGCTACTACCTCTTTAAGGGCTTCCACTCCCAGGTCGATATCCTGTTTAGCTCCGCGCTCTTTTTTGGTCTTGTATAAGATCTTTTCAAAATCCTCTTTCTCGACCTTTAAAACGACGTCGCTAAACATTTGAATGAATCTTCTGTAAGCATCCCAGGCGAATCTTGGGTTTCCGGTTTTATCGGCGAGTCCTTGCACGCTCGTATCGTTAAGCCCCAGGTTTAGTATGGTGTCCATCATCCCGGGCATGGAGAACCTGGCTCCGGAACGTACCGAGACTAAAAGCGGGTCACCTGTATCCCCGAATTTTTTTCCAGTTATTTTCTCGAGCTTTCTCAGATTTTCAGCGATTGATTTATTGATATGACCGGGAATTTGCTTTTTATTCTCGTAAAAAATTCGGCAAACCTCGGTCGAGATTGTAAAACCCGGAGGAACGGGAATACCGATTCTGGTCATCTCGGCGAGTCCTGCCCCTTTCCCACCAAGCACGTCTTTCATGTTACCTTTGCCGTCTGCTTTTCCACTACCGAAGAAATAGACGTACTTCCTGGATATTCCCTTTTTAGTCACAGCTTTACTATTTTCCCTTCGTATAACCTTAGCCATAACCCGAGTTTTCCTCCTTAACTGTTAGGTGACAATTTTGGAGAAGTCAGCCACTATGAAGAATAAATCTCTAATTTCCCAGAGCGTGGAGAGACGGTTTTGTCTTATTTTTTCATCTTTGTCCATAACCAGTACTTGCTCAAAGTAGTTGTCGATAGGCTCTTTGAGGTTTTTCATCAGGGAAAGCGCCATCCGGTAGTTCTTCTCCGATATACTTTTTTCGACTTCTTCCCTAACATTTGAATAATCTTGGTAAAGCTGCCGTTCCGCTGGCTCAATCAATAATCCTGTATCAACCGTACCTCTAGGCTGTGCCTTAACTATATTTACCACACGTTTAAATGCGATTGCAAGTGGCTCAAAATCAGGAGCTTGCCGGAACTCGGTCAGAGCTTCGATTTTCCTTTTGGTCTCCACCAAATCGTCGCAATTTGCAGAAATCACTGCGTCGACAACATCTTGTGGAAACCCGTCAGACACCATTAGGTTTCTGAGTCTTTCCACGACGAAGTCCATTATTTCGTCTAGCAGCGGGGATGAAGATGGGTCTTCTGATGGAGCGGGGAAATCCGGTTTAGCCTCGTGAAGTTGCCACCAAATCCGATTCAAGCCATAATTGAAAACTTCTTTTATATCTAAATGAAATTTCCTATTGAGTATGATATTTATGATTCCTATTGCCTGCCTTCTAAGAGCGTAGGGGTCCGATGTACCGGTCGGTGTAAGCCCTGAGATAAAGCAAGCACAAATATTATCGATTTTATCGGCTATGCTAAGTATGGCTCCAAATTCGGTTTCAGGTAACTTAGCCTCGCGCGATGTGGGCATATACTGTTCTTCTAGTGCTATGGCAATCTCATCTTTCTCCCCCGAAATTAATGCGTAGTATTTCCCCATGGTTCCCTGAAGCTCGGGGAACTCGAAAACCATCTGAGTGGCAAGGTCGGCCTTTGAGAGCGTTGCGGCTCGTCGGAGGTCTTTGGCTGAATTCTGCAAGCCAAGTCCAAGGCCAATAAACCCGACCAAGCTCTCCATTCTCTCAGTTTTGTCAAAGTAGGTGCCGAGGTCGGAGAGAAAGACCATGCTCCTTAGCTTGGTCAGTTTTTCGGAAAGGTGTGTCTTGGTGTCTTCCCTGTAAAAAAACTGAGCATCTCTGAATCTGGCTTTAATAACTCTTTCATTTCCCTTGATAACTATCTCCGGGTTTTCTACTGGGGTCCCGGAGACAAAGATAAAATGAGGAAGTAGTAGTCCTCCATTTTGGGAATTCGAAAATACGGGGAAATATTTTTGATGGTTCTTCATCACGCTTATCAGAACTTCCTTGGGGAGTTCGAGAAACTCTTGGTCAAAGTTCCCTTTTAACACCACCGGATATTCAACTAGATGGGTTACCGTTTCTAATAATTCTTCATCTTCGAGTGGAATTCCCTCGATTTCTTTTGCCATTTCCTGGATTTCAATTTTTATGATTTGTTTTCTTTTAGCCTGGTCCAAAATCACGTATCCCTTTTCCAGGCTGCTCGCATATTCTTCCCAGCTTGATACTGAAAAAGGTTTGGGTGATATAAAACGGTGTCCCCGTGTTTTAGAACCGCTTTTTATACCACCAAGTTTAAATTGGATTGTCTTGCCCTCGTAAATTGCGAGAATCCATCGTATGGGCCTAGCAAATGTTACGTCTTCATCTCCCCACCTCATGGATTTCCGGAACGGTATAGAGAGTATTATCCGGGGGAGAAGGTGCTTTAAAACCTTATCCGTCTTTTCTCCGGTGATTTTCCTCCTTACCGCTAGCACTTCCCCTCTTTCACCCTCTACCATTACCAGGTCTTTTACATCTACACCCTGGGCTTTGGCGAATCCAAGCGCCGCCTTGGTTGGCGCACCATTCTCATCAAACGCTATTCTACTGGGGGGACCCAGGGTCTCCACTATTCTATCTTCCTGTTTGTTGGAAAGTCCTTTGACATTTAATGTGAGTCTTCGGGGTGTACCAAAGGTGTTTATGCTTTCGTAAGATAAAGAGTTTTCCTCAAATTCCCTCTGGGCAATAAGCCCCAGGTTCTTTATTGCCTCTTCTAAAAATCCTGCCGGGATTTCTTCCGTGCCTATTTCCAGTATTAGCTCTTTTTCCATGGGCTGTTTTTAAGAAGAGGGAATCCCATTTCCTCTCGTTCTCTCAGGTAGGCTTCGGCGCACAGCTTAGCCAAATTTCTTACCTTTCCTATGTAACTTGCCCGCTCGGCTACCCCAATCGCACCGCGTGCATCCAGGAGATTAAAGGTATGTGAACACTTTAGACAATAGTCATAAGCGGGAAGGGGAAGCTTGTTATCGATAAGCTTTTCGCATTCCACTCTGAATTTCTCGAATAGGTCTCTCAACATCTCCGGGTTTGATTCTTCAAAATTGTATCTGGAGAATTCCACTTCATCTTGATGGTGAATCTCGCCGTAGGTCACGCCATTTGTCCATTCTAGGTCAAACACGCTTTCCACACCCTGAAGATACATGGCGATTCTCTCCGTACCGTAGGTGATTTCGGCAGATACCGGTTTTAAATCGAACCCTCCGGCCTGTTGAAAATATGTAAACTGGGTTATTTCCATCCCGTCGAGCCAAACTTCCCAGCCCAATCCCCAGGCTCCGAGAGTAGGAGACTCCCAGTCGTCCTCTACAAACCTTATATCGTGCCTAAGCGGGTCTATTCCGAACGTCTTGAGGCTATTCAGGTATAACTCCTGTATGTTTATTGGGGAGGGCTTTATTATCACCTGGAATTGATAGTAGTGCTGGAGTCTATTAGGATTTTCCCCGTACCTGCCATCTGTAGGCCTTCTCGAAGGCTCTACATAAGCGGTTCGCCAGGGTTCCGGACCCAAACACCTGAGAAAAGTTGCCGGGTGAAAGGTCCCTGCACCCTTTTCTATATCGTATGGTTGAACGATTATACAGCCTTGCTTTGACCAGAAGCTCTGCAGTGCAAGGATTAATTCCTGAAAGGTCATACCTATTTTTGTGTTATTGGGATATAGAATAATACCATTATTTCTAGGAAATCAAATTTTTGACCCATATGTAGTGGTTAAATATCGTTTTGTCGTCTTTTTCGTGTTACGCCTTACAATTTCTTAGTATAGCTTATTCAGGAAGCAAGGCTTTAAAATCTGCAATTAAAGCCAATGCCCTTTCTGCAATGAACTGCTTTTTCTTAGACTTCGGCACATCGTTGATTGAAGGAAATAGCCCAAAATTTATATTCATAGGCTGGAATTCCCTTATATTCTCGTCTGTGATGTATCTTATCAGCGCTCCGATCGCGGTCTGAGGGGGCGGGATTATTGGGTTTGCCTCCATTGAAACCCGGGCCGCATTTATTCCTGCCAGTACCCCCATCGCTGCAGATTCTACGTAGCCTTCAACCCCAACAATCTGTCCGGCAAAGAAAATAAGTTCTTTTCCCTTAAGTTGAAGGGTAGGATGAAGAAGCTTGGGCGAATTTATGTATGTGTTTCTGTGTATGCTACCATATCTCATGAATTCTGCCTTTTCTAGACCGGGTATCATCCGGAGAATCCTCCGTTGTTCCGGGTACTTGAGCTTCGTTTGGAATCCGACCATGTTGTACATAGTTCCGTTTTTATTTTCCATCCTTAGCTGGACCACTGCAAAAGGTGTTTTCCCGGTGCGAGGGTCAGTTATGCCCATAGGTCTCATCGGACCGAAACGAAGGGTATCTTTTCCTCTCTCTGCCATTACCTCTATGGGGAGGCATGCCTCGAAATAGTGAGCTTGCTCGAAATAGTGCGTTTCCACCTTCTCTGCGTTGAGAAGTTCTTCTATAAACCTGTAATACTCATCCTTAGTCAGTGGACAGTTTAGGTAATCACCCTCTTCTTCTTGTCCCCTACCGTATCTCGAAGCCCGAAAAGCAACGGAGTAATCTATGCTATCAGCGTCAAGGATTGGGGAGATGGCATCATAAAAATAGAGATGAGAGGAGCCAGTCTTCTTTCTAATCTCCTCTGAGAGTGATTCTGAAGTCAACGGTCCAGTTGCAATTATGACGGGGCCGTCTTTTGATTCAGGGATTTCTTTTACCTCCTCTCTGACTACTTCGATTAAAGGATGTTCTTCAATC
The DNA here is from genome assembly GCA_035559815.1 of Thermodesulfobacteriota bacterium. Taxonomy (NCBI): domain Bacteria; kingdom Pseudomonadati; phylum Thermodesulfobacteriota; species Thermodesulfobacteriota bacterium. The sequence continues at coordinate 94,128 of DATMAT010000023.1, forward strand.
TTTTTAGTCATATAGCTGGAAAAATTCTTCCGGTCGACTGCTAGAGCTTTTCCAGCTGGTAACCTAGTTTGGTCTGCAGCTTCAATCACAATGGAGCCCAATATCCGCATTTCCTCTTTTAGAATTCCACTAGCATTATCGAGCGCATCGGATTTAAGAGAGTTACTGCAAACCAGTTCGGCCAAGTCTCCAGTCTTGTGGGCCGGGGTAGAGTTTTTTGGTCTCATCTCAAAGACCCTGGCCCTGAGTCCAAAGCGTGCCACTTGAAAAGCTGCTTCAGAACCAGCTAGGCCTCCACCAATAACGCTAACCACTCTTTCTTTGGGCATTGTCAAAAGATATTACATGATGTTCGGTTCGGCTCCAAAATTCTGGAATTTTCGCTCGGTAAAAAAGATTCTAAGGAAAATAATTGTTTAAATCCATAAACCTAAGGTGAGCAAAGACGACAAAATTTGTAATCTTTAACGATAAAACGTCACGACGGTGCAGTTCTTTATTATTGGGGTATTGCTTTTTGGTCAGGAATTTCGTGTGTTGTCAATGAATTATACATTTCTGAATTGAATTTGTCTTCTGGCATATATATTGCAAAATTCGTGGGTTAAAATCTTAGTTGACTTTAAGAAAAAATGGAGGTATAAAGAGGTGGACAAAACTTTATGGAAAATGGCAAACTACTTGAAAAAGTAGGACCGCAAAGCTACTGGCCTAAGTTGCTTGTCGGAAAATGTAGTCATGGTATTCAAGCAATAGGGCAGCAGGGTTGCCCAACTGAGTATGGTTCCCCCTCGGAAATACTTCCTTCATTCCTAAGGTCTTTGCGGTTGGCAAATACTGATTCGGCAAGTAAACAACATAGTTCTCACGGAGAACCGCTGGCGTTGATTTTCATAGCAAAAAATCTAAAGGTGGGGAAATATGAAGGAACAGAACATAAGTAACCGTATAGGGGATATCTTAATCAAAGAAGACGTTATCAGCCTTGATCAACTTAAGAATGCTATCGAGGAGCAAAAACATTCGGGAAAGAGGTTAGGAGAGACCCTTCTTAACTTAGGTTATATAGATGAAAATCAACTGGTTGCCTACTTGAGCAAGCAATACGGCGTCCCGGCTATCGACCTTGACCAGTTTGAAGTAATGCCCGAAATCCTGAAGGTAGTTCCCAGGGAATCGGCTATTAAACATAAACTTATCCCAATTAACCGTTCTGGGTCTACCCTGGTTGTAGCTATGTCTGACCCCTCTAATATATTTGCCATTGACGACCTTAAATTTGCTACGGGTAAAAACATCGAAGTGGTAGTTACATCAGAGAGAGCCATTCAAAATGCAATCGAAAAGTACTATGGTTCTCAAAGGGACTGGGAGGAAAAAGTAAAGGCAGAACAGAGCATGGGTGCGGTGGACAAGCTTTTTGGCGAATTGGAAGATTATGCTCTGGATGTCATCGGGGAAGAAGAGATAAATGTTGGAGAGCTGGAAAGGGCCTCGGAAGAAGCTCCGGTTATAAAGCTTGTTAATCACATACTGCTAGATGCCATGAGACGAGGGGCAAGCGACATTCATATCGAACCGTATGAGAAGGATTATAGAGTTAGATACCGAATCGATGGTGTACTGTATGACACCATGCGGCCACCCTCAAAACTTAAAAATGCGGTTTCTTCGAGAGTCAAGATTATGGCTAACCTGGACATCGCCGAGAGGAGACTCCCTCAAGACGGCCGTATAAAAATCCAGGTTGGTCACGGAAGAAACATGGAATACCGCGTTTCTGTGATCCCTACTCTATTCGGAGAAAAGGTGGTAATGAGACTTCTGGATAAGGAGTCTCTGCAACTTGACCTGACTAAGCTTGGTTTCGAAGAGGACCAACTGAGAGGATTTAGAGATTCTATTTACAAGCCCTACGGAATGGTCTTGATAACCGGCCCTACCGGAAGTGGAAAAACTACCACACTATATTCCAGTTTAATGGAACTGAATCGTCAGGATGTCAATATATCCACTGCCGAAGACCCGGTTGAGTACAGTCTGCCCGGCGTGAACCAGGTGCAGATTCATGAGGAAATCGGGCTTACTTTTGCGGCAGCGCTAAGGTCATTTTTAAGACAAGACCCGGACATAATACTGGTTGGAGAAATCCGAGACTATGAGACTGCAGAAATTGCAATCAAGGCCGCTCTCACTGGTCACCTTGTGCTCTCTACCCTTCATACGAACGACGCTCCTTCCACAGTTACCCGTCTTCTTAACATGGGTGTAGAGCCTTTCCTAGTAACCGCATCGTTGAACTCTATAGTGGCCCAGAGACTTATGAGGAAGATTTGTCCTGATTGTAGAGAAGAAGTAGAAGTCTCTCCTCAAGTGTTAATCGACCTAGGAGTGTCACCAAAAGAGGTGTCCGACTATATAATATACAAAGGAAGAGGTGACGGCTGTAAAACCTGCCTGGGTACGGGGTACAAGGGAAGGGTGGCCGTATATGAGGTTATGTTACTCACCGAGGAGTTAAAGGAGTTTATCCTGAGCGGAGCGTCGGCATTGGAGCTCAAGCGCGAAGCGATAAGACAGGGAATGAAGACACTCAGGCACAGCGCTATAAATAAGCTCAAACAGGGTGTAACAACCGTCGAAGAAGTTGTGAGAACCACATCGTCGGATAGCTAGGAGGGAAAGTATGGCAGTTCCAATATATGAACTACTAAAAGTAATGGTGGATAATAACGCGTCGGATCTTCATATTACCGCCGGTGCTCCACCTATGCTTAGGATCGATGGCAAGCTAGTCCCGGTTAAGCATCCCCCACTTACTCCACCGGAAACAAAGGATTTATGCTACAGCGTGCTCACTGATACACAGAAACACAAGTTTGAGGAGAATTGGGAGCTCGACTTTTCTTTCGGGGTTGAGGGTCTGGGTAGATTTCGCGGGAATGTTTATACGCAAAGAGGTGCGGTTGGAGCGGCTTTTCGTATGATACCTTTTAAAATAAGAGGCATTCATGAGCTGGGGTTGCCCCCAGTTGTCTCCGATCTCATAAAAAAACCGAGAGGACTTATACTGGTTACAGGTCCCACCGGGTCCGGAAAGACAACGACTCTAGCCGCTATGATCGACCAGATAAACCAGGATCGCCACGAACACATCGTGACAATCGAAGACCCCATAGAATACGTTTATGGACATAAGAGTTGTATAGTGAATCAAAGAGAGGTAGGAAGCGACACGAAAAGTTTCCATAACGCTTTGAGAAGCGTGCTTCGGGAAGATCCGGATGTCATTTTGATTGGAGAAATGAGAGACCTTGAAACCATTAAGATAGCCCTTACCCTCTCTGAAACGGGTCATTTGACATTTGGCACACTTCACACGAACACCGCTGTACAGACCATAAACCGCGTCATAGACGTTTTTCCCCCGCACGAACAAGCGCAGGTGAGGGCACAGTTATCATTTGTCTTGGAGGGAATATTGTGTCAATCGCTGATGCCTAGGATTGGCGGAGGAAGGGTGCTCGCCGTGGAGGTATTAGTTCCTAATCCAGCCATAAGAAACCTTATCCGGGAGGATAAGGTGCATCAAATCTACTCCCAACAGCAGATAGGGCAAGAGAAGTGGCAAATGCAGACTCTTAATCAGTGTCTGGCTGATTTATATCTGAAGAAGCTTATAACATACGAAGACGCAATCGGAAAAAGCCAAGAACCAGAGGAATTGAAGAGACTTATCTCTGTCCCCACCGCTAAAATGGGGCAGGCAATTAGACGATAAAACAACTATTAGAAGGAGTCAGAAATGCCTGTATACGTTTGGGAGGGAAGGGTAAGAGGCAAAATCCAGAAAGGAGAGATCGAGGCTCCTAATAAATCGGCAGTGTTGGCGCGCCTCAGGCAGATGCAAGTTCAGCCGATTCCGGACAAGGTCAAGGAAAAGGGAAAACTCTTCGATTTTAAATTCCAGTTCGGCGGCGTTTCCAGTAAAGACCTGGTTGTTTTCACCAGACAGATGTCAACCATGATTGATGCGGGTCTTCCTTTAGTCCGGTCGTTGGACATTCTGGCCTCCCAGCAGGATAATGCCAAGTTCAAGGTCATTCTTACCCAGGTCAAGGAGACCGTTGAAGGGGGGTCGACTTTTGCTGATGCCTTAGCCAAGCATCCAAGCGTTTTTAATGCGTTATATGTGCAATTGGTGAGAGCCGGAGAGTCGGGCGGAGTTTTAGACGTCATTCTCCAGAGATTGGCTGTTTATCTGGAGAAAATAGAAAGCATAAAAAGAAAGATCAAAGGAGCAATGATTTATCCCGCTATTGTTATATCCGTGGCAATCATAGTTCTTTCTATAGTGATGATATTCGTCGTTCCCACCTTTGCCGAGATGTTTAAAGACATGGGGACTACCCTGCCGGCCCTTACTCAGCTTGTCGTGGATATAAGCACGTTTCTTAAAAACAACATTATCTACATACTTATTGCCATTGCTATACTTGCCTTCTCTATAGTTGTTACTTACCGGCGGTCGGAGAAAGCCAGAAGGCTTTATGATGCATTTTTACTCAAGCTCTGGCTGGTAGGGGACCTACTCCTAAAAACGGTTATTGCCAGATTTTGCCGGACCCTGGCAACCCTCACGGCAGGAGGTATTCCTATACTTGACGGACTGGAGATTACAGCAAAGGCATCTGGCAATAAAGTGACGGAGGAAGCTATCCTGGAGGCAAGAAAAGAAGTGAGTGAGGGTAAAACACTGGCTGAACCGCTTGCCGCTAAGCCCAAAATATTTCCGCCCATGGTGGTTCAAATGATAGCGGTTGGGGAACAGACCGGAGCTTTAGATGACATGCTCAATAAAATAGCCGATTTCTATGAAGATGAAGTAGATGCCGCTGTAGCGGCTTTGTTGTCGGCGCTCGAACCTTTGATGATTGCCTTTCTGGGAGCGACTGTGGGGGTGATAGTTGTGGCAATGTACCTGCCGATGTTCAAGCTTATATCGACTATGGCCGGATAATAGGTGGACGTATTTGAGATAGTGCTTGTAGCCTTTCAAATAATCTACCCTGATACTTCGGATAGATTTATACTTATAATATCTCGACAAAATGAAATGGATAAGCGGAATTGACTTAGGGCCTAGGAGTGTCGTAGTTCTCAGGACGGTGCTAGCAACGGTACTTTTAGGTTCTGGCGTATTGATTTATTTTGCAAACGGTTACGAAAAAGAAGCTTTCTTTATAGTTTTGGTATTAGCATTAACCTATTTTCTTAGTTTGCTTTATTTGTTACTAAACCCTCTTTTCCTTAATCATCTCAACTTATTCAAAGGAATGCAACTCGGTTTTGATTTGGTGCTTGCCTCCGCTGTTATTTATATAACCGGTGGAAAATCGAGTCCGTTCATTTTTCTCTATGCTCTTTTAATAATATTTGCCGGAATGATATTGAATAGAACCGCCAGTTATATTACGGCCGCGGCATCAGGATTGATATACCTTATTATGGAGCTATATCAATTTAACCTTGATTCTGGTCGGTTAGCCATCCTATCGACTAGCACTTGGGATGAAAAGGGAATTGTTTATGCCTACTTCAACCTATCTGGCTTTCTGCTGATAGCAATACTGGTTGGGTACTTGTCTGAACGAATAATCACAACTAGAAAAGAGCTTGGGGAGAGCGCCAAGAGTTTTCAGATCCTTAAAAACCTGCATGAGAAAATTCTGCAAAGTCTGACCAGTGGTGTTATTACCCTCGATCTTCGGGGGAGTATTATATCTATCAATCGGGCGGGTCTTGAAATTCTAGAAATTAGTGGGGAAGATAAACTATTGAGAAACAGCATAAACTCTATTATGCCCGATGTCAGGATCGAGGAGATCTTATCCAAAAAAAGGGAAGAGATGTCGTACACCACACCCGGGGGTAGGGGGATTACTTTAGGCTTTTCATCATCGGTTCTCAGGGATGAGGAAGGGACGATGAAAGGATATATCATAATTTTTCAGGACCTCACCGAGGTCAAGGAGCTGGAGGGCCGTTTGCAAACTTCCGAAAAAATGGCGCTTCTGGGCCAACTTTCTGCGGGTCTTGCTCACGAAATAAGAAACCCGCTCTCGGCGATAAGCGGTGCGGTTGAAGTTTTGAGCGATGAAGTTAAGCCGACTGAGAATAATCTTAGGCTAATTAAGGTAGTAGCCCAGGAGGTGGAGAGATTAAATTTGTTGGTTGAGGACTTTCTTCTCCTCACCATGCCCATTCAAGCTTTAGCCGCGCCGGTGGATGTGGGGTTAGTTATTAAAGAGACAGTTGAATCTTTTGGAAAAACCGTTCGTAGAGCCGGGCTGGAAATAGAAACGGATTTACAAAGGGGTACTTACGTACAAGCCGACTCCTACCGGCTAAAACAGGCAATTTGGAATCTTTTACATAACGCAGTGCAGGCTATGCCCAACGGGGGCAAAATTGCCATAGAGTCTTACCTGGAGGGAGATAGCGTGGGAATCAAGATATCGGATAGTGGTTGCGGCATAGATGAGAACATACTTTCTAGAATATTCGAGCCTTTCTTTACTACTAAAAACCTGGGTACAGGACTTGGTCTGGCAATTGTGCAAAAGGTGATAGAGAGTTATAATGGGAAAATAGAGGTTAAGACTGCTGAGGGTAAGGGAACAACATTTTTAATGACTTTACCCAAGGCCAAAAAGCTGGCTGAAGAGGTCAAACATTGATGGTATATAAGAGAGGTGATTGATGGGGCAGGAAAAGAGTAAGATCTTGGTCGTTGATGATGAGCCGGGAATGAGGGAATTTTTAGAGATAATGCTCCAGAAGGACAACTACGTCGTCGAGACTGCTTCGGATGGTTCAGAGGCTATACATAAAATCGAGGGCGACCTTTTTGACCTGGCTGTGGTAGATGTCCAGATGCCGGTGATGAATGGAATTGAGGTTCTAAAAAGAGTTAACGAGAAAAGCCCGGAGACAACGGTAATAATGATTACCGCATTTGCGTCTCATGAGACGGCTATCGAGGCTATGAAGCTGGGAGCCTACGATTACATAACAAAACCCTTCAAGATCGATGAAATAAAACTGGTCATAAAAAAAGCTTTAGATAAAAAGAGGCTCGAACGCGAGAATTCGAGGCTTAGAAAAGAGCTGGAGACAAAATACGGTTTTGGCAATATTATTGGAAGAAGCCCATCCATAGTGAAGGTTTTTGAGTTAATTAAAAGGGTGTCTGAACTTAAAGTAAATGTGTTGATCACCGGGGAAAGCGGAACCGGTAAAGAACTGGTGGCGCGTGCAATCCACTACAGTGGGACCAGACACGAGGGCCCTTTTGTTCCGGTAAATTGCGGGGCTATCCCGGAGACACTCATGGAGAGTGAGCTATTCGGCTACAGGAGGGGTGCCTTTACCGGAGCGATAAGGGATAAGAAGGGGCTATTTGAAGAAGCCAGCAACGGGACGATTTTTCTGGATGAGATTGCCGACCTCCCCCTCCATCTCCAGGTGAAGCTGCTGAGGGTTATAGAAGAAAAGTCGATTCGGCCGTTAGGCAGCTCGGAACCCATACCCGTGGATGTTCGTGTAATAGCCGCCACCAATAAGAAACTGGAAGAGGAGGTCTCAAAAGGTAGATTTCGTGAGGACCTTTTTTATCGTCTAAATGTGATAAAAATAGTGCTGCCACCTCTTAGAGAACGAAAGGAGGATATTTCACCACTGGCCATACATTTCATCGGCAAATACTCACGGGAGATGGGAAAGGATATTCGTGGAATTTCTCCAAAGGCACTGGAGATTCTGGAGAGTTACCATTATCCGGGAAACGTTAGAGAGCTGGAAAATATAATTGCCCGGTGTGTCGCTTTGGAAACCTTGAACGTGATTCGCCAAGAAACCCTCCCCCAACTGGTGAGTGGTAAGGATTATCTAGACTTGGAGACCAGCTTTTCCTCGACTGCCAGTTTGGATACTTTGCTCGGGAATGTGGAAAAGAAGATGATAGAGAAAGCGCTTAGGTCAACTGGGGGGAATAAAACTGAAGCGGCAAAGCTTTTGGGCATTACCCTCCGTTCACTGCGATATAGATTGGCAAAACACGGGCTTTATGAAGAAGCTGGGGATGAAGATGAGATAGGCGAGGAAGAAATCAAGGAAGAGATTAGTTGAAGTATTAGGCCAGTAAGACTAGAATTTATTAAAAGTTTGATTAATCTAATCTACCAAATGACGTTTCAAATATATCATGATTGAAGCCAAAATACCGGGCATCTTCTATTAAAAGACTAGACATTTGATGGAAAATAATGTTATAAATATTCGGTAAATTAAACTGCTGCTTAATGGAGGTGGAGGATGAGGGATCTTATTGTTTCTCTGTTTATATTTTCCGTCTTTGTTGTTTGTATAGGTGCACATGCCGAAGAATATGCCCCTACGGCGGCCCAAAGGCATTTTACAGCTATTGTAAGAGGGCTACCGGGTGTGGTCAGCACCGAATGGGAGTCTCCGATTTCACTCTGGGTAAAGGCCTCATCAAAGGCAGTCGGTTCACCGCCTAGGCCCCAGCAGGCACAGCAACTGTCGAATATACTTGCGGAAAGGGGTAGAACCGCTCTTATGCAGCCTTTCTGTGTTTATATATACCAGACAAAAGACAACCCGCTTGCCAGGACCTGCGTGTACTATTGATTCCGGTCGGAGGAGAGTGAATAAATGAGAAATTTCAGGAGAAAATTTCTATTTTCTTCACTGTTACTTTTTTTCTTGGCGAGTTGCGTAGGCGAGGTTCCTATAGAGCCGCCTAAAAGGGGTTTCTATAAAAACGAACCGGTCGTTTTCAAGTCATCTTACGACGAAGTATGGTCAGCTATTATCATGGCAGTCGGGGAACTGGGTTGGGATGTTGAAAAGGCGGATAAAGAGAAAGGGGAGATAGAACTTATCACTTCATACGTATACAACAGCTATTTTGAGAAATATGAAAGGCTATATGTAGAGCCAACAAACGTGCAACTAGAAAAATCAAGGGTTAGTCCTTATTTAAGGAAGATTTCCTACTACGAAAAGATCACCCCGCCCCCTGCCCCGCCGAATCCTAAGTTTGTGAAAGAAAATCTTGGGATTAAGGTTACCAGTCTATCCCCTATGGAGACTGAGGTTAAAGTCAATTATAAAATTGCACCCTATTACGATTATAAGATAGGATATCTCGGAACGGTGAGGTCCAACGGTCGCTTCGAGAAAGACCTTTTCAAGAGGATTAATGAGATTTTAACTGAGGAAGAGGTACCACCGCCTCCCCCACAACCAGTCGAGGTGGAGGTAAAACTTACCGACATATTTTTTGATTTTGACAGATATGATATCAGGCCCGACGCCGTGCCTGTGCTTCAGGAAAACGCCGAAGTGCTCAAGAATAATCCTGAGCTCACTATTCTGATCGAGGGCTATGCTGATATAAGAGGTACAGACGAGTATAACCTGAGGCTGGGACAGAGGAGAGCGGATTCAGCAAAAGCTTATCTTGTAAGTCTGGGCGTTGATCCGGCTAGAATACAAACCGTAAGCAAAGGCGAGACGACCAAATTTGCCGTAGGGACAACGGAAGAGGCTTACCAACTGAATAGGAGAGCTCACTTTCTCCCGGTTAGACCGGGCCTTGCCCCTGGCGCAAGAATAATGCTCAAAAAGAAGAGCCAACCCTCTTTGTAACATCGCCATATGCCAACGACGACACAGTTGTGGATATTATTCCACTTTATGTGGATGGCATCCGCGGTTTCCGGTGACTACTAATAATAAAAGCTTGTCGTCCGATTACTCAAAAGTTGTCCTCATTTTGCTCTTTGAACCGGCCTTGGTATATCGCTTCACCGAGCGTTTTCTGGAATATAAACTGGCATATCGCTGTCCCCGGGTGCAAGGCAATGGGCATTGGGCTGAAATTTATTATCTCCAAGCACTGCTTGTTGCTGATCCCTGGTTGCATAAAACTGGTAGATATGTGCACTAGAAGTCCGAGTCTGGCGAATCTGCTCCTGCCCTCTAGCCAGCCGCATATGCTAGGAGAAAGGGTTATTTTTTCTATGGTGATTCCAAGTACCATCTCCCCGGGCATCAGTATTAGGTGGTCATCGATCTTGATTTTCTCGGTAACACCCTCATAGTTAGCATTTTCTCTTATCTCGACCACCCTCCTTATGTTCTTGAAAATCCTAAACTCGTTACTCAGGTGTAGATCAACCGAGGCCGGCCCCACTAGTTCTATGGTGAACGGTTCAATCTTGATGTTACCCTGCCTTATCTCATTCAATATCTCATCTCGGGTAAGTATGCTCATAATGGACTCCCTGTTTTTTGAATAAAATAGTTTAACCTCTGATAAGAAGTGGCGGAAAAGTGGTCGGGTCAAAGAAAGGATTGCTTTTCAAAGGTGATATTGGAGGATTTTGGCAGAAAAGTGAAGAGTGGATATAAAGAGTGTTTGAAGACTAAATATTCCGCCCAATACATTATCTACGGCCCTTGACGAAGGGAATGCATATGGATAGCTCGTCTCTTGAGCTATCCGTCCTGAGGTTAATTTCTATGTTGCTTAAGTTAAATTGAGGATATTTCTGAAAAATATGTATAAGGTCTTTTTGTAGCTCTTCGGTGAAGTTATTGGGAAGATCTCTCCTCTCGTAGGAAAGCACCATCGTCAGTCTTTCTCTGGCAATGTTGGCTGATTTATTCCTTTTCAAAAATCCAAACATATCGAATATAGACATTATTATCCCCCCAAAATTCGACTTAGTAAGCTCTTTTTCTCGTCAAGCTCGGTAAAGGGTATATCGTTACCTTCTAGTCTTCTGGCGACGTTCATCAGGGCCTTTCCGGCTCGCGAATTTTCTGAGAGTACGATAGGTTCACCCTTGTTCGTGTAGTCAACCATCTTTTCTTCATCAGGCACGATTCCAATCTTCGGGATGTGGAGAATTTCCTCAACATCTTCGACCGATAACATCTCGCCTTTTTTTACTTGATGAAGCTTTATCCTGTTTATAATCAACTTTATATTTTCTTTCCCCATGGATTCCATCAGCCCGATCACTCTATCGGCATCCCTTACCGAAGATACTTCCGGGTTTACGACTACAAGCACCTCAGATGCCGGGGCAGCCGCCGTCTTGAAGCCTCCCTCTATGCCTGCCGGGGAATCAATTAGTATATAATCGAAGTTCCATTGAACTTTCTCGACAATATCAACCATTTGTTCCGGCTTGACCGAATCTTTGTTCTTTGTTTGAGCTGCGGGTAGAAGATATAGGGAAAAGCCTCTCTTATCCCTCACAAAGGCCTTCTCTGGGGCTACTGCGCCCTCAACGACGTCGACCACGTCATACACTATCCTGTTTTCTAGGCCCAAGATCATGTCCAGATTTCTAAGCCCAATATCCGCGTCTATGGTCAGGACTCTCCTTCCGATCGAGGACAGGGCCGTTCCCAAATTAGCGGTTAAAGTAGTTTTTCCAACCCCACCTTTTCCCGATGTGACAACAATAACTCTAGCCATAATCCTTTACCCCTTATGTCTGTATTTTTTCTATATATATCTGGTGTTCCCGGACAAAAGCCTTTTCCGGATATTCCGGAAGTTCGATATTATCTGGCGACCTGGTGAAAAAGCTGCCAATTCTAAGCTGCTGCGGTCTTAATTTTAACGCCATGACGATGGCCGTCTCGTCTCCGCTTGCCCCGGCGTGAACTATCCCCCTGGCTGTTCCCATTATAATTATGTTCCCGGAGGCGATTACGTATGCATCTGGGTTTACATCGCCTATTATCAACACGTCACCGTCGTACTCGACTCTCTGACCTCCCCGGAGTGTTTTATTCACTACCTGTAATGACTTCTTCTCTTTTATATCATCGAGGGTTTTTCGCTCTTCTTTTTCCTTGTTGTCAGACGACCTATATCCTAAAAACTTCGTATTACATTTTTTGAGTGTTTCCTCGAATCTTTTTTTATCCTCGTCGCTTATTTCAAAATCACTATAATCGATAACCACCATAGAGCCTTTAAAAAAGGCGGAGGATAACTTATCTTCGAGCTCGGACAAGTTTTCTTCCACGGTCTTATCTTTGTCTAGCTTGACCATTAATGCCGGGACTGTCACGCCCTTGATAATTATTCCCATCTACTTGTAGCTTATTTGTTTGTGGATTTTAGCAGTTTAAAAAAAGCGGATATAACTTATCATATATTGTGGCGCAAAACAAGCAAATAAAGCATCCGTTGATGCTATGCTCATGATTGAATAACGGTGCAAAGTTCTATTGCTTAAACCGCTCCCCTGTGGATAGATCAAATTCAGCATGATATAATCATTCTTCACTAGAATTAAACTGGATTTGTTAGGTATATATGCTTCTCTAAACATATGCCGACGTAGCTCAGCGGTAGAGCAGCGCACTCGTAATGCGCAGGTCAAGGGTTCGAGTCCCTTCGTCGGCTCCAATGATTTCATGTAGTTACGACAGTTTTTCATTTTCCAAAATTTTCATTGCTACGGAAATTGCTACGGATTTGATTGAAATTCGCCAAAATTTCTACTGCTTCTTTAACACTTTCCTCTGGATGGGAATACCTCTCGGTAACTTTCACTGTTGAATGTCCTAATAACTTTGTAATGGCATGAAGAGGAATTCTAGATTCTACTAGACGAGTTGCGGCTGTATGTCTTAGGTCGTGAAATCTTAGATTCTCTATGCTAGCTTTCTTACAAGCTGTCTTGAAAGAGTGCTTGAGCCAGTTTAAATGGCTGTCTATTCCTTTAGGGCTTGGAAACACAAATTCACTTCCTCCTGATGTCAGTTTACGTTCTATTAAAATAGTTCTCACAACTGGATTGACCGGAATCTTCCTTGTCTTTTTGCTCTTGGTGTTAGTTTGGGGCAGGGTAATAATGTTATGTTCAAAATCTATCCACTCCCATTTGAGCCCCAGTATCTCACCTTGGCGCATCCCGGTATTTAAAGCAATCCGAATAACGTCATGTAGATATGTAGGACTAGTTTTAAGCAACCGTTCTTCTTCCTCAGGGGTTAGGATTCTCTCTACTAGGTTGTGCACCTCCAACATTCCTGATAGGGTTACCGGATTCCTCCCAAAGAATTTACCTTTTCTATAGGCAAGGTTAAAAAGATTTTTCACTACCGATAACTCACGATTTACTGTAGCCGGTTTAGCATCCTGGTTTAACCGGAGCTTTTTATAAGCGTCTATATCATCAGAACTGATTTCATTTAGCTTCCTACCATTAAAAAGTTTATTAAAGTGGTCTAACGCTTGTCTAGTTCTCCTAAATGAACGGTTTTGTTTTACGTCTCTGATATGCTCAATGTACTCTTGAGTAAATTCCGATAGCGTAGGAATGCGGTTAGTTATCATATCCAATTCCCCTAACCGTACCTGACGTTTCTTTTCTTCAAGCCTAACTTGAGCGGCAGCTTTTGTTATCATCCCCACTTTGCCTACGGATTCCCATTTTTCCTTACCGTTCCCCAAAGAATAACGAATGTACCAATAAGCAGTCTTCGAACCGTCTTTGTTCTTTATCCAGCGTTTAAATACTCCCATAGTTATTCCCTCCCTTTCTTAAGATTTTTTACTTTTTCTTTTTTTCTACTTTGTTATTAGTAATTGACCCATCTTCTTGGAGACTGTTGCAGTCACTTCACTGAATTTTGGTCATACATTTTTAATCTCAATCACCTTTACTATCCGACCTACTATTCTCAATTCCTCTCTCTCAATTACTTCTAATGGATATTCCTTTTCTTTGTATACCGGGTTATCCGCCTTTAGAATAAGCTTGTTATACTCTACGAAAACTCTTTTCACTGTAGCACCGATGTATGGTATCTCGATAGCGTATAATTTCCCGTCAATAATCTTTTTTTGATTCATATCAACAAGTACAACAGAGCCATCAGAAATAGTAGGTGCCATGCTGTCTCCTATTACCTTGATTCCAAGTACATGTTCCTGAATCCAATCAACTTTGATCGGGACATAATCTATTGGTTCCAGAGACCTATGGTTTCTTTCAGCGTTCCCAGCATCCACTTCGTTGTAAACAGGAAAAAGCACGTATTCACCCTTGCTATATTGTTCGCCTGGGTCCCAAACACCTTTGAATTTCCATGGAAGTAAATCGGTTTCCTTAGGCACCGATAATTTTGTTCCTACTTGCTTTCTTGGTTCCTCAAAAAACATTTCCCCTTCACCCTTCCGCAGCCACATAGGATTGACACCATAGGTTTGCTCTATGAGCTTAAAAAGCCTTTCAGTTGGCGGCACTTTCTCATTCTCTATTTCTGAATAATAACTCTGACTAAATCCTATTTCTTGAGCGAAATCCTTTTGAGATAACCCCAAGTGTGCTCTAAGAACCTTTAATCTATCGTGTAACGATTTAGTTTCCTTTATCAATTAATTACCCCCTTGACAATTAATCTTACAGTACCATAATTCGATATTCAATGTCAATTATTGGTCAACAATAATGAATAGCATAGTAGAATTCGTCGCAGACAACCCAGACATATAACTCAAAATAGGAGTGGTAGCAAATGGAAGTTATTAAGATAGGACCAGAGAAAAAAGAACTCTTGACCCTTGGAGAACTTGCCGAGCGGTTTTCCATCCCGCTTTGGACTCTTCGTACCTATGCTTCTCAGCGTAAGTTTCCCATCGTTAAGCTGGGCAGAAGAATCTACGTAAATCCGAATGAGTTCAGGCAGTGGCTAGATCAATTCAGAGTCAAGCCAATAGGATGATAAAAGATAGATTCGCACAGAATGCCCTCGCAGTTTTCATTGATGCCCTGTGGTCGCTATTTGTCCTTAGAAAAGGTTTGATTTTAGGAGTTGCGGGTATTGGAGTGGTGATATGAAAGAAGAAATAAAGAAGATAATCCAAAGAGGTTATTTCAAATGCACTCTCAGCAAGTCTGATGTCGGTGTTAAGAGGTGCATTGAGTTTCAGGACGAAAAGTTTTGTTCATGCGAGCTTGGAGAAGCAATTAAACGGGAGCGGGAAGCAGTAGAAGAAAGATTTGACTTCGTCGGAAAAAGAAAACCAAGAACCCCAAAGAATGCAAAGCCTGTAGAGATTAACCCTAGAAGCATCGTCTTTATTCCCACTGACAAACCCAGGTCTTTACCTGAGAAGATTATCGTATACGACACTCCTTATGGCTACTTTTCATACGACAAGAGAGCGGTAGATACCAAAAAAGGAAAAATCCAGGCGGTCCTTGTGGCTGTAAGGAGCTTTGAAAAAAGCCAAAAATTCTTGAAGGAGATAAATGCTATGGAATATAGAGAAATTCCAATTAGAGAAATCCTACCCTGCCACTTTCAAAAGAGGCGAAATATTTTTAAAGACCTCGATAGCCTTGTCGACGATATAAAGCGAAACGGCGTGATTGAACCTATCATTGTCCGTCCAATGAAACTAGGAAATCAAAAGTGGGAGTTGATATGCGGAGAAAGAAGGCTGGAAGCTGCTAAGAAGGCCGGACTCAAACTAATCCCCGCTCGAATTGTAGAAGCAGACAATATCCAGGCAAGGCTTATGCATCTTAGCGAGAATCTCCACAGAAAGGACCTCACCCCGACAGAACGCACAGAGGCTATAGCGGACTTCCTGGATACCATTCTTCGAGCCGATCCTGAAGTGGGAAAAGAATACAAAGGGTTAGGGAAGGATTATGTGGAAAGGGTAAAACGGGTTTTGTCTACACTAGATAACGTGAGGAGAAGTAAAGAACGTGGATACAAAGTTAATCCAGATTTAGAGAAGACGTCCCACAAATTTGTGGGACGAGTTGAAAAGGCTTTTTCCCAACTTTCCCGTCCTATTGATTGGCGGAGCTTTTATGTACATGACCTGCCTCTTATTACCGAAGTAGACCCGGATGTGCAAGAACTGGCAATAGAATCCAAGCTCTCCGGGTCTCAAATTAAGGCTCTCGATAAAGTAAAAAAGGAAGCTCCTCAAATCTATGAAGAAATCAAAGGAAAAATTAAAGAATCTCCTAAGGAACTAAGCGCGGAACAGCTCCGTGCTGTAGTCGAAAAGGAATTGGCCAAGAAGGAATTCCCTAAACATTCTCTAACTAATCTTGAGCCTGAGGAATTTGCCCTTGTAAAACGAGAGCTGGGTGAGAAGTGGAAAGATCTGAGTAGTGAGCAGTCTGAGACACTGCTCAGATCCTCAGGTGATAAAGAGACCTTTAAAGCCTCACTCGGTTCCATAAAAGAAGGAATCGAAGAACAAGAAGAATATGGGGTTTTTGAATACGAACCGGAGAAGACCAGGCAAAGAAAACCGACCTTTGATCCTGTCGAGGACGTTAGGAAGAAACTAGATGAGATAGAAGGAGAAATGAAAAATGCTCTTTCTCTATTCAGGAAGGATGAAGATGACCTCGAAGGATTCATGAATTCCCTAGGAAAGCTAGTTCTAACCGCTACACGCATTAAAAAATCGATAGAAGAAGAGGCTTATGAGTCTCTGGCAAAGATTTCATCCAACGGACATGGGGAAAAGGTGAGGGAATACCCCTGGGCAAAAAAGATTCTTGAGGCACGGGAAAAGGGCCCGGACCCACGGGTGAAACACATTAAGGATGCTTACACAAGACTCTATATCCAAAACTTCAAGGAAAATCCTACCGAGCCGGACGGCAAGATTGGAAGCCTCTCAAAACAGCTTCTTGCTAAGACAGAAGAGGAAGAAATCATAGAGAGCCTTCAATTTTATTTATCTCATGAGAAAAAGGAAGTTCCACAAAAAGACCGAAGAATTTACGAAAAGCCCAGGACATTCGGCAAATTCTTTAGCTGCTTTGCCCAGATACGCGAGCACATGAGAACTCTAAAGAGTGAACCGCCTGAAGTAGGAGAACTCACCCGCTGGTATGTGGATGAGGTTTGGGAAGGAAATCCACCAGAAGATAGCGCTTTAGTCAGGGAATGCTGGAGGGAGTTACTGCCCAAAGCAGAAAAGAAATCCAAAAGCCCTATAGAGTTTCTCAAAGAGGTTTATATATGGTGGAAAAACGTAAATGAAACCGAAATCGAGCAAGAAAAGAGGTGGATTACTCGAGGAGATGCAACAAGAGATATCAAAGGTTTTCACCGGAAGTTCCATGAAATATTATCTACAAAGCAGGGATCAACCAAATGGAGCTTTAAGAATGCCGACTACACCTTACCCGAAGAGTGGAAAAAAGAATGAGAAGGGGAGGGAGATAAAACAATGGAGCTTAGAGAGAGCATTGAGCAGATTGTTCACAAGTTTGCAAATGAAAAAACCGAACTGCTTGGAGAAGAGCGGGTTTGTCCCGATCATGGAGCGCACGAATCATACAACCTGACCTATTTAGGAAAAACTGTTACGGTTAATTCCTGCCCCAAGTGTATTGACGGAAGAATCAGCAGTTGGAAAGAGAGGGTTCAAGGAAAATTTATAGAAACAGCAGAAAAGCTAATTCAAAAGACCGTTCCCAAAAGGTTCTGGACTGCAAGCATAGAATCATTCCAAGCAACGATACCCCATATGGAAGAGATCAAAACAAAGGTCTTGGAGTTTATATCCAATCCTGAAGGGAAAAGCCTGGTAATGATAGGAAAACCGGGTACAGGAAAGACTCACCTGGGATACGCAATATACAAGTATTTTTTGATTTGGAGTCTCGCTGAAAATTCACAAAACCCCTCACAAAAGCCTATTTTTACTACAGCTCTTGATATTATTCGGAGTTTCAAGGAGTGCTGGAGGCAGTATCCGGTGGATGAAGATCAATACCGTCCTCTTTTTATCTCGGAAAGAGAAGCCCTTATCCATTATGGCAATGCGTCCATGCTCATTATGGATGAGATCGGAGTCCAGTTCCAATCCGATACGGAACGGCTCATTCTTACAGAGATAATAAATTACCGCTACGAAAGGATGCTTCCCATAGTGGTTATATCGAATCTTAAGCCTTCGCAACTGACGGCCGTTCTGGGAGAGAGGGTTATAGACCGATTAAAGGAGGGAGAATTTCTCATATTCGACTGGGATAGCTGGAGAGGGAAAGGAAATTCGTATCACCCAAATTCTAAGGGTAAGGATTAGGGAAAAGCTGATTAAAGAATATAGAGAGAAAAGTAGAGAAAAAGGAGGCACAAGGAAAATAAGGAAAGAAAAATTGATTTTATTCTCAACTTAGAAAAAAAAATACTCTGAAAGGAGGAAAACTGCATGCCCGAGCTTAAACCACTAGAAACCTTTCGTATAAACCAAGAACAGACGGAGTTTTTGGATCAAGAGCTGCTTACAGAGCTTTATGAGATTGAAAAGGAAATAGCTGAATCAAGGAGAGAACGGGACGAAGTTGCTAGACCTGTCCACAAGTGTTGTACGCCCATATCAGAGGAAGGAGATAAACTAGATAACCTTATTCACAAGCATTGCTCTGTCATGAGAAAACTCAGAATTTTATGGACTCACAATATATTGGAAAAAACCATGTTTTACAGGCTATACGGGGGTGTAGAATTGAAAATAACGGATTAAACCACCAAAAGGAGGAGAGCAGACACCAGCTTTTTTGTGGCAAGATCAACCAAAAATGTCTCGACCTCGGTATTGCCCATTTGCAGCGGATGGCGCTTTAGATTCGACGTTAGACAGGCTCATGGCTCACAACAGGGTTGTAGAAAAAGATATATCGCTTGATTCAGTAGATGTAAGTTTCCTCAGTGCGCTTTGTAGTTTTTTCGGTGGTAGCTTCACGTACGAGGACAAGAAGCCTCGTTTTTGCATTTTTCCATGCTCTTCTTCTACGTATTGACTAGAAATTTCATTTGTCGTAGTATCAGTTACAACGGCAAATCGCAGTATAACACCCCTATTTGGGAATTATATTGCATTTTTTCCAGTCTAATTATTAGTTATGTCGGCACAGCCATGAACACGGAAAATCTCACCCAATGGACCAGCCTCAGGTTTGACTATTACCTGGCCGGGCGTACTCTACTCTTTACCAATCAGATGCAGTCAGGCGTTCTCATGCTTGGTTATGCGATAGAGGCCCACTTCAAACACCTCATTAGTTCCGATGGAAGCATAGAGAGAAAGTACAGCTTTGGGCACGACTTTTCCGGAACGTTCAATGTGCTGCGGAATGCGGGCTATCTCCAAGACGTGGATGTGAGTTCAGATTTTCTGGATTTTGTTGAGGATAACTTTGATCGAAGATATCCGAGTCAAACGAATCGAACGATCAAAAGGGCAAATTCAAGGGGGCGGGCCGTTTCGATGGCTCCCGACGTGATCATTCCCTACGACGATTTCATTCTACAGCTGGATCTGTCACTGACAAACGTATTCGGCACGCCCGAAGCGTCAGTATTGATGCTGGGAATTCAAAACATTGATTGCACCGGCGGTCACTTTTTCTTTCATTGCAACTATGCGGCAGTAGCGAGACTAGATATGGGGTTGGATCTCTGTGAGCAGCATTTGGAGTTACTGAAACAGCGAGAACCTGGGATCTATCAAATCAACCTTGACGCTCACCGGACACGCAAGAAACTCCTTGAAGACCGAGAAGAACTACTAAACTCGTCGAAGTCGAGTATACGTGTCAGGCCCCATGGTGGTTTTGATGCGGCTCTCAAAGCTGCGGCATCTTTCGTGTACCCAGGGAAAATGGTACGACTGAGCGACGGTACGGCAATTCATGTATCTAAGTACTGAATGGCATAACACGCGTTGAAGTTCGCTAGGGCGCTTCGCACCCTCCGCCCGACTACAAAAAGCGTCACGCCTTTTGCGTTCACAAAAGCTGCGCCTCTTTTTGTAGCAGCTTAGCGCGTCGTTAGGTGTCGCAATGCAGATGTAGAGCGGAGTAAGAGATGCCACTCAGCCCCCAACAAATACAGGCAGCTGAAAACCTCCAACATACTGCCGCACACGATACGAGCAATCAGATAAGGTTGATTGCCGGACCTGGAACAGGAAAATCTTTTGCAATCGAGGAGAGAGTCTACTGGTTGCTGAGAAACCAGGTGAGGCCCAGTAGAATATTCGCGGTGTCGTTTACCAGGGCATCCGCTCGCGATCTTAAGAATCGGATCGAGGGGTACTGCACGGCAAGGGGAATCCAGACAGCTTCATCTGTTAGTGTTACCACGCTCCATTCACTTGCCTTGCGTATCCTACATGCAGCAGGACTTCTTACTTACCCGAGTGATCCTATGGTTATGGATAGGTGGGAACTCAAGGAAATATTTGATGCTGAGTTCTCTCATACCAGCGGAATCAGGCCGCTAAGATGTGAAGAGATAAGGCGTGAACATGAAGCATTTTGGAGCACTGGCCAATGGGGACCACCGAACTACATTCCTCCAAATCCACCAATAAATCAAAATGAACGGAATATCTTTTCCCAATTCCATACTCCTAGGACTCAGACGTACTCTTGTGTGCTACCTGGTGAAATCGTTCGTCAATGTGTGAGTAACATAGCCAGTGGCGTGCTTGATCCTGTCAATCAGTTAAGTATTCAATATCTAATTGTTGACGAATTTCAAGATTTGAATCCTTGTGATCTGGAATTCGTCGATCATTTGATACAACGTGGTGTGGTCACTTTTGTTGCTGGTGACGATGATCAAAGCATTTACTCTTTTCGTTTTGCCTCACCGGAAGGCTTACAGCGTTTTACAACTCAATATGCCGCAGCTGGTGACTATAGAATTAGCGACTGCTTCAGATGTACTCCCTCTGTAGTACAGGCCGCCAGTTCCGTGATAGGCGGTCATCCCCTCCCAAATCGTATTCCTAAGACATTGAACTCGCTTTATTCAAATGCAGCACCGCCTGTTCAAGGTTTAGTAGAGCGCTGGAACTTCCCAAGTGGTATTGCGGAAGCTCAAGCCTTCGCAGACTCTTGCCGTGACCTTATTCAGGCGGGAATGCCACCTCGCGAGATTCTCATTTTGTTGAGTAACACACGCGTGTTGGAGCGTGACCTTACAGCCGCCTTAGATGCATTACAAGTGCCGCACGAACGGCCAAAGACCGCCAGTTACATCGAATCTCCCGAGGGAAGACTTGCTCTGACTTTACTAAGGATCGCTTGCAACCAGAATGACCACGTGGCCCATCGTAGTCTCTTAGGCTTACTTCCCGGCGTCGGCGTCCGAACTTGTAACAACATTGCGGATAAGGTCGTATTGAACAATTTAAGCTTCGTGAACCTTTTCTATTATCCTTTGCCAGCAGGGGTTTTCTCTGGACGCGAGTCAAACGCTCTCAATAATGCACAGAGTATGACCGCAGCCGTTACTGCATGGCAGACCTCAGACACGCTTTCTCAGCGTGATCCAGACATTCGGACTATCCTTGGGAACCACCAAGGACCTATTTCACAACAAGCGTGGTCTGACGCTACATCCCACTTGCCACAAGATATCACCCCAGAAGAACTTAGGGATTACTTATGGGCAGACACAGATGAACAGGAAGCAGCCATTTTGGAGAGCGTCTATCAAAGACTTGGACTCCCTATTCCCCCACATGGCGTACTTCCACAGGGAGTCAGAATAATGACGATGCATGGGGCTAAAGGCCTCAGTGCGAGGGTTGTATTTATACCGGGCCTCGAGGAGGAAATATTCCCTGGTCAATGGCGAATACCCTACCCCGGCCTAGTACTCGAAGCTGCTAGGTTACTCTATGTCTCTGTTTCACGTGCTCGCGTAGCATGTATTTTGAGCTACGCAAGGAATCGAATCATTTACGGACGTCATCGTAGGCATACTCCTTCTCGTTTTACGCGTTCCTTGGGCGGCGCTTTCACTTTTAGGCAAAGTGGAGGATTGTCAGCGAACCAAATAAATCACATTGTGTGGGAATGTTCTCAACTGTAGTGTGTGGAAACGGGGTGGGGTCTTGACATGAGATGTTTTCACCTAACCACCGGGTGAAGCTGACGACGAACAGCTTCGCTGTTTCGCCCGCAGCTTATCCGGGGCGTTAGGGGTTTCCGAAAAGACGATTAAAGTGGCTCGAAGCGAAGACGTTTTATGAAATCGGGTCAGGCATACATATGGATTTAAATTTTAGAATAGTAAAGCGAGGTCTTTAAAAGTAAAGACAGTATTTTTAGAGCGTAATATAGTAGAAAGACCCACTTTTTCCATATTTGTAAACTAGAGGTTACATTTATTGTTACCTTTAGTTTACGATTTTTAACTGATCAATGTTAGATACCAATTTTGATTCTATTTATGCATAAAGCGCTTAGGTAGAGCTTATAATCTTTTGAAATGCAGCCGCAATAGAATCTACTTTTTGCCGGGTCTTTTCCTTTACTGGGTCACACAATAGTAGAAATAACTAGATACACACCTAGAGTATTTCCTTCTTAAAAACTATTTACTAATTAAAACTGTAATTAAGAAATTTTCCTTATTCCTTAACATGCTCTTTTTTCCTACTCAATAAAGAAAGCAGAAAAATACCCATAGAAAAATAGGCCCAAAACCTCCGTAACAGGCTTTTTGAACCATTCTGGCCATAATAGAAATTCATCCCTGCAATTTCCCTCAAGAATTTCTACAAAAAGGGGCAAGTATAGAGCCTTAATTTGCCGAATTTAACAACTAGTTTTCTACCCCCAAAGGAGTAAATTGAAGTTCATTACTAAATGAAACCGATTCTTCTTTGCATCCTTCTGGGAATGAACCCAGCTTATGTAGCAAAAATTCCCTACGTGTTTAAGTCTCAGTCTGTAGAGTTTGCTCGTGGACATATCTTTGCTTGTGTAAAAGACAAAGTAGAAAAGCCTGAGCTGCTCATAGAAAAAGACTTAAGCAATGGAACGGATGCCGTGAAGAAGAAAAAACAAGAAGGAGGTAATTGAATGAATTTTAAAGTTTATGCGTTTCTTATTTCGTTTCTTATCTCCATTGCCTCTCTATTTTCCTGCACAGGGAGCGGAGGAGGTAGTCCTGACGGGATAGCAAAGAGTGAAATCATAGAAATCAATTCTTCCGTCTCAGAGACTCTAGGCCAGACCGTGAACTCTTCCCAAGTTCAGGAAACTCTGGCTTCAGGCAATGTTCAGCAAAACATAGAAGAGATCGGAAAAGGCGATGGAGCTCAGACAACCTTCTCAAAAATCCTCTCGGCCTCTCCTGTTGTTCAGGGAAGCGTAAAAGTCCTGGTTGAAGGCACCAATATAACCGGCCAGGACGATGGAAGCGGGAATCTAGACGGCACAGGGCTGAGTGGAAGCATTGATTACAGTTCAGGAGTAATAGTCGTCAATCTCACAGACCCTGCTCCGATGGATGCGAGCGTGGTTACGTCCTATAAGAGTTCATTCTCAAACAGCGGGTCAAAAGTCCTCCAGAATAAGCCCCAGCCCGGAACTCTTGAGATCTCAGACGGAACGCAGACCCTAGAAGATGATGGAATGGGTGAGCTCACAGGTGAGGGATCCGGGACGGTGGATTATTCAAGCGGTTTTGTTACCTGGAATTTTAATTCTTTCCCCTCGGGTGACGTCATTGCGATATACGAGGCCTCAGACCTGAAATCGTTTACATACATGCTCTCTTCTACTCCGGTTATTCCCAACACGTTACAAATCACAATCGGAAATCTTTCCCTTGAGGATGACGGAAGCGGCAACCTCACAGGCGATGGCTCGGGAACGATTAGTTATGAGTCAGGATTTCTTAAATTCAGTGTAAATGAGTCTCTTTCAGATGGATTAGACATCGTTGCCTTTTACCAGAAAGACGTTCGGGAATTTTCCTACACTGTATCTTCCCCTCCGGTAGAAGAAGGGACTGTCCTAATTCAAAGCGGCAATCTAGTGCTTGCAGACGATGGCGAGGGGAAGCTTGACGGCGACGGCTCCGGGACGGTGGATTACGAAACCGGAGTAATTAATTTCACTTTCTCCTCTGTACCTGCAGAGGACATAGAAGTGCTTTATACATCATTGGAAAAAGGAGGTGATTGAATGAGAAAGTTTTTATGTTTAATCGTTTTTTCTATATTTCTTGCTTCTGTCTTAAGCTCAAATGAGGCAAATGCTCTCGGCTACAAATACGGTCTCTTTGGAGGGTACAACTACACGAATTTCGGATTTGGAGAGCTTCCGGAGGGGCTTAGCGCAAATGGAAACGGTGGTTACGTTGGTCTCGAAGGAGGCGTATTTCTGTCGGGAAGGTTTTTTAGACCTGGGATAGAAATATCACCTGCCTATGTAATCTCTCATGTGAATCAAGAAGGGGAAAGCTCAAGAAACATACATAGTATTCTTGTTCCTGCTTATCTGACTTTTTCCTTTGGTGAGCGGAATCCATTTGTTGATGTAGGTGTAGGAGCGGGGCCTCTTTTTCTGGATCTATCGGAGAACACAAATACGGATTTGGGAATATTTGCAAAAGTATCCCCTGTAGTTGAAGTATCGCGGAGTATTTATTTAGGCCCTCATATCCAGTTCTTCTGGGATGTGACAGCACCCAGCGATACAAATATATGGGGAATCCTCGCAGGAATAAGTCTTGAAATCTATTAAAAAAGGAGGTGATAAATGATGAGAAGGTACGTAGCTCAATACTCTAAATTTATACCGGCTCTCTATGGCAGGACAAAGAGAGATAAAGCGCTCATTGCTCTCTTTGCTCTTATTTCGATGATTGTCCTGGCGGGCAACAGTTATGCGGGAACAACCGGGACAGAATTCCAGGGCGCATATGCTCTAATATCAGGCTGGACAACGGGTTTCCTGGGGAGAATAATAGCGCTTGCAACGTTCCTGGTCGGCCTTGCCGGCACGATAATACGTCAGAATCTTTATCCGGTTGTAGTTGGGCTTGCCGTAGCCCTAACGGTGGCGCTTGGTCCCTCGATCATAGAGGCGATAGCTACTGCAACATTCTAGTTCCGAGCCGGATGAGGATAAAGAAGGAGGTTTTAACAGTGTTTGAAGGGAAAATTAAAGTATTGGAAATAGAAAAGATCGACCATCCAAAGATAGCAGGGATTACCACAATATATCTCCAGGACATAGGCAAGATTTCGGGGATAAAAATAGTTCATATAAACGGTGAAGTAAAATGCGAGCCGCCTAACCGCAGTTTTGTGGATAATGGAATAAGAAAATGGCAAAACGTTTTCTCTTTTGAAAGGGACCTCTGGGATAAAATCCAGGAAAAAATAGTTAAGGAGTGGCAGAAATGCAGGTAAGGATTCCCAGGTATATAGACGATCTTCCCCAAATCCTCTGGTGGGAGATTGACGAAGTTTGCCTGTTTGCGGGACTTTTTGGAATTGGAATCATTCTGGGATCAACGGCAATTGGGCTTGTTTCAGGGATTTCAGCTACCTATCTTCTCCAAAAGCTAAAAGCAGGCCGGGGAGCGGAGTATCTAATGCACTGGGGATATTGGCATGGATTAATCGGGCTCAAGCCTGAAAGCTACCATGAGGAGTTTATAGAATAGGAGGTAAATTAGCCACGAAGACACCAAGACACCAAGAGAAACCAAAATTTAAATTTCTTTCTTAGTGCCTTCGTGCCTTAGTGGCAAAAAATAAAAATGAGAATAAGGGTATTCAGAGAAAGATGGGAAAACCTGGAAAAAGAAAACGGACTGCTCCGGTTCTTCATACTTTTACTAATTATCGGAATTCTAACTGAAGGGGTTTTTATGCTTATTTCTTTAAGGAAGACCACAGTCAATATTTATGTGCCTGAGTATCTGGAAAAGGATTTTTCCGTAAAAAACGGGTTGCCTTCTGAGGATTATTTCGAGCAGTGGGCGCTATCTCTCATTCCCTACATCGCTTCTTTCACTCCGGAAAGCGTTGACTTCAACATAAGGACGTTTCTCTCATACGTTCATCCCAATAACTACGGTTTGATCGAAAATAAACTTATAAGTCTAGGGGATGAGATAAAAAGTGTTGGAATTTCTCAGGCGTTCTTCTCCCAGGAGGTTTCCACATCCGGCAAAGAGGTAAGCGTCATGGGAAGACAGGTGCGGTTTGTGGGGAAAACTCCGACAAGCGATGAGATAGTACGCTATATCTTTTCCTTCAAAGTTGAAGGGGGAAAACCCTTGATAGAGAACATTAATGTCACTACGGATTCCGGAAGGTGAAAGCAAGATGAGAATGAATAGTATTAAGCTAGTAGTTATGGTTGTGAGTATTTTTCTCTTAGCAAATAAAGTTTGGGCTACAACCGTAATCGAAGCAATCGACGAAGATAAAAGCATATTCGTAACAGTGTCAAGCCGGGACATAAACCGTATAGAAATGCCCGAGCCTGTAATTGAGGCTCTATCATCCAAGGCTATAGATGTAAAAATCAAGGAGCGAAATATATTTGTAAAAGTTCCCGATTCACATCCTGCCGAGCTTTTTATCTCTACAAAGAAAAAAAACATTTCTCTAATCCTGGTTCCCAAAGACATTCCTGCTGAAACAATCGTGGTAAGAGATACAAAAGATGGCCTTTCTACCTCTAGCTGGAATTTCGTAGAAGATAATTCCTATGAAGGGACAATAAAAAAGATCATGCTCTTCCTCTTTAAGAGAAGCGCCCCTTCCGGATATATAGCCAGTTATCCAAAAGATGAAGGCTGGATGCTAAACGGAGTTAGTTTAAGAAAGGCTTATGTGATTGAGGGACCCGTATTTCAAGGGGAGTTGTATGAAATCAAAAATATAAGCTCAGTCGAAGTAAATCTGAGCGAAGAGATGTTCTACCAAAAAGGAATCATGGCAATAAGCATTGATAAATATGATCTTGCCACAGGTGAAACCTGCAAATTATTCATCGTAAAGAGGTCGCGACATGATTAATCGGAGATTAAAAGGAAGACGGGGAAAGGTCCTTGGTATAGGTCTTATACTGCTGGGGACTATTGTAGTTATAGCACTTCTCACATCGGATGAAGAAGAAGGGGCGCGTAAAAGAGAGCAAGAAAAGACCAGGGTTTTAAAAACGGCTGATTTAGAGAAGGAAAAATGGCGTGCCTCTGCCGAGAAGGAAATAGACAAACTGAGAAACTCCCAAAAAGAACTCCTTAAGGAAATCAAATCCCTTAAAGAGAAGCTCTCGGCAAAAGAAGAAAAAGAAAGCTCCCCACCGCTGCCGCCTTTATCGCCTGGAAAGAATGTATTTTCTCCGCCTCCCCCACCACCACCGCCAAGCTTTGAAAATGGAAAAGGAACGCTTGAAAAGATTCCCTCTCAAATCCGGGTATTTTCTCCTGAGACTGCATCCATAGTTTCAGGCCAGGCTCAAATCAGTCCCCAAAAAGAAGAGTCTACTCTAGGCAAAGGAAATTGGATACCATCCGGAAGCTTTGTGAAGGGAATACTGCTTAGTGGTCTCGATGCGCCTACAGGGGTTCAGGCAAGGGGTAACCCCTATCCGGTGCTGATTCGTTTATCAGAGCCGGCTAACCTTCCAAATCTAAGAAGACTCGATGTAAAAGAGTGTTTTGCCACAGGCGGCGGATACGGTGATTTAGCCTCAGAACGGGCATACATAAGACTTGAGACTATCTCCTGTGTTCTTAAGTCCGGGAAGGTAATCGATACCCAGGTAAAAGGGTACGTTGCGGGAGAGGACGGAAAAGTAGGGATTCGCGGAAGGCTTATTTCCAAGCAGGGTCAGTTTTTATCCCGAGCACTTCTTGCCGGGTTTGCCAGCGGAATAGGACAGGCGTTTAGCTCCTTTAGTACCGTTACCAGTATCGGCGCCGGGGGCACGGTAACGGTAGGACCCGATGAATTAAAGGATATCGGCCTTGTGGCGGCGGGAGGAGGCGTCTCAAGGGCTGCTGAGAAACTGGCAGATTACTACCTAAAACTTGCGGATGAGGTCTTTCCGGTCGTGGAAATAGATTCGGGCAGGACTGTAGACGTCGTGGTGCTTGAAGGAAAAGAGCTAACTCCCAGAGGGAGGCTTATTTCTGGCGAGGCCAGAGACTCAATTCCAGAAGATACCACTACTTCTTTCTATGAATCGGATGAAAAAACGGAGCCTTCGGAGATAGATATATCCGCTTTCCCCAATCTTCCCCAGGAAAATTTGCCTGATTCTATCGGTAGTGACGTGAAACCAAAAAAACTGGGTGTTTTTCAGGAAGGAAACATTACTAAAAAACCGGATGAGGAAAAATCAAAAGAGAGGAGTTTTCTTAAGGAAGATAAACAAGGAAAAAGTAGGAACCTGGAGTTAGAAATTCTAAAAAAGCTAGAAGAAGGGAAAAGATGAAAACTAAATTAGCATTTTTTATCACTTTAGCTCTTTCAATTTTAATTTTTCAGGCCTGTGGAGGACCAAAATACGGGTGTTCCTACGGTGAGGGGGTATCTTGCGAAAGTGTATCCACCGTATATAAAGATTCGCTTTCCGGTGAATTAGAGAAGAAAAAGGAAGAAGAGAGAAATCTGAGAGAACTGGAAAAGGAAAAAAGACCGAGAAAATTAGGGACTGGTGAAATTTCATATGTAAAAACTAAAGGAAAAAACTGGAGCAGCTCACAAGCTTCAAGCTCGTCAGCCAGTACCGCCATTAGCTTTAATCCTGGTCTGAAATCTGATGAACCCAATGTAGTTCCCCTTCGCACTCCACCGGATGTGCTGAGGGTCTGGGTCGCTCCCTGGGAAGATAAAAACGGAGCGCTCCACGGAGGAAACTACATCTATCTCGTCGTGAATTCCGGAAGATGGATTTTTGGAAATAAAGAAGTTGAAGAGTCAGGAAATATTATACCTTTGGAGAGTGTAACCGATGGGAATACAGCAGAATAAGCTTAAGGAGGGAATTAAGCGTGAACCCCTTTCGGACTGGCTTCCCTATATAGCCTACGAAGAGGGTCTTTATCTACTCATGGACGGATCTCTTGGATTCATATTTGAGATAAACCCGCTTCTTGAAGCAGGCTCCGATACTCACAAGATTATTTCAAGACTCTACAACTCAGAGTTTTTTCCCACAAATTCAACTATCCAGTGGCATGTTTTTGCATCTGAACGGATTTTTCCGCAGCTCGAGATCTGGAAGATGAGCCGTTCGGCCAATTTTAAAAGATTTACCGAGGAAAGAGCAAAGCTTTATACGGATAACATTAAGGATATTTTGGGCCATCCGGTAAGAGATTTCAGATTCCTGGTCTCTATAAAAATCCCCCATCCTTTGAAAAAGAAAGGGTTTCTTCATGAAGAGGACATAGACCTTAGCCGCTGGGATGGATACACAGAAGAGGTGAACAAAATCAGAGAATCTGTTCAGGGAATACTTGAGAGCGCATTTCTTCTACCCCGTGACATTCCGCCTGAGTCTCTAATTCCTCTTTTAGTGGAGCTTTTTAATCCCGGGCATCCTGAAGACAGTCTTTCATGGGACAGGTATGAGAAGAATGAAGAAATCAGGCATCAGATCATAGATTATGAAACAAAGATAAGAATCACAGAAAGAGGGATTTTCCTTAATCATTACGAGCTAAAGAGCCTTAGCCCAAGAATCTATCCGGAAGTCTGGGATATGTACAGCTTCCACGAGCTCTTCGGAGATTCAATTCAATCGATGAGGCAAATTCCTTCTTATTTTCTCCTTAGCGCAAACTTTATAATGTTGGATAAGAACAAATCAAAGTCGGCTCTTACAGCAAAAGCATCTATTGTGAAGCATCAGTCGTTTGGGTTTATTACACATTTTATTCCTCGCCTGAGACGGAAGGCCGAGAACTTTGATATTATCATGCAGGAGTTCGAAAACGGGGAAACGGCGATAAAAGGATATTTGAACCTCTTTGTTCGTGGAAAAACCCCGAAAGAAACAGAGAAATTAAAAGAAGTAGCAGGAGGAATCTGGAGGGCTAAAAACTTTGAAATCCAGGAAGACCCTTACATTATGCTCCCACTTCTACTCCAGAGCCTGCCGCTGGGGCTTGAGCCTTTCCAGGACAAGCTTATCAAAAGAGCAAAAACAATACCGAGCTCGGCGGGAGCCGCTCTTACCCCGGTAGCTATCGACTGGAAGGGATCGAGAGGAGGACCGCTTATTTTTATCTCAAGACGTGGACAGATTATGCAGGTGGACTTCTTTAAATCCTCTTCGAATTACAACTGTGTGATGTTTGCCCAGAGCGGGTCGGGAAAATCCTTTCTTACCTCCGATATTATCTCCGGCTACCTTGCAGAAGGTGCCCAGGTATTTGTTGTGGATATCGGGCGGTCATACGAGAAGCTCTGTAAGTATATAGGAGGGGATTTCATAGTATTTAGTGAGGATTCTAATATCTCGCTTAACCCCTTCTCGAACGTTGTAAATATAAAAGAGGACATGGAGCTTCTAAAACCCCTCCTTTGCCAGATGGCCAGTCCCTCAAAAGTCCTCTCAGACCTTGAAAAATCCTATGTGGAGAAAGCAATAAAGGAATCGTGGAATGAAAAGGGACAAGAGGCTGAAATTGATGATGTGGTGAGAAGGCTCGAAGCCATGGAAGACCCTTATCACCGGGCAAAAGACCTGGCCAGGATGCTCTATCCGTTCTCAGAGCATGGACAATACGGAAGGTTCTTTACCGGAAAAGCAAGCATATCATTCGGAAACTCCCTTACCCTCATAGAGCTCGAAGAGCTAAAGGGAAAGCCCGAGCTCCAGAGCGCAATGCTTCTACTTATCATCTATCACATATCGCGGGCGATGTATCTCGGAGAAAGAGGAAGAAAGAAGCTTGCGGTGATAGATGAGGCCTGGGACCTGCTGGGAGGGAAAATGGCCGCAGAATTTATCTCTCATGGTTACCGGAGGGCAAGAAAATACGGAGGGAGCTTTATTTCAATCACTCAGAGTCTTCTCGATTTCTATAGAGTGGGTTCGGTAGGGGAAGCTATAACAGAGAATTCCGCCTGGATGCTGATGCTGAGACAAAAGGGGGAAAGTCTTGAGGAGATAAAGAAGGGACGAAAGCTAATGCTTTCATCATATTTCTTGAATCTAGTCGAGAGTCTTACCACAGTTCCGGGGAGATATTCGGAGGTTTTCATCTACAATAGCGAAAGGGGAATGGGCCTCGGAAGATTTGTAGTAGACCCTTTCTCATACTGGCTCTACACAACCAAGCCGGATGAGGTTGCGCTTCTTAACAGATTGATCCGGGATGGATTAAGACTCGAGGAAGCAATTGGGAAATGTATTGAGGCCACAACGGATGAAAGGCAAAAGAGACAAGGGTAAATATGCTGAGGTAAGACCATGTTAAAAAGTATTCTTTCGGGATTCTTAGGAGCAGTCATTGGGGGTGCTGTTGTTGCGGGATGGCTCTACTTTTTCTCACCAGAGCTCTATATCCTCGACATAAAGGGAATTATTGACTCTGAAAGAGAGAAAATCGTGAAAGAGATGCAAGATGAGACTATTTCTCAGGAAGAAGCAGGAAAGGAAATAAATGCCTTCTTCGATGAATTTAATAGCGTACTGAAAGAGTACAGAAAAAAGGGACAGTTAATTATGGTTAAAGATGCCGTTCTTTCAGGGGGGAAAGACATCAGCGATGAATTTAAAGGAAAGCTTGAAGAATGAGTTCTATGAGCTGAAACTCTCTTATTATTTTATGCCCCGGTGGCTTTGGATTACGCTTGGGGGAGTGGTTTTCTTTTTTGTCCTTCTCCCCCGCCTGGGAGTTACTTTTGCGGTGAACGCTTCCCCTTCTATTGATTATAAAGTATTCGCTATTATTAAAGGGACTGAGCCTCAATGCGGTGGGCTTGGGGCTTTTTACTTCAATAGTCCCGACAATCCCTATTGGAGAGAAGGTACAAAGTTTATTAAGCGCTTTACCGGATGTCCGGGGGATATACTGGAGGTAAAAGGACTCTATTTCTATATCAACGGTCACGATGTCGGGACTGCCCGCGCTACAGATTCAAAAGGGATACCGGTAAAACATTTCGAGTGGAAGGGAAAAATTCCTGAAGGCTACTACTTTGTTATGGGAGATTATCAAACGAGCTATGACTCACGTTACTGGGGGTTTGTGAGAAAGGAATGGATAATAGGAAAGGCTTATCCATTATTCTAAAAAGATGGAAAAGAGGTACGGGAACTGGAAAAAGCAGATGAATTGGACATCAATTCTTATATTCTCTAGCGCACCTTTAGCCTTTTTCTCGAACGAAATTAGTAAGATTCTGGATCATACCTCACCCATATTAGGCATCTTGGTTTGGAGTTCTCTTATTTTATGGAATGGATTTGTATTTGTTATGTGTGTGAAGGAGTTGTGGAAGGAATGGAAAAAAAGGTAATTGCTCTAGGAATTGTCTTATTTGGTACTTTTGTTGTAGTCCGGCCCTGCGCGCTGCAGGCTGAGCCGAAAGACTTGGGAGTATATGGAAAGCTCTATCCCATAGAAGAGGTGGATTTGCTTGCCTACATTCAGGAACGAGCAAGGGAGGTAAACCCAGAAGAACTAAATAAGAAGATGAGAGAGGATTTTGAGCGTTCTTTAGAAGTATCCCTGAACATTCCTGAAGCAAAAGAGGTGAGAACGAGATACGTTGACCCGTCAATCATTGTTACTTCCCCTGTCTATGACCATAAAGGCCATGTGATCGCGTCATCTGGCAGCATTAATCCACTTGAGAAGTTACAGCTTACAAATACGATCGTAGCTTTAAAGGAGTCCCAGACGGAGATAATCCCCCAGCTGAAGAAATCCCATAAGAATCTTCTAGTGCTTCTTACTGACGGAAACCTCCCAAGAGCGGCCGAGAAGATAGGGCAAATGGTTTACAAGGGAGATAGCCATATACTGGAGAGGTTAGGGGTAGAGCGTGTGCCAAGCGTGATAACTCAGGAAGGGGTAAGATTAAAGGTGGAAGAGATTCCGGTCAAATCTAATTCTAGGTAGGGAGAGGATGCTTTTTGATTTATTTTTTCAATATATAAAAGCATATTATGATTGTTCAGAAGTGAAATTAGTTTCCTCAGATTAGGTTCAAAAAGATATAACGCATTTTATACCAGAATTCTTTCTCGCCGACTATAGCCAGAGGGTTTTAAGGTCCTTATCTCCCTATATTCTTCTTTTCACCTTTCAATCTTTAACGTGTTTTTTTGAGTCCAGAAAGACGCCATGTCACTCTTTGATTAATCCAAAGCAGGATAAGTGCCCTAAACTATGTAAAAAATATAACAAAGTAAAAAAAGCATTGACAAAGTAAAACAAAATATAATAAAATGGAGCAATGTTGGGCTAATAATAACAAAAAGAAGTGAGGAATTGAACAATGCCACCGCAGAAAGATATCAAAGAAAAGTGGGAATTGTGGGTAGGAGGTAAGAATATACCGGCAAAAAATGGCAAAGTAACCCATGTGACAAACCCTTATACAGGAGAGGTTATAGCAGAAGTAAGCATAGCTTCTAAAGAAGATGTTGAAGCTGCCATCGAAAGTGCACTCACAACTTTCAAATCTACTACGAAACACATGCCGTCCCACAAGGTAAGTGAGATTCTCTATAAGACATCTGGTCTAATAGCAGAGTTAAGTGAGGATTTTGCTCGCACTATATCGCTTGAAGCCGGAAAGCCGATTCGTGAATCCCGTGGAGAGGTCTCAAGGGCAGTTCAGGTGTTTCGGCTTGCGGCCGAAGAAGCAAATCGTATCAGTGGAGAAGTTGTTCCAACGGATGCTGTTGCAGGTGCTGAATCGCGTTTTGGCCTTGTAGTAAGAGAGCCCCTTGGAGTAATTGGGGCGATTGCCCCTTTTAACTTTCCATTAAATCTCGTCGTACACAAAGTGGCCCCAGCGATAGCCGCAAAAAATACGATAGTTCTAAAGCCCGCTGAAAAAACTCCTCTCTCTTCCCTTAAGCTTGCCAGAGTACTTCATGAAGCAGGGCTCCCACCGGGAGCCTTAAATGTTGTTATGGGAAGTGGTCCAGAGGTAGGAAGCGTACTCGTCCAAGATGAAAGAGTTAGAATGATAACCTTTACTGGTAGTGTCCCTGTAGGAAAGGAAATAAAAGAAAAAAGCGGTCTAAAGAAAGTAACCTTAGAACTCGGTGCAAACTCCCCGAATATTGTCTGTGCCGATGCCGATATCGACTCTGCCGCAAGAGCTCTGGTACCCGCCTCCTTTGCCTACGCAGGTCAGGTATGCATTTCCGCCCAGAGGATTCTTGTTCATAAAGATGTAGAAGAATTATTTCGCAGAACCTTTATTAACCTGGTAAAGAGCCTAAAAATAGGTGATCCCCTGGAGGAGACCACTGATATGGGTCCGATGATATCAGAGTCGGAGGTGAGAAGAACTAAGGAGTGGGTAGACGAAGCAAAAAGGCAGGGAGCTAAGGTATTAATAGGCGGAACTGGAGAAGGAAACGTTTTCTACCCAACTGTTCTTTCCGATGTCAAACCCTCTATGAGAGTAGTATGTCAGGAGGTGTTCGCACCTGTAGTTTCTATAATCCCATTTAGAACTAATGAGGAAGCAGTAGAGCTAGCTAATGATTCTACTTATGGGCTTCAGGCTGGTGTTTTTACTCAAAACTTAAACACCGCCCTCTACTTCGCCCAGGCATTGGAAGTAGGTGGGGTATGGATAAACGAGTCCACTATCTATCGCCAACAGAATGCCCCTTACGGCGGCGTGAAGATGAGCGGCCTGGGACGGGAAGGGGTAAAGTATACCATAGAAGAGATGACAGAACTTAAGTTTATTGGGATAAAGGGACCTTTTAGTTAAGAAAATGAGGGAATGATTATGGCAACGTATCCTATTTCAAACAAAGTTGTAAGCCTGGAAGATGCAGTCTTCTTAGTTCGAGATGGTGATAAGGTAGCTCTAGGGGGAGCACTTTCCCTCCGGGAACCTATGGCGCTTATA
Organism: Thermodesulfobacteriota bacterium; assembly: GCA_035559815.1. Classification (NCBI taxonomy): domain Bacteria; kingdom Pseudomonadati; phylum Thermodesulfobacteriota; species Thermodesulfobacteriota bacterium. The sequence continues at coordinate 129,136 of DATMAT010000023.1, forward strand.
AGGGAAGTCATCAGACAGGATAAGCACAATTTGCATATTATAGGAAATGCTCATGGGATTGATGTGGATATGCTTTGTGGATCTGGGTGTGTAGGGGTAGCAGAAGTTACCTACGTAGGTTTTGAATTCGACTTTGGTATTGCTCTAAATTACAGAAGAGTTTGTGAATCCGGGAAGGTAAAAGTTTTAGAGAGTAACTGTGTAACTCTTATTAATCAACTTAGGGCTTCGGCATTTGGACTCCCCTTCGTGGCTCAACGCAGCTTTGGTGGGACAGATATTCTGAAACTTCATCCGGAGTTTAAAGAAATTGACTCCCCCTTCGATGGAGAAAAAGTAATTCTTGCTCCGTCACTAAAACCCGATGTGGCATTGATTCATGCACAGTTTGCTGATACTTTAGGAAACGTTAGAATCGAAGAGCCCCTCACCTCCGACATTATACTTGCAAGAGCCTCAGAAAAGGTGATTATCTCCGCTGAAAAAGTGGTAAGCCCCGAGGAGATGAGATCTCTAAAACCAACCATACCTTACTTTGAGGTTACAGCAGTCGTAGAAGTCCCTTATGGAGCACATCCCACTAATTGCTACCCTAATTACGCTTATGATAGAGAGCATATGGCAGAATACGTAAAAGCCACGGAGAAAGGTTTAGAAGAATTTAAGAAAGAATATCTTAATAAATATGTCTATGATGTATCCCAAGAAGAATATATCAGGCTTATAGGCGGAAAAGAAAAAATGAAAAAGCTTGAGGGATGGGGAAGGAGTGTCAGTGCCTGGAAGGAGATCTTTAGCGTTGGTGAAATGGCATGAATAGCATATCTCAGTGCACAATAGATGAGCTCTTTATTAAGTTAATGGCTAATACCATAAAGGACGGGGAATTGCTCTTTTATGGTGGATCATCCCCGCTTGCAATGATAGCAGTACTTCTGGCTAAAAATACCCATGCTCCTCATATAGTACATATTGGGGGAAACCCTGGTGGGCTAGACCCTAACCCTCCCTTTCTTCCGCCTACTACTCATGACTGGACGATGCTTGAACAAAGCCTTGGTGTACTTTCAATAGACTATGTTTTCGATTTAGGCTCACGAGGCGATATTGATAGGATGTTCCTTTCAGGTGCCCAGATCGATATGTATGGGAATACCAATGTAACTGCAATCGGGGGTATCGAGAAGATCAAGGTAAAGCTTCCTGGAGGCGGAGGGGGAGCAAAGCTCTCGTGTGATGTAAAAAACCTGGTCCTTTGGACTACAAGACATCGAGCCCGGCAGTCTTCACGTGGGAAGGTCTTTACCATTGTTCCGAAGGTGGATTTCATAACTGCAGTTGGGCATAGAACTCCTAATGGGAGTAGGAAGGAACTCGGACTCTTGGGTAATGGCCCAGAGTGGGTAATTACCAATCTCGGTGTCTTTGATTTTGAGGAAAAAAGTAAGTCTATGAGGTTGAGATTCCTTTACCCGGATACCACTGTAGACGATGTCATTGCAAATACCGGTTTTGAACCAGTCATTCATCCTGATTTAAGAGTAGTCGAGCTTCCTTCTCCGGCTGAATTAGAGTTTATACGACAATTTGATTCTCTTGATATTCGTAAAAGAGAATTCCCTGAGGAGGAAATCGAAAGGAAATTCTCTTTGTAAATATAGGAACTAAATTAAGATGAACCTCGATTTTTTCTTTACTCCCAAATCTGTTGCTATCATAGGAGCTTCCAACCGTAAGGGAAGCATGGGATATGTATTCATGGAAAACATAACACAAGCAGGATATGAAGGAGAGATCTTCCCTATTAACCCTAACGAAGATGTGGTCTTTGGTCTTAAGGCTTATAGAGATATAAAGGATGTTCCTATTGATGTAGACCTGGCGGTTGTCCTTGTTCCTGCAGAGAAAGTGCCTGAAGTAATGAGTCAATGCGGTGAAAAGGAAGTAAAAGGTGCTGTAGTGATAAGCAGTGGATTTGCTGAAGCTGGAGAGGAGGGAGCACGATTACAGGAAAAATTGGTAGATACCTCGAAGAGATACGGAATAAGGGTTTTAGGTCCTAACTGCTTCGGTCTTTACAACTGTAATATCGGTTTGAATGTATCCCTTGCCTTAGGGTCTCCTGAGAGGGGTGGAAGGATCTCGCTGGTAACACAGAGTGGTGCTTATGGAATGGCTATATACACCTTTGCTCTAGACCACTCCATGAAGTTTGCAAAAATTATCGCTCCTGGGAATAAGTGCGACCTTCAGGATTATGAAATTCTTAGTTATTTAGGTCAAGACCCTGAATCAAAGGTTATATGTTTCCTAGCAGAGACGATTTCTAAGGGTAGAGAATTTTTTGAAATGGCAAGGGAGGTTACCCCTAGAAAGCCTGTGATTCTGGTTAAAACCGGTCGTACAGAAGGCTCAAAAAGGGCAGCTCTTTCTCATACCGCATCACTTGCAGGAAATTTAGAAGCTTATAGGGCAGCTTTTCGGCAGGCTGGGATAATCGAAGTAAGAAGCGGTTTGGAGATGATAGACCTTGCCAAGGCTTTGGATTTCCAGCCACTTCCCCATGGCAAGAGAGTTGGAATAGTAACGAACTCTGGCGGTACTGGAGTTGAGTTAACCGACCTGTTGGAAGAATCCGGTCTTGTGGTGCCCGAACTACCCAATGAATATCAGGATACATTAAGAAATGTGCTTCCGGCTTATGCCAGTCCTAGGAACCCCATAGATGTGACTCCCTTATGGAGCAGGTTCACCGAGCTCTATAGTAAGAGTATAGCGTCCCTTTTTGAATGTCCTGACATAGATATCATCATTCCTATACTCCTTCAAAGATCTGCGATGATGAAGGAGGTAGCCGAGGCGGTAAGGGATACCGTAGTTCATTACCAGAAGGTAAAGAAAGTTCAAAAACCTGTGTACGTCTGCTGGGTGAGCACCAGGGAGCATTTGAAAAATACGGAAATACTCCAGTCAGCGGGAATACCCTGTTATGAGTGGCCGGAGAGGAGTGCAAGGATTGTGGGGTATATCGCTGGTTATGCAGACTATGTAAATAAGATTAAAAGTTTAGATGTAAGCACAACTCCACCACCACAAGCACGGAAAGAAAAAGTCAAAGAGATTCTCATGGAGGTCAGCAAAGAAAACAGAAACTACGTATTTGAGCCAGAAGTAAAGAAGATACTCTCACTTTATGGGATCAGAGTAACCAAAGAACGGATGTGTTCCTCATTTGATGAAGCAGTTAGGACAGCAAACGAAATCGGATACCCGGTGGTTTTAAAAGTGGTGTCCCCGGATGTAGTTCACAAATCTGATTCCGGTGGTGTTGAGATAGGAATAAAAAATGCTTCTCAACTTGAAGAGTCTTATATGAGAATTCAAAAGAACGTTCAATTAAAAACGCCTTCAGCCACGATCAAGGGGATTCTCGTTCAGGAAATGGTTAAAGGCAAAGAAGTAATAATAGGATCGGTAAGAGATTCTAATTTTGGCCCCTTAATGGTATTCGGTATGGGAGGTATTTTTGTTGAGGCTTTGAGAGATGTGTCTTATAGACTGGCTCCCTTAACCGAACTCGAATCTCAAGAGATGATAGAGGAGATAAAAGGTTATCCATTATTAAGAGGTTATCGTGGTGAGAGGGGGGTCGACCTTGAAGAACTAAAGCGGACAGTGATGATGATTTCCTCCTTATTAGTTGATTTTCCAGAGATAAAAGAGATGGATTTAAACCCGGTTTTTGTGAATGAGAATGAAGTTATTGTGGCTGATGGAAGAATGTTTTTAGATAATCACAGAGATTAGTAACTATGAAGTTACAGGGAAAAGTAGCGATTGTTACAGGGGCAGGTTCAGGAATCGGAAGAGCTATTGCTGTTGCCTTCGGTAGAGAAGGCGCAAACGTTGCAATAGTAGATGTGAATCTGGAAGCGGCCAGAGAAACTGAGAGACAGGTTAATGAAACCGGAAGCAAAAGCATAACAAAAAAGACAGATGTAACTAAATGGAGTGATGTAGATAACATGGCGACTGAAACCCTAATGAAATTCGGTCGGGTCGATGTATTGATAAACAACGTCGGAGTTCCAGGCTCTCAAGAGGCTATGATTCTTCACACCACACCCGAAGAGGAGTGGGATAGGGTAATAACTACCAATTTAAAGAGTGTCTATCTTTGCTCAAAACGAGTAATCCCAGAGATGATAAGACAAGGAGGAGGAAAAATCATTAACCTCTCCTCCACAGCGGGTATTGTAGCCTTCCCAGGGAGGGCAGCATATACGGCGTCTAAAGGGGGAGTGTCGCTTCTTACCAAAGCAATGGCACTTGATTACGCAAAACACAAAATTAACGTTAACGCCATATGTCCGGGGATGGTCGAGACCTCCATGACCAAATGGCGGCTGGATAATCCTGGACTTAGAAAGGAGGTGGAAGACTGGATTCCATGGGGAAAGATAGGGATGCCAGAGGATATAAGCGGAGCGGCGGTTTTTCTTGCTTCGAGCGATTCTGACTACGTAACCGGGCATCTGCTTATTGTGGATGGCGGTTTACTTACTAGATAAAAACTCAGAACCAAGGAGGTTTAATGATGGTAGACGAACCGAAGTTTCTAACCACTGAGGAGGCGGCAAAGCTTCTTAAGGTAAGTGAAGCTTCAATTAGAAGATGGTCTAATCAGGGTAAGCTCAAGTGTTATAGGATTGGAGGGAGAGGTGAAAGGCGATTTCTGTTAAGCGACCTATTAGAGTGCATTGAGACATTCAAAGAAGAGGAAAGCAAGGCAAATCATTTTTCCCTCTTTTTCCGGAGTGAGAAAGAGCAGTTGGATGCGGTGGTTCCATTCTTAGCCGACTACCTCCAACGCGGTCATCGGGTGCTTTATGTTCGGGACGCAACCGAAGAAGAAAAGCTCTACTCCTTGCTAGAAGAAAGAAGAATTAATGTGAAGGAACTTACGGCACGCGGGAGCTTATGCATATTTGACTCCTCAGAGGTTTACTTAAAAGACGGCTACTTCGATATGGAAAGGATGTTCTCTTTCTGGGAAACGGCTTTAGAAGAATCCTCAAAGATGGGCTACAGCAAGGTTTTTTGCTCAGGGGAGATGACCTGGTACTTAAAAGGTTTGCCCGGTGTTGAAACGATGATGGAATATGAAGCGAAGTTAAATCGTATTACCGACAACCATCCAGAGGTCACCATATTATGCCAGTATGACGTAAATCGCCTGAGTGGTGCTGTCGTAATAGATTCTGTTATCTCCCATCCGATGGTGCTTCTGGAGAACCGCTGTTACCGGGGTTATTACAACTATCCCACTTAGGGGAAGGAGGTGATTGATCGGCTTGGTCATGCTGAGAGCTAGAGGACCAAGAGGCAAAAAAGAACAATAGCTTTGTTACAACTATCCCGCTTAGGGAAAGGAGGTGATTGATCAGCTTGGTATGCTGAAAGCTACGAGAACCAAGAAAAAAAGAATGTAGGCATTAAGGAAACGAAAACACAAAGGGAGGTAAAAACCCATGAAAGTAAGAGGTCAAGAGATAATGCTTCCCACCACAATGGTGGGTAATTACCCGAACCCCAGGTGGTTTGATCACCTGGCTAGTTTTTCACATTTCTCTAACGTTCCTTACGGTGACCTTATAATGGACACCCCAGAGGCTGAAGCATTTGAGGACGCTATGCTTGCTCTTGCTCATGACCAGGAAGCTGCAGGGCTTGATATTATCTGTGATGGGAGACTCCAGGCTGTGGGTGCTTACGGAAGAATTCTTTATTACTATCCTGAGAGGATGACGGGTTATGAGCCATACGGTCCGCTAATTGGACTTCCCATCTACAGCCGTCTTTACGCTCCTACATGTGTGGGTCCCATAAGGAGAAAAGTCCCTATGATGGTGCCTGTAGCAAAGGCTCTCAAGAAAGCGACGAACAAGCCTATTAAGATTCAGTACACGGGTGTTCAGGTTCTGGCGCAAGCAACTAATGACAAGCACTATAACGATAAAAGAAAACTGGCCATGGATATTGCCGCTGCCTATAACGAAGATATCTTAGAACTCGATGAACTCGGCGTTGATTTTATCCAGATAGATGAGTTCACCTGGCCTTACATAATAGAGGATTGGGCTATTGATGCTTTCAATAGAGCAGTACAGGGAGTAAAGAAGGCAAAGATCGTGTGTCATGTTTGTTTCGGCAACTGGGGAGGAACACCCGGTTATTACCCAGATGAAACTGCTAAAACTGGAGATGCTTATCCGATTCACCTCCGCAAGGGAGACAGTCCCAAAGGAGCCTGGGCTGTAATTCCTAGAGCTTACGACGCAAAAATAGACGTGCTCAATATAGAGTTTGGGCGCGAGAGGAATATTGACGACCTCAACGCATTCGACAAACATCCGCTTCCAAAGAATATGGATTTTTCTGCCGGTGTCCTTGATGTAAAGAGCACAATTACTGAGACTGCAGAGGAAGTTGCCGGACGCATCAGGAAAGTACTGAGTCATGTCCCCGCCGATCGATTGGGTCTGACTACCGACTGTGGATTGATTCTCCTTCAGCGGTATATCACTACCGAGAAGCTAAAGGCTCTGGTTGCCGGGGCTAATCTTGTAAGAGCTGAGCTTGCGAAGAAGGTAGCCTGAAAAAGTTGTATTTGGTGAGGACAGGCTTCATTTAAAATGAAGTCTGTCCTTGGCAGATTGTGTAATTTATCGGCTTATCAGATTTAATTTTGAGTCGAAGGAGAAATGAGTAAAGAAGGCTAGTTGTGAGATACATTACTGCAAAAAGGGGCTAGAAACATATTAGCTTTTGAGGAGGTATTAGCATGAAGTTATACGATGGTTCAAAGCCAATTGATAACTATGACTCTTCGGTGAAGGAATACGATGCAATTTTCATCGGCGGCGGCGCCGGAGGAAGATTCGGCTCTAGCTATCTTAGAGCTATGGGAGGTGAACAATTAACGATTGATAAGGATAACCATTTAGGTGGGAAATGTACTAAAAATGCATGTGTTATCCATCACTACCTTTTTGACATAGCGGTGGAGCTTGATTTTGCAAGGCTCTTTGATAATAAAAAGTGGTATCCAAAGATACCAGTAAGTAACGGAAAAGTAGAGATGGTGCCTATGATTAAGGATTTTCTCGAAGGAAGAAATCATGCATATGACATAATGTATTACCAGAGCAAACATCAACTAGGTCTCAAGTTTATTCTTAATCGAAAAGCAGAAGTTATCGATAAAAACACTGTAGAAGTTGAAGGGAAAATTTTTAAGACCAAGAACCTTGTTGTAGGTACAGGCTCAAGGGCAGCAATTCCAAACGTTCCAGGAAACAACCTTAATGGGGTTTATACATACGAAAGCTTCCTTGACTTGGACTATGAACCAAATAATGTAGTGGTGGTTGGTGCATCCAAGACAGGTATTCCCTGGGCATCTTTCTTTAATGCTGTAGGTTGCAATACTACCTTAGTTGAAATGACTCCTATTCTTTCTGCTTTTAATCTGGATGAAGACGTAAAGCAGTATGTCATCGAGGGAATGAAGTTTAGGGGTATGAGGATAATGGACAACACAATGCTTATGAGTATTAACGGAAACGGCCATGTGGAGTCTGTAACTGTCAGGGGAAAAGATGGAAAGGAGGAGACGATAAAGGCAGACATGGTATTTCTTGGAACCGGATGTATTCCAAACTCCGAGATAACCAAACCTCTAGATATTCAGATCGGGAATAGAAATGAGATTGTTGTCGATAAGACAATGAGAACAACCGCTTCGGGGGTTTACGCAATAGGGGATGTTACGGGAGGCCCAATGGAGATGTGGAAAGCAAGGAAAGCTGGTATGGTGGCGGCAAAGAACATATTAGGAACTCACGCTGAGCTTGATACGGAATTCTTTCCAGATTTTCTTCATACCACTTACGAAATAACGTGGATAGGTATGACAGAAAAGGAAGCGAAGGAGAAGCTTGAGAAAGTTTTTGTAATAAGGATGCCGGTGAAGGATTTTCCTGGCCTTTGCCCGATTCCTCTAGCGGAAAGGTCTATGTTGTTGAGTCATATACGAACGGGGCTTAACGGATTTCAGAAGGTCATCTACGATGCAAAGACGAGGAAATTGATAGGAGCTCAACATGTGGGGTACGGAGCCAAAGATTCATTCCAGTATCTGGAGTACTTAATTCGTAATGGCGCGACAATAGATGATATGGCTAATCTGAATGAGCTATTTTTAAATCCTACCCATTTCATACAGCTATCTAGATTAAGGGCGGGTATGAAATCCTTGGAGGATCTGTCATAGGGGGTGGGAATATGCCGATTTATTCACTGAGTTGTCAAAGCTGCGGCCATCGTTTTGAGACCCTGTACTTTAAGGGATTAAGGCTTCCAGATAAGTGGGTTTGTACACGCTGTGAAAGTGAAGATGTGGTACTGGAGGGGGAAACACCCCATCCTTGGGAGCAAGAACACGGAGGGGGTTCATGTCCGTGTTGTTTTTGAGAATTGAATGTTTTTGCCACGGTGTTCACAGAGAACACAGAGAGATTTTAGTAAAGGGTTTGATTAATCAATCCACTCCGTAAACTCTATATACTTCGTGGCTAAAAACAATAAAAGGAGATTAATAATGAGACTAAAGTATAAAGTTGCTATTATCACTGGAAGCGGCTCAGGTATAGGTAAAGCTGCGGCTCTTATGTTCGCGAGAGAGGGAGCGAAAGTTATTGTAGCTGATATTGATGAAGCTGCAGCAAAAAAGACAGTAGAAGAGATCAAAATTCAAGGCGGTGAGAGTACTTTCTTTCAGGTTGATGTCACCAAAGAACTACAGGTAAAGCAGATGATCGATGTGACAGAAGAGAGATTTGGTCGTCTTGATGTTCTTTTTAACAATGCTGGAATGCAAAATATCGGAAGCATCTTAGAGGTTAAAGAAGAGGATTGGAATAAGGTTTTTGATGTTAACGTCAAGAGTGTATTCTTCTGCTCCAGGCATGCAGTGCCCCTTATGATCCGAAACGGAGGGGGTTCTATTATAAACGTTTCTTCAGTAGCAGGTGTGGTAGGAGTACCCAAGCTTGCTGCTTATTGTGCCGCAAAGGGCGCCGTGGCGCTTTTGACTAAGAATATGGCTTTAGATCTTGCTTCCCATAAGATTCGGGTAAATTGTTTAGTTCCCGGCACCACATTAACTCCTCTCATACAAGATTTGCTAAAGACAGATGATACTGAAGAAAAACGTCGCGCCCGGCTTGCAAAGTATCCTATAGGAAGGTACGGCAACCCGGAGGACATTGCAGCCGCGGCACTTTTTCTCGCTTCGGATGAGGCCTCTTTTATCACGGGGTCATCTCTTGTAGTTGATGGAGGAATGACAGCGATGTGAGGGCCGTCACGGGTAGGAAACGCATATATGTGTTATGCGCCTACCAGATGAGGAAATAAAAAAAACCAAGATGTAGTTTATTGTCTTCTGGTGAATTTAAATGCGATCTGAGGAGTACTTCGACAGAAAATTGTATATAAAAGAAAGAGAAACAAATATTGCGCGCTATCAAGATAAAGTGAGAAATAATGAAAGAATCCCCTCGTTTGAGGAGTTAGTAGAACCGCTCCCTCTACACTCTCCTAAGAGGTGGTATTACGGGGCGGTATCGCTCCTTCTGCAAACAATCAGTACGTTTTCGGAAGGAATAAAAATCGGCTACACGCACGGTTTTGATTCAGGAATGATTATGAACTACATCTATGAAAATGAGCCTCATGGAAAACTCTACATCGGACGGCTAATAGATAAAGCGTTTTTAAATCAGATTACTTGTAAAGCCTTTAGGGCTGTAAAACAAATCACGCAGAATGTTCTTATTGATTACCTTGAGGAGAGAAAAAACAAGCCGACTTTTATCGTAGACTTAGCTTCAGGCAAAGCTGACTATATCTATGATGTTTTAAGAGACGGGCAATACAAGGATGTTAAAGTCCTTTTACGGGATATAGACAGGGTGGCGCTCGAGGAGAGTAAAGGTATTGCTGAAAAGAGAGGGCTCCTAAAGCAAATCCGCTTCGAGCAGGGTGATGCGCTTGATGTCGAGTGTCTCAAATCGATTCCCCTAAACCCCAACCTTGTAATTGAGATCGGTCTTTATGGAATTATACATGACGACGACCTAATACGCAGGCATCTTTGTGATCTGAGAGAGTTTCTTAATCCGGAAGCACTTCTATTTAATGTCCAGACTTACAACCCTCAGATAGAACTCATTGCAAGGGCACTCAAGAATCGAGATGGAGAGAGGTGCGTTTGGCATCTGCGCTCCGCAGAGCAGATAGTAAAATGGGCAGAGCAGGCTGGATTTAAAGAGCCGAAAGTCACCATGGATCCCTACGGAGTTTATGCAGTGGTTATGATGAGAAATTAATGTAGGGGCAACTAATGAAAAAGGAGAGATTTGTTCTAGGATGGGAAGATGAAACTCAAGCTTTGTCAGCTTTGAAGTGTATTTTATCAAATAGAATTAAGTCCGTAATGGAGAGCCCTCATGGTATGTGGAACTATATGAGCTATCGTGATGCCATACAGATACTAGATATGAATCCTCAGGAGGTATATAGAGAGGGTAGAGTTGACCTGGACCCTAAAGAATGGGCTGATCTGGGCTGGATGACTTGCTATGCCGGTCCGCCTGAGAGCGCAGTGATGGTTATGCAAAAATGCACAACTGCAGAAAATATGAATCCATACTCCCCGGATCTTATAAATCCCCTTCGGGATGTGTCCGCCCGAACAAAGTTCAAGCGAGAAAGAGATAGGACCTTCGAAGTTATTGGGACTGAAGGAGCGCAGGCCGGGATTTCCTATACTCTTCAAACATTTGTTAATCCCGGAGACGAAGTTATCATAACAGACCCCGGCTATTTTCACTTTGAGTCAGCGATCCTTATGGCAGGTGGAGTCCCCATAAGGATTCCTCTTACGGAACAAAAAGGTTATCGCTTGAACCCTGATGAGGTTGAAGAGAGAATTACGCCCCGCACAAAGGTTGTTTTGTTATGCAACCCGTTGAATCCATTCGGTACGGTGCAGACAAAGGACGAGTTGATTGCTCTGGCGGAGATAGCTCAAAATCGGAATATCGTAATAATAGATGACATCACTCATAACACTCACCGGATTGACCCAAATGCTACTCACTATCCAATGGCTTCTTTGTGGAAAGAGACGAATGTAGATAATGTAGTTTCAACCTTCAGCGTTTCCCATGGCTACGGTATGGCCGGCGTTCGTCTAGGGTTTCTGGCTGGACATCCAGACCTAATGAGAGCATGCCTTATGGCAAAGGTTGCTTTAACCCGACTCAACACGAATTTAGTTGCCCAATACGGAGCTTTGGCCGCTTTGCAGGATGAGGAATATGTAAGAAAATCTGAGGCCATTATTCGCCGAAATTACACTCATGTTAAAGAAACGGTTAGCCAAACACCCGGCGTATCAATACCCGTGGAACCTAAATATGGATTTTCTATGGTCATTGACGTCTCGAAAACCGGCGTGAGCGCTCAGGAGTTGACTGTAGCTTTATTTAAGCACCGGGTGGCTGTATATCCGGGAGATGGATTAGGCAATATAGGCGCAACCGAGTATATTCGGCTTAATCTTTCAAGGCCGGATATGTGGGCTCTTGAGCATTTCAGAGAGTCCCTACCCAAAGCTATTTCTGAAGCGCAGACCGGTGTTTATCGAAAGGGGGTAATACGATTCTTTGAGCAAAAGGGGACCGAGCGGGCAAGAAGGATTTTAAAGAAGCTAAAGGGTGGATGAGAAATGAAACGAATTGCAACTGTTTCACCTGTTCGGGGATGTAGTGTTGAGGATCTCCGCGCTCTTGCTAGTGAAAACGAGGAAGCAGGATTCGAGGCGATATTTTCTCCTGAGCTTCCGCCATATAGTGCTATCGCCAATGCCCAGGTCTTTGCCGAAGTAACATCCAAAATAAAGATCGGCACTTGGATTACCAATATTTACATGCGCCGTCCCGTGATGTGCGCCGCTGAGGCGCTCACAGTTCAAGAGATTTCTGGTGGAAGGATGGTGCTTGGAGTCGGTGTAAGCCATAAACCCGTAAATGAGCGTTTTGGAATTGATATGGGAGACCCAATTGAGGAGATGCGTAAATATGTATTGGCGGTAAGGTCATTTGAAGATGGCAGTTCACCGCTTTTGACTATTAAGAGAGAGATTGCTCCCTTTCCAATTTACATTTCTGGGCTTACAGAGAGAGCGGCGGAACTAGCAGGAGAAGTGGCGGATGGCTTTATGCCTAATCTTGCAACTCCCGATCATATTAGGAAACTAACCAATGCTGTTAGAAGAGGTGCGGAAAAGGCAGGTCGTTCACCTCAAGATATAGAAATTACAAACGGAATTTATTCCTTCATTTCAGACGACTTAGAAAGCGCTTATAGGGCTGCTGCAAGTGCCTTTGTAGGCTATGCAAGGCTTCCATTCTATCAGCGTCTTTTTAGAAACGTAGGTTTCGAGGACATTGTTGACAAGATAAGGTCAGGTGTGGAGCCTTCTGAGGCGTTTACTCAAGAATTCCTTGATACAATGGCACTGATTGGTCCTGAAGAGAGATGCCGTAAGAAGTTAGAAAAACACAGAGAGGCAGGAGTCGAGCTTCCCGTTATTGTGCCATACCCTGTCGGTAAACAGAGCCATATTGAAGTGATGAAAAGAACAACTCGAACATTTTCAGAATAACAGGAACCACGGACTGTATATTAACACTTGGGCTAAACTGATTAAGGTGGAATGAATCATGAAAATTAAAAAGGGGATCTTGGAACTTATAGGGAACACGCCCCTCGTTAAACTTGAAAAAATAACAGAAGGTCTAAACGCAGAGATATACCTTAAACTGGAGTCTTTTAACCCTACCGGAAGTATCAAAGATAGGGTCGCCCTTTATTTTATAGAAGATGCAGAGAAGCGAGGTGACCTTAAGCCAGGGGATGTTATTGTAGAAGCTACTTCAGGAAACACGGGCACGTCACTTGCTATGGTGGCTGCAGTTAAAGGTTACAGATGTATGCTTGTACTACCTGAAACGGTAAGCACAGAAAAAATTAAAGCACTTAGAGCTTTCGGAGCGGAAGTGATTCTTACTCCAGCAGGGCTTCTATTCGACGATGAGAGGAGTTACTACAGTGTAGCAGAGAAAATTGCTAAACAAAGAAGTGGAGCTTACCTCAATCAGTATTTTAATCCTATCAATCCTGAATCTCATTTTAGAACTACTGGTCCGGAGATTTGGAGAGACACGAATGGAGAGGTGGATGTAGTTATCTGTGGTATAGGAACAGGGGGCACAATTTCAGGAATTGGGCGATACCTTAAGGGGAAAAAAGCCAATGTAAAGGTTATCGGTGTTGAGCCCGTAGGCTCGGTTTATCGTACCTATTTAAGGAGCGGAAAAGTTGAGAAGGCTACTAAATTCAAAATAGAGGGAATAGGGAAAAATTTTATTCCCGGGGTTATTGATTTTCATTATATCGACGATGTGATTCAGGTAGATGATGAAGAGTCATTTAAAATGGTAGAGACCTTGATGAAGGATGAGGGAATACTTGCTGGCGGTTCAGGCGGCGCAGCAATAGCTGGGGCTCTTAAGTACGCTCAATATGCCGATAAGAAAGAGTATATTGTGACGATTCTTCCGGATACAGGGTTGAAGTATCTTTCTAAGTCTTCTGAGGCTCATTTTCTACAGGCTACTTTTCTTAAGAGCGCAGACGGATAGGGCCCTACTTTATTATCAAAGGGATATGTGACAAATGAACAGAAATAGACCTACGAGGATCCTAATATGAAAGTAAGGGGAGAAGAAATTCTACTTCCGACAACAATGGTAGGATCTTATCCAAGGCCACATTGGCTCACAGGGAAAGTCTTCGGAGAATTCGATGAACCTGACTTCATAGATTATTTGACCAAGGAATACTACGAAGATGCGGTTATGCTCTGTGTAAAAGAGCAAGAGGATGCAGGGCTTGATATCGTGACTGACGGACAGCTCTATCTGGAATCTGAAACTACACATGAATACGGTCAGGTGTTTCATTTTATGGCTCACCATCTAAGTGGATTTAAGAAATTTGGTGAGCCTATTTCCATTGAACTTTATAAAAAGTTCCACGCGCCCGTCGTTCATGACAAGATCCATTGGGGCAGACCTATTTTAGCGCCAGTTCTAGAAGCGACGAAGGCAGCCACCAAAAAACCTATCAAGATTGCCTGTCAAGGTCCCCTTTTTCTCGCTTTTTGTTGCACAGACCGATACTATGGTGATATAAAGCCATTGGCTATGGATATAGCCCGTGCGTATAATGAAGAATTTAAGGACCTCGCCCGAAGAGGCCTTGATTTAATCCAGATTCATGAGCCACTTACATTTTATGTAGAAGCCTTAGGAGCACAGTACTGGTTTATTGATGTGCTTAATACAGCATTCGATGGAGTGAAGGCCTACAAGGTATGGCATATATGCTATGGGAACCAGGGAGGCAACCCAGGGGTATCAAAGACTCAAGGAAATATAATGTTCCCGTTTGCATATGATGCTAACGTAGATCAGATTCATATTGAACTTAAGAGTAGAGATTCAGATGATCTTAAGTACTTGAAGAGCTTCCCTAAAGATAAGGACCTTGGGATTGGCGCTATTAATGTGAAGACCTTTGTTGTTGAAACCCCACAGGAAGTTGCGAATGTTGTTCGAGAATCCATGAAAATTGTCCCGCCTGAAAGAATCTGTGTTAGCACAGATTGTGGTTTATTGAACCTTAAGCGTGAACATGCCAGGCGCAAGCTCAAAGCCCTTGTTGAAGGAACAAAGATTGTCCGCACCGAGGTCAGCAAGTAAAGTCTTTATCTAAATCTAGATTAATGAAATAAAAGATGCCCCCAAATAAGCGGTTAGTGGTT
This sequence comes from Thermodesulfobacteriota bacterium, assembly GCA_035559815.1. Classification (NCBI taxonomy): domain Bacteria; kingdom Pseudomonadati; phylum Thermodesulfobacteriota; species Thermodesulfobacteriota bacterium. The sequence continues at coordinate 144,155 of DATMAT010000023.1, forward strand.
ATAGGTGGAGTTGCTGCAGGACTCAGTGCTGCAAGTCGTGTAAAGCGCCAACGTCCCGAGTTCGAGGTTATTGTCTTTGAAAAATCCCCTTATGTTTCCTATGGGGCATGCGGACTCCCATACTATATAGGAGGACTGGTTAATGACCCTATGGAACTTATTGCTGTCCCTCTGGAAACATTTAGAAATAAAAGAGGACTTGACGTAAGAGTCATGCATGAGGCTCGGAGCATAGATACTGAAAGAGGGTTGGTTACTGTGAAGAATATAAGTGATCGAGAAGGGTTTGAGATTTCTTATGACTATCTCGTAATCTCAACGGGGGCTTATCCGATAAAGCCTAATCTTCCTGGAACTATGCTTGAGGGGGTTTTCTTTATGAGAACCCTTGAAGACGGAATAGAGCTCAGTCGCTTTATTAAGAAAAGGTCTCCAAAGAAGGTTGCTGTTATAGGTGGGGGATACATAGGGATGGAGATGGTTGAGGCTTTTCGAGAGAAGGGGTTTCAAGTTACGGTCGTTGAGAAGCTTCCGCGTGTGTTGAGTAACTTTGATATTGAGATTTCAGAAAGAGTTCATAAGAAACTTGAAGAAAAGGGGGTAAAGCTCATTCTGGGTTCTGGGGTAAAGGCTTTAAAGGGAAAGGGTTGGGTGCAAGAAGTTATAACCGAAAGAGAAACGGTTGAGGTTGATATGGTGCTCTTAGGAGTAGGTGTAAGACCACAGTCTTCGCTGGCAAAGGAGGCCGGAATTGAGCTTGGAGAAACGGGTGCTATAAAGGTCAATCAAAAGATGGAGACTAATATTCCGGGGATTTATGCTTGCGGTGACTGTGCGGAAGTTTATCATAGAATCTTAAGAAGAAATGTCTGGATTCCATTGGGAGACACCGCAAACAAGCAGGGAAGAGTTGCGGGAGCAAATATAGCAGGCGAAAATCTTGCCTTTCCCGGTATAATTGGCACAGCCGCTACAAAGTTATTTGAACTTGAGCTTGCACGTACTGGTCTTGGAGAGGAGGAAGCAAAAGAAGAAGGATTTGATATTATAACGAGCTTAATAGAGGCCCACACACGTGCACATTACTATCCGGGGCGAAAGCCGATAATGATAAAGCTCATAGCTGAAAGGGGTACAAAAAAACTTATCGGAGCACAAGCGATAGGAGGAGAAGGAGTGGCAAAGAGAATAGATGTTTTTGCCACAGCTATTTGGGCTGGACTAACCTTGGACGAAATAGCATGGCTTGACTTAACTTATGTACCGCCCGTTGCTCCTGTATGGGACCCTATACTTGTTGCCGCTCAATTGGGAATGAAAGGAAATTAGCACTTAATAGAAGAAAATATAAAACAAGGGAAAGAAAACTAAACATGAGCATACGTAATCCTGAAAAATTGAAAGAGGTTCTTTCAGACCCTAAGCGCCTTGCAAGGGCTTTTAGTAGACACACTTATGGAATGCTTGCCTGGGTGGATTTATTTGGAAGTAAGCTAAAATCCATTAAAGATATTGAAACAAAAACCGTTGCCGCTCGAATAATCGCCGATAACGCAAGGCATGCAAAACTCTTTTCCGACAGAGCCAGGGAGCTAGGGGAAAAGCCTGAAACATACAGACCCCCCGATATCGGCCAGAGGATTTATGACATTCTTGAAGAATACCAAGACCCTTTTGATGATTTTGCCTATGCTTGGGGTTCTCTTATACATTTTTCATCCTTGCTAAAGGTTTACCATAGCGTCGCTGATCCAAAGAGTCGAGCAGTAATAGAAGAAGTTCAAGGAGACGTTAATGAGCACCTGTATTTTTTGGAGAAATATTTTAAAACAAACGCGGATACACCTGAAAAGAAGAGACGCGCTGAAGAAATAAAAGCGATTGCCGACAAAATCTACGCTGATAGAGAAGATGAGGAGATAAAATGGTACACCTCATAAAAAAGTGAATACCTTTTTATTTGAATGCGGATGGACAAGATAGACGGTGTTCCTATTGATAGACTTGTTAAGGATTATGGTTCACCTCTTTTTGTCGTTTCTGCTAAGGCCCTTAGAACCAATACTAAAATATTCCAAAAGGAATTTTCTAAAAAGTATCCAAAAGTAGTAGTCGCCTATTCATACAAAACCAACTATCTCTCTGGGGTGCTTAATATAATCCACAAGGAGGGTGCTTGGGCAGAGGTCGTTTCGGGTTTTGAGTATGGTTTAGCAAGAAATCTTGGTGTATCTGGAGAGTCAGTAATTTTTAATGGTCCATGTAAAAGGAAAGAAGAACTCAGGAAGGCATCTATCGAGGGTGCTTTGATAAATGTAGACCATCTCAATGAACTTAAAATGTTAGAAGAAATCGCTTCCGAGTTCGGAAGAACACTCGATATAGGTATCAGAGTTAACGTGGATGTGGGTATTCATCAGTTGCCGGATAGATTCGGCTTCAATTTTGAATCTGGGGAGGCATTTCGTGTGGTCGAGAGATGCATGGAAAAGAAGCTACTCAAAATAGCGGGAATCCATGTTCATTTGACCAGCTATATAATTGAGTCCGGTGTCGCGGAGAATGACATTCCGGTGAAACAGATGAGGCTAATCTGGCCGAAGAGTTCCGATATGTACGGGATAGCAACAAGGAAGGTCGTCAATTTTGCGGAAGAAATCAGAAAAAGGTTGGGTGTGATAATTAGGTATTTGGATTTGGGGGGTGGCTTTCCTGGTGTCGATGTACTCGATTCTTACGTGTATGCCATAGTCGAGTCGCTCTTAGAGGGATTTGGAGATCAAGATTTGCCGGTTCTCATACTGGAGCCGGGAAGGGCGATTGTCAGGGATGCTATACAACTCATTGCAACTGTAGTTGGTGTTAAGCACTTTCCAGATGGAGAAAGGGGTGTGATAGTCGATGCCGGGATTAACCTACTTCCCACCTCTTTCTGGAGATGGCAGGAGATAGAGACGGTAGACGAATTACCTGGCCTGTTGAAAGAAACCACGGTTTATGGTCCGCTTTGCCTTCAGACAGACATAATAAGTAAAACAAGGCTCCCTGAACTCAAAGCAGGAGATAAACTCCTTATAAAAAATGTTGGGGCTTATAATATTTCTCAATCTAGTTCATTTATATTCCCTCGTCCCTCTGTCATTCTTATAGAGGATGGTGAAATAAGGGTTCTAAGAAGATCTGAGACAGTAAGCGACATATTCTTATTCGAAAAATAATAGATGTAATATCTTCGAACGCTCGCTAAGAGGAGAAGAGGTTTTTAAAACGAATTGGAGTTTTCCTTTCCTGCATAACCTAATGCTTGTCTGAAGTTCTCCTACTTATCTGTCTGACATATAACAAGATATCTTCTCTCTGTGAATGGCATGGTTTTTTTTGGAAAGAGCCACAGGAAAACAAGCTTTGCAGCTCGCCGCAAACTTGACAATTCTTTCCTTAATGTTCTATCTTTACTATTAGAGGTGAGCTTTATGAGTTTTACTGTTGTGCTTCTTCTTATCTGTTTTCCTGTCCTGGCTATTTGCGCCTTCGCCATGTATATAGGTATGAGCGGGTTAGAAAAGAAGAAAGAAAAAAGGGTGAAGGATAGGAAAGCCCTTGAAAATCAGTTGATCTGGAACGGAATGTGGAAGCTCGTAGGAGCAGACCTGGTTACCTTGGATAAGGCTATATGTTTTCTTCTTGAAGATCAGAGGGCAAGAGCCGGTATGAGCCATGAGGAGAGGATGAAGAAAGCCGGTCTACTGAGCAAGTATAAATCTACTTTAGAAGAACCAGAGAAAAAGATATATACGACCAATAATAGGTTTGGAAATTGGAATGGGTGGGGTTATGGTTGGAATGAACAGTATTCTGGACCAAAAGTTATTAATCCTCCTGGAAAACCCCAGAATTTTTCACTCTCCGATTTTGAATGGTTCGCCTAAGAGTACTTAGCCTTTATTTTCCTCTATTTCTATATTCTTCAGGCACAACGACCTTGTTATTAAGTGACTCTGGCTGTTCCTCGGGTGGATTTCCTATTATAACCGTCTTCGTTTTACCGCCAGGTTCCTGAACAGACTTCTCATAGACTTGCGGTACATAGGGATCAGACACGACCTCACTTGTTCTTTGCCCGTGTTCTGGGTCATACCCGGTCAGAGCGTTGCCTGTTGCTCTGGGCAGGCTGGGAGAAAAATCGAAGATCTCTCCTTGAGTCCTGTTTCTTTCACTTTGAAATTCAGTTTGTACGTGTCCCCTATCATGCTGGATATTTTCGTATCCATGCTCTACATGTGACCTGATTTGGTCAACTTCTTGCTGAACACCCAGGGTTTGCGGAATAGTTACCCCACCACTCCCTAAAGGGCGTCTTTCTCCTTCGCCAAAGTTTACTACCGAGTTTATGTTGCTAGGCTCCTGGAGCTGAAAGCTCTCTAATTGATTTCTATCCACATTTGGGAGAATAAGACCTACGCCTGCAGCGACGGTCGGTGTGCCTCCAAATCGTTCTTCATTAAATACTCTTTGTTGGTACTCAGAAACCGCATTTCTAAATCTTTGGGCGTTAGTCGATTCGGGGTTATGTACATAGTCGTAAAAAGCTCTATTGAGATCCTCAGAATTAGCAAACCTACTGGCGATTTCAGGAGTAAGATTGAAGCTGGAACTGACCCCACCTGATACAGTTGTTGCCTGGACTCTCTCAAGGCTTTGAGCTTGTTGCAACTGACCGGAAGCTTCATTATAAAAGGCTCGGGCATCAGTTATGCCTGAAGTTTTTTCGCTTCCGCCAAACGTACCACTTTGGGTTGATGTGCCAAGCTCGGTAGATGTTCCAAACCTATCGGTAATACTGAGAAGGTTAGAATAATCGCTCTTATTAGCCGAGTCTATTGCATTCTGCAGAGATTGGGAAAGTCGGGAACTATCCTGGAACCCTTCCTGATATTGGGTTTGTCCTCTTAGTGCACCTCTAATATTCCCAAGTATTCCAAGTCCAGCTCCGCCGCCCTCACCCAAACCAAATGTTCCACTCAATCCCCCGCTGAGTCCCAATTCTTTTGCCCCTAGGGCAGTAAGGGCATAGTTTAGCGCTGTATCCCTGTCCACTCCTGTTGCGTGACGGATATTGTCTGCTATAGATTGCAGTCTGTTTAGCGAGTCTGCCTGTTGTCCGGTAAGTGAAACTAATTCCCCAGTCCTCAGATTCCTAAATTGGTTGTGACTGTTACCAACCCTCGAAAGCTGGCTTATCTGAGATGAAAGAGACAAGACGCTTCTGTTAACGTTAGACAAAGCCGAGCTTCTCAGGTCGCTTATCCTCTCTCCAATCTGGGAATTTATGTCTGTGCTCCCTACGATACCAAACGGGAAATTTCCGGTATTAAGTTCGTGTGCAGGTAGATCACCATACCCCGAAAATTTATCTACCGCGCCTTTAGCAACCAACGCGGTCCGGTCATCTTTATTCGCGTTGATATTATTGAAGCTTGCGACACCGATACTCGAAGAACCAAGCGTAACGTTCCCGAGCGCCGTGCTTGTCCCTGCACCCTGAGCTATCCCCGTAGTGGGTCCAAGAAGCTGTTGCAAGGCCCCCACTATCGCATGTGCACTCTGGCTGACAATAAAGTAGGAGATAAAGGGAACTACTAGAGTGGCCAGTCCGGCAACAGCAACAGCCGTCTGAGTTTCATGAGCAAGGGCAGGATTTGTGAGGATTGAAAGCTGACCTCCTACTACCCCGGGAAGGAGGCGCTGCATAGAAAGATTGGCGAAGAGATTTACTATTGCGTAAATGGGGTTCCAGAACTCCAGCCAGAGTAGAATAGTCAAATAAGCAGGAAAAATTCTGTTTATCAAGGGTGTCATCATGAGAAAGAGCACTATGGGGAATATCCCGTACATTATTCCCTGCAATAGCCCTCTGATTACGGGAAGGGTCTTTTTGGCCATTTCCCCCATAACCACAAAGGCGCTCTTTTGCTGTGCCTGCGCTTCCGACACTGCGATAGCAAGAAGCGTAGCATCTGCCCCTGTGGCAGCCGCCTGCGCTTTAAATGCATCCCCGAATACATTGATCAGGGCATTTTGAATGACTATATCCTTTGCGCTGAAAGAAAGTTGAGAAAGGTCGGAATACGCAACCTCAACAATGCCCTCAAGAGTTCCTGTAGTAGTGCCGAATATAGAGTTCTCAAGGGTGGTAAGCCACTGAGGATAGTAAGTGCTAATGCAATTTTGGATCCGTGGATATGCGTCCCGGCAAAGCATAAGGTCCGGAAGTCCCTCTACTTCCCCGCAGGAGGCAGAGACATAGATTTGGGCATAACGAGTAGAATCGGTTGCCAAGTCATTCAGGAGATTTGAGGATTCCAGAAGTGCCTTCTCTGATACACTTCCATCGAGAATGTCATAAAACGTGCAGTTTCTTATAAAGTCTACAAAACTCCTTCTTAGGTTGGGCTCAGGAATAATGAAGCTGGTAGAGCGTCTCATGAGGTCTCCACCCTGAAGATAGCCGTTACTTGCATATTGTAGAGGCCCTGGAATGGTGAATGCGGATTCCATGATTCTGGTAAGGGCATCCCCGATCCTGGAGGTTACCGAAGCAAAAATACCTACCCCTGCAGGCACACTTCCGATCACCTTATTGGCAGAAGGATCAAGCCGGTCATTGATCGCCACATCTACCTTGACACCGAAGAGGGATAGATACACAATCACCGCTGCGAAGAACCAGGCGGCGTTGAATTGCCGCTGGAACATGATACTTAGTACTGCAACAAGAAGTCCGATGACAAGACCAAGCCTGAGGAGTCCGTTTAAGTCTCCTCCGCCCGCCAAAATTGCAACGGAGTTTAAGACTTCTCCTATAAACTGCCCATTTCCGTAGGTGTTAATCTCAAATGCAGGTGCTGCGTAGGAAATAGAGGGAAGAAGAAAAAGAGAAATTCCTCCGAAAACCATGACTAGTTTATTTAATTTCATATCTTTTCCACCCTTACCTTATTTGAACCGTGTTATTGTCTTTTCCAAAGTTGTACTGGGCCAATATTCCGGAGGACTCGAGGTTCTGTGTGAGCCTCCTTTCCAGAAAGTCCAGGGTCTTGAGCAGGGAGTCGAAGTTTTGAAGCTTTGTCTCAGACTTGCCTAACTCATTATAGGCCATATCATAGACCTGTTTAGAATCCCGGTAGAAGCTATCAAGAGCCTCTTTGCTTCCGGCGACTCCGTTAAGCCCGGCACTCTGAAGTCCCTGGGTGGTATGTCTAAAGGCCATGTCGAACCAGTAAGTTGCGGCCAGAATGGCGATTGAATCCGAGTACTGCTCGATGAAGCTCTTTCCAGCCGGCACCGGATACCCGCTTGTAACGTTCAGAAACTTCCAGACAGGGGAAGGGAGCGCCTCGATGAACTGTTTGATCTCGTCACTGGGCTCGCTCTTTGTAATGATGGCCATAAAAGCCTCTTCGAGCTTTGATTTCACCATTTGTTTAAATCCATCAATTGTTTCAGAGACCTCTGTCGGGTTTAGGCATTCTGATCCATCGCACTGATAGCGCATCACCGGACCTCCGTTTACAAGGTCTGAGACAGTGAGTAAAGGTGCTTTAGACGTTGCTGAATCATTTGTTACAATCACCGTTCCTGTCGTGCTCATTATGTACTGTCTTAAATCGTCAGGAACATCTAGCTGTTGTAATGCCCTCCATACGAGGTTGCCCTCGGGATTAGCGCGCACTGCATCATCTCCTGAGGCAGAGGCCTGGGCGCTTGTCAGGTCATCGGCACATGCTCGCCATGCAGAAATAAAATCTTCAAAACCACCCGAAGCATTTCCGATTTGAGCGCATCTACCCCACTGTCCGGTGCGGATCGCGCTTGCGAGACCGAATACCCCTTTAGCCACGCTTTCTCCCGCTTGACAGGTGTTTATCGCCAGTTGATTTGCTGAGCGGCTAACATCCTCTAGCCACTGTAAGACATCGTAGCAGGAAGGACAGAGGGTTTTTATTGCCAGCATGAATCCATAGCTGAGCGCGGAGGTGCCAATGGTCTTTAACTTTTGAATCAGCTCATCAACGTTTATGTAGGAGAACGCTCCAAGGAATACATCTATTCCCTGACAGCCAGCGCGAATACTGGGAAGGCTTACGGTAAAAGGCTGAAGGGTATCATATGGGGTTCTGATGGATAATGAGCCGCCGGTAACGTATCCACGGGACTGGGTTTCGTATATGCCTGGTTCAGTAACGGCACTCCCTTCAAATCCAAGACGGTTAAACATATCCTGGACCTGGGAGTTGAGATCGGCCAGGGCAGGTGTGGAAATAGTCAATGCTATAGTAAAAACCAAAGTTATAAATCTCATCTCGACACCTCCTCTGTCTGTAAGAAGAGGCTTGTTGGATTCTTAACAGACCTGGTTTTGAAGAAGGTCTCTAAAGAGCTATCACTGGTCTCTTCCTGTAAAGCGGGCGAGGCTCCTATCCCGTTATTCCCCGATAGAAATGCTTGTGTCGGGGGATAGTCTTGCCGGTTTATTCCTAAAATTTGCTGTCCTACTAGATAGAGCCTTTTTTCCAGCTCATCATAGGAAACAAGTCCTGTGCTCACTCTTATTACCTTGTCAGGGGGAACAAGGAGAAACAGGGCGGGAACTTCGGTTACCCCTAAGTTTCTAGCCTGGCCTCTATCAACCTGATAATCTCCCCAATCGGGTAGTCCTGCTCCGTCCAGGGATACTGCCATTATCCCAATCGGGTAATTCTGTTGAAGGACTTTGAGTAATCTCGATTCCTCCTGACAGTAGGGGCATGCGGTCGTAAAAAAGAATATAAGCTCGCCTGACTGAGAGAGTTTTGTGATCACCTCACGCATGGAGTTCTTGTCCTCTGCAGTTGCAAGTTGGATCCCAAGACTGGAGGTGGGATGACGAACAGTCTCGTCTAGCTGAGGATTTTCCCATAGTGTACTTCTCCAAACTTCTGCAAACTGTTGGCTGCGGTCGAGCATCAGTTTCTGATAAGCCATATATTCGCGAACGTTCTCAGGGGTGGGATCAAGAACTGCGCGGTTGAAAAGCTCTTCCCCTCTCTTCCTTATATCTTCTACCGTTAGCGGTGAAGCCTGGGTTTGCTCATGCGGCAGTTCGGCTTTCTTTTCCTGGAGTTCTTTGATGATCTCGTACCAAAACCATCCACGATGGTGCTCATCGAAGTATCTGTATTCTTCAGCTCTTACTCTAAGCGTGGAAAGAGGTAATAAAAGAAGGACTAAAGTGACTGAAGTTTTATACATTCCCGTATCACCTTCTAATTAACATTGGCAAGGGTCTGCAAATAAGGTTGGGCAAACTCAAAATCGCTATTTGGCTGATATGTAGTATCAAAACAGTCAGCGCTTAACTCGCACCTTATCTCTCCGCTGCAACTAACCGTTGTCTTCTTCGTCGTGCATTCACTGTCAACACACTGATCCTGAATCTGACAGTCTTTATATGTATCCGCTATGGCCTGCTGTATGGATTCATAATTCATGATAGTGGGATCAGAGTCCGTTATTACAAACACAGGATGAGTGTTTGCGCTCTCTTGGATAAACTGCGCTTCAGGAGGAGAGGGGGTTTCTACATCTCCATTATCGCTGTATTGAGGAACATTTCCCAGATTGGATGACTTGGGAATGAGACTATTATGATTCTGGCTCTCTAGTTGACCTGAAAAGCTCTCTCCCTGAGAAAGTCCGGTATCAACGTCTGAGGCCAAAGCAGCCGGTAGTTGATAATAGATAGCGCCTAGACTAAGCCTGTCCTGAGCAGAGGCGAAGGAGACTAAGAACAAAAAATTAATTATTAGGTATCTAAAGACCAACGACCAATGACCAACGACTAATCTAGTTTTTCTCATGATAGAAATCCTCCTTGAGAAGTTTCAGGTACTTCTCAACGCCCTTATCTTCCTTTGCAATAATCCCTAGGCCATAATCAAGGGATACATTGCCCCTAACCTTGATGTAGTCCTGGGAACAGCCCTCCTGATCCTGCTCTCCCGTTACATACACGATCTCTGGGACTGCATCGACATGAAAGCACCTGAAAAGCACAGGATGAATCCATACCTCGACCTGATAACTTTCTTCCTCAAATCCTGTGGTGCCTGTCCTGCGTTCAAACGAAGGGAGCCCAGTCGAACTACGCTTAAGAAGCTCGGAAGCTTTGAGCATTGTCGCCCTAAGTCCTATATCCTCGTTCATTCCCCTTAGCACCATCACTGCCCCGGTTTTCTCGGCTTCAGAAACTACAGCCTTCAAGCTTCCCTCAGGCATGGAGAATGAAAAGAAGTAGAAGAGCTTTGCGTTTGCGGTTTTGTTTTGTGGGCCATCTTCATCTACTTGTAAAAATTCTTCTGCTTTTTGCTGGTCTGGTTTTAGGAAACTTTTTAGGGCTTCTGTTGCCTTTTCTTCCTGAGGTTTTTGAAAGTTCCTTAGAATCTCCTTTACCTGATTAAGCTCTTCCTGTGTTGGCTCTCTTTTTATATCTTGAGCCATAGTAGTCATTAGTCCTTGGTCATTGGTCGTTAGGCTAAAAACCAAGGACAAAAGACAAACGACTAAAGAACACAGCAGTCTTTTTTTCTCCATAGTACAAGTGTCCAATCCTCTCCGAGTCCGGGATACCAGTGGCCCGGCGCCCATCTAATTGTTATCCGTCCTAAAGGAAATACCCTCCCAGGGCCTGGATATGCAATCTGAAGCTTGTACTGCGATTTGACTATGATAGGAGCAGGAACGGAACTACACAGGGCCTCTTCTCCTACAGTCTTTCTCTCAAGCCCTAAACGGTGGTGCTTATCAATTACCCTTGTTGCAGTTAGTGTATACACGCCAGGCAGGTCTCCGGACTCGCTTACAGTCCCGGTTAAGGGATACATGCTCCCCCAGGAACCGGCACACCAGAAGAGCTCGTCTATGGGAAATCCAAAAGATGCGCTTACTGCATCCGCGGCACATACGGCCTGTGCTACCGGGTTTGCAAAAAGGGCGGCTTCGGGATTAATTAGAGCAGAGAGCTCATCGTTGTTCCATAGGGGATCGAACTCGCTCATATAGACAAGGCTGATGTTGCTGCCTGAAAAACAGGCAAAATCGGTGAATAGATTTAATATCGCAAACACGGGGTAAATGTAGTAGTGGACGTGAAGAAAGGAAGAAGATTCACCTCTATCTGCCGTGGAAGCATGGGCACCACGCTTTGCGAAAGAGGGCAGGGGAAGAGTAATTCCACCAAGAGAAGGAAAACACCCGGGACCCCTTACTACTTCAATTAGACGCCTTGGCTCCCAGAATGAGACCTTGATTCCTATTCTGGGGATGGGGCCGTCAAAGCAGATACAGAAAGGAGGAAAAGGGGATACGGTGTTTGTATCTTCCCCGATTGGAATTATTGGTATTCCGCCTATTTTTATGGGAAATACTCCTAGCCAGTCCACGTCGGTTAGCGGGTTAAAGATCCTTCCGCCACAGGTTGCTTCACCTCGTGAAGGTGAGGGAAGAATAAGACAGGTAATAAGAATCAGTAAAAGAGGGATTCTCCATTTCATGCAATTATTTATAAAAGGGGATCGGGCAGAAAGCTATAGGGGAAATACGGCAAGTTGAGGCAGGCTTTTTGCCGTATTTAGATTGAAATTCGGCAAGAAAATTACAAATTGCTAAATTTATAGAAGAAATGATAAAATCTCATGGTCTGCAATAGATCGCTATGTATTGAAATTATTGTGAATAATTTATCATGGGCAAGAAAGTACATAAGAATTTGATGAAGGGAAACTATGGCGAACACCTGGTTGCACATATTCTCAGTGAGTTTTGCTTTGTACGACCTGTAGTTGGACATACTGATATCGGAGTGGATTTGTATTGTGAATCGATAATTGATGGTATTCCTTTTCTACATTTTTGGGTTCAAGTAAAAAGTTCAGAAGATATTCCGAATGAAGAAAGGCAGGTTAAATTTAGATTCGATACTTCTAGTCTTGAGTATTGGGAAAAGCAACCCGTTCCGGTTTTATCCTTGTTAGTTCCGATTAAATGGCCACCCGAAAAAATTGCATTTATACATGTCGTTGATATCAGCTTCTCAATTCTTGAAAAAGGAATAAATAAGGGAAAGACACAGGTTTTAAAGTCACTACCTAACTATGCTCTTCCCATATCAGACTCTAAACAACTTTCAAGTAAACTTAATAAACTTCTGGTAGAGCATATGCCAATCACTATTTCTGCGATGTATGCAAGAGAGGGCTTTATTTACGCCGCACCTAAGCCGAAAGAAGAACATACAAAATATTATGCTGGTCATTTTCTTTCTAGGTATATTCATAAAATAGGAGAACGTACTAGACAAGCGGTAACTTTTGGAGAGCTTAAGAAAGACGAACATTATGAAGTTCACGAGGCACTTGGCTTACTTAATGAGGCTGAAGGAAAACTAACCAAGGCAAAATCTTGTTATCAAAGGGCGATCAAGTCTATAATGGGTGACCCTAAAATTAACTATAACCAGCCGCCTTGGTCTGAAGTTGTGGAGAGATTGCAAGAGCGCAAAAGAAAGTTGAATAATCCAATGCGGAAGAGTACCTTTTGAAGACTTCCATCCAGATTTTGACGGATTTAAAAGTGCCGGGTTGAACAATCTTGGTCTAGACAGTTACAGCATAGGCCAAAGTGAGAAGTTTCTAGCTATCCGGTCATTTGTTAATGAGAGTAGGTGAATTAGGCTGCTAGGAGAATATGAACCCGACCTTAAAGGATTTAAGCTATTTTATTCTTGGTATATATTAAGAAATAGCTAGGATTAAGGGAGACAAAATATGTTCAAAAAATTCCATAACATAATATCGTTATTATTGGTTGTATTCCCCCTAGTAGGATCTTCATTATTTATTACAAACGCCTACGCACAACAAAACAAAGAAGTACAAGATTTGGTCAAAACGATAGGAGATGTCAATAAACAAGTTGAAAATTTCGATATGGCTTTAGGTGAACTAGGGAAAAGAATAGAGATGATTGAAAAGAACCTTGAGGGTGATTTAACGGCGGATCAAAAGTTGAAACTTGCACAACAACTTGCTGATATATCCCAGAAGAATTTGGCTACTCCAACCTTATTACTCTCAGCGTTAGGAGTATTTTTAGTTATAGGTGGTTTTGTCTTACGTAGTATAACTCTGGACAAAGTAAAAGCATTAGAGAAGGAAATCCAAAACAAAAAAGCAATGATAGAAACAAAGCTTATTGAAATTAAATCCTCTCTTGATGAAGATATTAAACAAATCAGAGAAGTTTTAGAAGCAGAGGGAGAAAAACTTACGAAATTAAGAATGTCAAATCATTGGGGACTTGGTTTATTATACAACTATCTATCAGTGGATCTATTTAAAGAAGGTAATGTTTCAGAAGCTACAAGGTACGGAGAGTTGGGCTTAGAAAATCTTATAGAAGGGCGTGATTCACAAAAGGAAATAGCTGATAGAGTAATCGCTACTGCCAAGGCTAACCTGGCTTATTATTATGCCTACGCAGATAGAACTGAAATGAGAACTATCTGCAAGGATTGGCTAGATGAGGGATTGCCTATCTTTCGAAAGCTAGGCGAAATAGCATTTATAGAGACTTTTTTATTTGTTTACCAAAAATTTGGTACCGATATCGATGAGCTTAAAAAATGGTTACAAGTTTATGAAGATTATAAAGATAAAATCGCGACTTTTTCAGACATAGATGAAAGGACTAGGTCAAGTTACGAGAATCACTACAAGGAGATAAAAAAGAAAATAAGTTCTCCTTCCCCTAGCAATGGAGTCTAGATTTTTATATCAAAACTAAAATAACCTCGGGGGAGGTGGTGGTATGCCTTTAGGTGTGTATGCCCTGAACCACATGGATTTTAACCTCCTTTTAATTTTAAGACCCATTTTTAGAATAAGTTAATCATCATTAACAGATAATCAAATCTAACTTGCAAAAACTATGCCGTTAGTTTTATTTTTTGCGGCGTTCATAATATACTGAAAACATTGTGGATTTGTTATTCTCAAATTACTAACTGTATTCGATCTTACACATTTTGCTGTGTATTACAACACAATTGGTTAAGTTTTACGCTCTTTGTCATTTTTACTCTTTAATAACGCAATAAACACCTTAACATTTACAAATCAAATGTAAATAGGAAGTCGAGACCTATATTAAGTATAGCATAACCGAGTATCTAAGATAGTTAGATGCCACTTTCGAGCTCTAGGGTTCAGGCATCAGACATGAGCTTGACGCCAGCGTTCTCGATAGGCTTTTGCCTTTCTCAACTTTGGGTTTACGAAAATTGGGTCGCTGCCGACAAGGCAGTTATCCAAATTGTAAGCTGCGGGTGTTGTCAGGAAAGCAGGGGCTGACAAAAGTCATTCCATGTCCATTGACTAGACTATCAATTTTTGCTTTAATTGAGTAATGCTGGGGAGCAATACTATTCATTCTCTCAAACAAAAGAGGGTTTACAATGGCGAAATTGTGGCCGGGTCTCTGTTAATCCCTGAAAGCAGGAAAATCGCGCGATTACTCATGGGTAATGTTGATGATGAGAAATGGCATAGGGCTATCATGATTGACAATATTCTTCAAAAAAGAAGCCCATCGACGGCAAAGCGGGAAGCAGCTTTAATAAAAAATCGCCTGGGATTAATGAAGCCGGAGCTGTGGGAAATGATTGAAAAAGGCACATCAGAAATTAGCACACAGGCCGTCCTGGCATCTGCGATTAAGCACAGTAGATTGCTCGGGGATTTTATGGATAGGGTAGTTCGGCAACATTGGCAGACCTTCAACCATAAGATTTCCAACACTGATTGGGCAAATTTTTGGGAGATCTGTTCTCAAATAGACCCGGGGATTTTAGAATGGTCTGAGACGACTTATAGCAAGTTGAGACAAGTTGTCTTCAGAATTCTATTTGAGGCGAAGTACCTGGATGGTACGAGGACGCTAAAGCTCCAGCCTGTTACGATAGTTCCCGAGGTCAGAAGCTATTTGATCAAAAACTCAGAAAGCTATGTGCTCCGATGCATGGAAGTAACCCAATAAACCAGAGGCGTGAGATGAGTTCCTTAAAAAATCGTCTCAATCAAATCCTTCCTCGAATTACCTCGGATGAGTTTTTAAAAAGTAAAGGTTTGGGTAACGAGATCGCATTCTACATATTTGACTATCCCCCGGAAGAGGAAATGGAGGTTCGTAAACATATCCAATTTGTTCTCAATTACCTCAAGAAAAATAGGCCTGAATTGAAAGTTAAGCATATAAACCTTTTTTCGCTCTTGGTTGACTATTTAAAGTCCAGAAATCTTCTGGAACGAGCGCTCCAAATACAAAAAACAAAAGGCGATAAGGAATTATTAAAGGCTTTAAAACTCACGCTAGACGGGGATAAAATAGCACGAGTTTTCATCGATGCAGCCGAACCGCAAACCCAAGATTTGGTTATTATCTCAGGGGTTGGAAACGCTTGGCCGCTCATAAGGAGCCATAATTTACTTAACAATCTTCATTCTCATATGGGTAAAACTCCTCTTATAATGTTTTATCCCGGCATGTTTACCGGTAACGGCCTTCGCCTCTTCGGCAGGCTTAAAGAAAGCAATTATTATAGGGCTTTCAAGTTAGTTCCCTAATCAAAAAATTTTTTGAGGGAGGGACCCCCAGGTGCAAATTAAAGACATATTTGCGAAGGACATTTTAAGGCCCATTAACGGCGTCGTAATGGCTGACCAGCAGGATGAATTCGTAGTCTGGCAAGAGCTTGAAGAATACGTCGTTACTAAAGAACTGGATAATCATTTTAAGAAATTCTTCGAAGCTTACTTCCAGGGGTTTGATTCCCCGGTTGACCCGGAAGTAACCGGACGTATGGGTATTTGGGTATCTGGATTTTTCGGCTCCGGCAAGTCTCATTTTATTAAAATCCTGTCTTATCTGATATCGAATAGAGAGGTTAGAAATCCTAAGAATGGTCGCTCAAGAAAGGCTATTGATTTTTTCGAAAGTAAAATAAAGGACCCACTTTTTCTTGCAGATTTTAAGAAACTAGCTCGCAGTCCCGCCGATGTGATCTTATTTAACATAGACAGCAAGGCTGATGCCCGTGATGGAAGAGGAGCGGTTCTCAATACATTCTGGAGGGTTTTCAATGAAAAGCGAGGCTTCTCCCCGGGTTCGTTGCACCTCGCAGAGATCGAAGGGTATCTTGAAAAACAAAACAAGTATGAAGAGTTTAGAAAAGTCTTTAGAAGCACTTATGGCTCGGATTGGGAGAAAGAGAGGGACGCATACAGCTTACTTAAAGATGAGATTGTAGAAGCGTTATCCGAAGTGCTAGGTAAGGACAGGAAGTATGCAGAGGAATGGTTTGAGAAATCTGAACAGCAATTTGTCATAAGTCCAGAGAGATTTGCCAATCAGGTTAAAGAGTATCTCGATACAAAAGGGACTAAACATAGAATTATTTTTCTTGTTGACGAAGTAGGACAATTTATCGGAAATGATACCCACTTGATGCTAAACCTTCAGACGCTTGTCGAAGACCTGGGTCGAATTTGCCAGGGCAGAGCGCTGGTTGTAGTAACCTCTCAGGAAGATATTGACGCTGTAATCGGCCAGCTTAAGTCGGCCAAGGATCATGATTTCTCCAAAATACAGGGGAGGTTTAAAACGAGGATTTCTCTTTCCAGCTCCAATACCGATGAGGTTATTCAGATAAGGCTGCTTGAAAAGAAGGAAAAAGCCCGACAGGAGCTCCTCGATTTATACGCGGACAAGGGAGATATAATCAAGAATCAGCTTAGCTTTACTCAAGACACCCCAACTTTTAAAAATTACTCAGGCGGCGAAGACTTTGTAGCCAACTATCCCTTCACACCCTATCAGTTCCAGCTTGTTCAGAAGATTTTTGAATCCATCCGTAAGGCGGGGGCAACGGGACTACACCTAAGCCGTGGAGAAAGGTCCATGCTTGACGCCTTTCAAAGTGCAGCCAAGATTGTCTCGGGGCAGAATATCGGCTGCTTGGTTCCCCTTTATCACTTTTATCCCTGTATAGAGAGTTTCTTGGACACGAGCGTCAAGCGGAGCATTGAACAGGCCGGCGAAAACAGAGGATTGCAAAATCCGTTTGATGTCCAGATATTACAAACGCTCTTTCTAATCCGCTACGTTAACACCATGAAACCGACCATTGACAACCTGGTGACTCTCTCAATAAATGAGGTTGATACAGATCGCCTGTCCCTAAAGCGTAATATACAAGATTCATTGAATCGCTTGGAAAAAGAGAACCTTATAAGTAGGAATGGCGACCTTTATTATTTCCTGACTGATGAGGAAAGGGAGGTTTCCAGGGAAATAAAAAACGTTGAGATTTCCTCTTCGGAGGAAACAAAATTATTGGGTGAAGTTATTTTTGATGAGATTCTAAAAGGCAAAAACAAGCATCGTTATATTCCATACCGCAATGATTATGCTCTTAACCGTATTTGCGATTCACAGTTTCACGGCAGCAAAGCTGAAAACGAGTTATCGTTAGAGTTCATAACTCCGCTATTTGAAGAATACAGTGAGTATAATCAAGCTAAATGTATATTGCGCAGCTCCGAGTACAATGATCGAATATTAATTAAGATTCCAGACAACCAGGAACTAACACTTGAGGTTAGAAGGTATTTACAAACCGAGAAATTTATTAGACTGAGAAATGATGCTGCAGCTTCACAAACCTTAAAACAAATACTACGGGATAAAGCAGATGAAAACAGGCAGCGTAAGCTAAGGATAACAGCCTTGTTAGATGAACTTATACTTAATTCTGAATACTATGTCCTCGGACAAAGCCTGACAATCAAGGCAAACAAAAGCCAGAGCGCTATTGAAGAGGCTCTCGATTTTCTGATCAAGAATATATTTAGGAAATTCAGCTACCTCAAACTTCATGATAATCCACAAGCTGAGATCAAAGCTGTTCTTTATGCCGATGATTTGGCCCAACAACAGCTAAAGCTAGATGTTGGTGAAAATCCTACGGAGGATTTAAAAGAGGTTATGAGGTATATAGACCTCAAACTGGGAAGCAACCAGCCAGTATTACTGGATCAATTAGTTAACCATTTTAGCAAGAGGGATTACGGATGGCCGGAGTGGGAGACTGTATTGATTGCAGCGAAATTATTCATGGCCGGGAGCATTCAATTCGTCACAACGGAGGGAGAGAACCTATCACCAAAGGACGCATTAAGTCCTCTTACTAAGACCCATCAATGGAAAACAGTCAGAATCTTCAAGCGCAAGAAAAGAGGGGAGGAGGAAATAAAGAAGGCTCGCGATCTGGGAAAAGAACTCTTTGGCACAATAGGGCCTGACGGGCAAGACCAGCTCGCACAGTTTCTTAAGGAGCAGCTTGCCTCTTGGAGAAGAGACTTGGAAAGGTTTCAGCCTATAGCAAATACCGGTAAGTATCCGGGGCGAAACGAAATTAGAGAGTGTTTAGATTTAACAGAGAAGCTGCACGATATTTACGATTCCTACGAGTTCATTGGCTCATTTAACGAGAAGAAGAACGAACTCTTGAAAGCCCATGATGATATTCATGATATAAAGGGTTTCTATACCAATCAGATTAAAGCCTGGGATTTAATGCAGGAGGCCCTCCATCAATACGACCAGAACATAACCTCTCTTGAAAAAGATCCCGAAGCAGCCCAGTCTCTTAGCAAGCTTCGACAAATCTTTGAATCTCCGAAACCTTATGGGGAGATAAAAAACGTAACGGGTCTGATTGCTAAGGTTAAAGAGGTTAATGATTCAATTGTTGAGAGGGAGCGTAAATCTGCACTGACTAAGGTTGAAGAAAAGATCAATCAATTAAACAAGGTATTGAACGAAAAAAAGGCTGATACGGATTTAAGGAACAGGACACTCTATCCTATTCAGGAAATTAAAAGAAAAATAGGGAGTGAAACAAGCGTTCCCAAAATCTCTTATCTCTCGGGAGATGAATTAACCGAATGTTTCCATAAGGCCCTAGAAGATATCGAGATTGCACTGCAGAAGAATGAAGACCAACCCATCAAGCAGGTAAAAACGTTGAAACCAGCTTCCTTATTCACTAAAACCTACATTGAGACTCAGGATGATGTAGAGGAATACCTTGATAATTTAAGGAAAGAATTGATGGATGCCATTAAGAATAACAAAAGGGTAAGACTTGTATAATCATAAATCCAATCTGACAGTATCAGAAAATGAACACCTCCAAGATCAAAGCGTATGCCCCAAGAGCTAGAAGGGATTTTATACAAGCGGTAACAGACAAAGCCAATATTCTAGGCCTATCTGCTAAAGATATCCTCCCAGAAGAAGTAAAGGGAGATATCGCCGTTATAGGAGGAAGGCCTTTCCCCAAAAGCGTAGAGCAACTCAGGCAGAAGATAATACACCGAATAGAGGTGGAGGGATTTAATCAAGTAATGGAGTCAGTAGCCTATACCTGGTTTAACCGGTTTATGGCATTAAGGTACCTGGAGCTCCACGACTACCTAGATCACGGTTATAGAGTGTTAAGCAACAGGTCTGGGTCAGAAACCCCTGAGATTCTTGAGAAGGCCGCAGAGGTTAATCTGCCCGGGCTTGATAAGGAGAAGGTGATAGAGCTGCGCCTGGCAGGGAACAAGGATAACGAGCTTTACCAGATGCTAATAGTAGCCCAGTGCAATGCCTTGCACCGTGCTATGCCATTTCTCTTTGAGCCGATAAACCATGAGACGGAGCTGCTAATACCAGAGAATCTCCTCCATTCAAGTTCGCCAATCCGTAAGATGGTGAATGAGATAGACGAGGAGGATTGGAAAGAGGTAGAGATTATAGGATGGATTTACCAGTTCTATATATCTGAGAGGAAAGACGAATTGATGAAGGCAAAGAAGCCTTACAAGGCGGATGAGATCCCGGCGGTAACCCAGCTATTTACCCCTAACTGGATAGTGAAGTATCTTGTTCAGAACAGCTTGGGGAGGCAGTGGCTAGCTACATATCCCGATTCACCTCTCAGGGAGAAGATGGAGTATTACATAGAGCCAGCCGAGCAGGAGCCTGAGGTAAAGAGACAGCTTGAGGAGATAACGCCAAAGGAATTAAACCCTGAGGAGATAACAGTATTAGATCCAGCCTGCGGGTCCGGGCATATACTGGTAGAGGCATACAACATATTCAAAGAGATTTATCTGGAGAGGGGTTACAGGCTAAGGGATATACCGAGGATTATCTTGGAGAAGAATCTGTATGGATTGGATATTGATGACAGGGCAGCACAACTTGCCGGGTTCGCGCTTTTAATGAAGGCGAGGGCGGACGATAGGAACATTCTGGGTAATGGTGACCCACCGCGTATAAATGTAATGGCGATAGCGGGGAGCGAGGGGATAGATGCGGAGAGGATAGCAAACGCCTTAATCCATGACAAGAGCCGACCTTTAGTATCCGACAGCGATCTATTTCCTGAAACGAAGAGTCAGAAAGTATTGACTGCAAAAGAGAAAACCGAAGTAAGCAAAAGAGACATAATAGACCTAATAGAGCTATTTAAACTGGGCAAAACATTAGGATCACTCATAACGGTTCCCGAAAAGACAGAGAACAATCTTAGAAAAATACAACCTTTATTAAAGGAAAAACTAGAGAGTAGAGACTTATTTACACAAGAGGCCGCAAAAACATTACAACCATTTATTCAACAAGCTATTAGTTTATCCAAGAAATACGATTGTGTTATGACTAATCCTCCTTACATGGGAAATAAGTATTTCAACAAAATATTAAAACAAGAAATGATAAGTAATTTTAAGGAAGGAAAAAATGATTTGTGTGGTTGTTTTATAATAAGGAGTTTAACTTTCACAAAGACCTTCGGTTCAATATCGATGATAACAATACCGAATTGGTTATTTATCTCTGGTTTCGAAGATTTAAGAAAAATGGTAATAGAGAAATGCTTTATAGATAGTTTAATTCACATTGGAAGAGGAGTTTGGGGGGCAGATTTTGGAAGCTGTTCATATACACTGAGGAATTATAGATTGAAAGAATACAAGGGGACATTTAGGAAGCTATTTAACAAACTAAGTATAGTTTCCAACAATGATCTTCTGAGAGAAAAATATTTTAGGGCCGAAAATTATTTAGCTAGTACTGCTGATTTTCAAAAGATCCCTGGCTACAAGATATCTTATTGGATGGATAAAAAGACAATAAATATTTTCGATAACTCGAACCTGTTATTTGAAGTTGCAGGTATTAAACAAGGTCTTGCAACAGGTGATAACACAAGATTTCTGAGGTTTTGGTATGAAGTTGCTTCCGAAAAGATTGGATTTAACATACCGAATCAGTCTGAAGCAAGCATATTTGACAAAAAATGGTTTCCCTACAACAAGGGAGGAGGTTATAGAAAATGGTACGGAAATTTTGAATTTGTGGTAGATTGGGCTGATGATGGATATGAAATTAGAAATTTATTCGATAAAGATGGGAAGATACTTTCACGTCCGCAGAACAGAGAATACTATTTTAAAAGGTCCATATCGTGGTCCAAGGTTACGATAGGACAAATTTCGTTCAGATTTATCCCACAAGGATTCATTTTTGATGTTGCAGGCTGTTCAATATTCCCAAATGAAGATTTAGATTTTTATAAGATTCTTGGTCAGTTGAACAGTAAGGTTATCAATATATTTCTATCTGATATATCAGGTAGTGTAAATTACGAAGTTGGTGATATTTCAAATGTGCCGTTCGATAGAGATTTAATCTCAAGCAATGGGAAAATTGTTTTTATTGCTAATGAGGCAATAGAGATCGCCAAATTGGATTGGGACTCGTTTGAAACGTCCTGGGATTTTCGGACTTTACCTTGGGCTGGTGGTAAGTTAAAAGGAAAGAGTGCTCGTGAATCCTTTGAAAACTGGAAAAGGTATTCAATTG
The DNA here is from genome assembly GCA_035559815.1 of Thermodesulfobacteriota bacterium. Classification (NCBI taxonomy): domain Bacteria; kingdom Pseudomonadati; phylum Thermodesulfobacteriota; species Thermodesulfobacteriota bacterium. Next base: position 166,226 of record DATMAT010000023.1, read on the forward strand.
AGCAAACGAGAAGGATGAAGGAACTGGAAGAGGAAAATAACCGTATCTTTATCGAGGTCTACGGTCTTCAGGAAGAGTTGACACCGGAAGTGCCTGAAGAACAAATTACGCTTGCGGTTAATCCAAAATACCGCTATGGAAACAATTATAGCGAAGAAGAACTCTGGCAACGGTTCAGGGAGGATTCCGTTAAGGAATTAATCTCCTATGCTATTGGCTGCATGATGGGTAGGTATAGTCTGGATGAGCCCGGATTAGTTTATGCTTATAGTGGGAATGAAGGTTTTGATCCGTCGAGATATAAGACTTTTCCTGTAGATGCTGACGGAATCATTCCAATAATGGACGAGGAGTGGTTTTCTGATGATGCTGCTAACCGTTTTGTTGAATTCTTAAAAGCGGTCTGGTCTCCCGAAACGATTAAAGAAAATCTCGACTTTGTTGCTGAGAGTCTAGGGCAGAAAAAAGAAGAGTCGTCTCTCGAAACTATACGTAGATATTTAAACAATGAATTCTTCAAAGATCACCTCAGAACTTACAAAAAGCGTCCGATATACTGGCTTTTCTCAAGCGGGAAATATAAGGCCTTTGAGTGCCTTGTTTACCTACATCGCTATAACGAAGCGACATTATCCCGGATGAGGAGTGAGTATGTAACGCCGCTTCAGGGGAAATTAAATGCGAGGATTGAGTATCTTGAGAACGAGAAAGAGTCTGCAAAATCGGCCTCAGCTCAGAAGAAGTTACAGAGGGAGATTGACCTGTTAAGGAAGAAGCAGGCAGAACTCTCAGCGTTTGACGATGAGCTAAGGCATTATGCCGATATGAGGATAAACCTGGACCTGGATGATGGGGTGAAGGTTAACTATGCGAAGTTCGGGAATCTATTAGCTGAGGTTAAAACGGTAACCGGGGATAAGGGAGATTAGAATGCTATTCTTCTTATAACATATATTAAGTGAATTGGTTCATGGATATAAAGCAAGTAAAAGATAGCTTGAATAAAATCTTCAAAGAAAAGGATACGAGAATAGTCTTCTGGTATGACACTGAGAGGGAGTTCGAGGAAGTAATTCCTTCCCTTGAGCTTGACGGTATCGGACTAATCCGGCTTGACGAAACTTCTCCACTTGAGGTCAAAATAAAGCTTGAGCTTGAGGACAAAGAGGGGAAGTATATTGTTTATTCTCCATCTCCGGAACCTGATCCTGAGGAGGATTGGCTCCTGGATATTCGGCTTTACAGCTATACCTTCCATGCGGATAGGGCTTCTCTTCTTCTTAACGAACTGGGTCTAAAGAATCAGACAATGCGTTCCTATTTAAAGGAAAGGCATAGTTTTTTCCGAAGCCAGGACAGGCTAAAGAAGCTTCAAAAATGGGTTACCCCTGACGACACAGAGGATGATATTGACCTTAAAATGCTTGCAGTTCTTGCCAGGTCAGATCACCCTGACTTCTTTTCAAGTTTGATGAAGCTCTTTGATAGCTTTTGCTCAGATGGGGATTTTAATCCACATGATGATTCTAAGATATGGGAAGATATCGAAAAGCACGGACTGGTACAGTCCTTCTGGAAAATTGCTGAAAGGACGTTTGGCCATGTAAATGACTCTCCCGCTATTCAGGACTTTATCATAAGGCTTATTGTCGCCGATCTTGCCAATAGTTTGAAAACCAACTTCCCCAGCAGCCTTAAACACTTTCTCTTAGAAAACGAGTCACAGCGTTTAAACGCCTCGGTTTTTCTTTCACAATGGCGTACAAATCTAGACCATTATCAGAGCTACAAGATAATATCCAATTATTATTCGAAGGAACTCAGGGTTGAAGATTTAATCAGGGACCTTGAGGTGGATGATTTACTCGACGTGATGACGTTTGAAGCAGTAGAGCAAAAGATCATAAAGGATTTAAGAGACAAGATCGTTGACCTTAACCTCGGTATTTATTCCGATGAATTTAAAGAAATAATTAGGAAAAGGCTTGATGGGCAATGGGCCGGAAAAGTACTGGGAGTCACGGAAGGGACTAATCTCTATCGAAGCACATACCAGGCTCTAGAGACCGCTATCGGCCTATTGGGGTTAAGGAATAAATGCGATCCCGGATTTAGTTACCCCTCGGCTGAAGCAATGTTTCGGAGCTACACAAACGAGCTTTATCTCTTTGACCAATTTTATAGAAAATTCCATGAATATGCAGATAAGGTCGAGCTGGGCGGCTGGGATATCTTAAAGAAACTGGATGACGCTGTAGAAGATTGCTACAACGATTGGTTCATTTCCCATTTGGCTCTCACCTGGGGAAGTTTTATAGAAAAAGGAAGTGAGAGGGGGTTAATAAAGGAGTGGTCGCTCCCTGGTATAAAGAATCAATACAATTTCTACGAATTCTATGTTGAAAACGTCATAAAGACGACCTCCAGGAATAGAATTTTCGTGATTATAAGTGATGGTCTCAGATATGAGGCGGCGGAAGAGCTAACCCGCCTAATAAACGGAAGGTACAGGTTTAGAGCAAAGATTGATGCGATGCTGGGTGTACTGCCGAGCTATACTGGGCTGGGAATGGCCGTTCTATTACCGCATAAGACTTTAACCTATAAAGATAAAAATTCACCTGAAATTCTCGTGGATGGTCTTCCATCCAGCACACTAGAGCAGAGGAGTAAAATCCTGGCTAGGGTTAAGGGAACTACCATTAAAGCCGAGGACCTGTTTTCGATGAACAAGGATGAAGGAAGGGAATTCGTCAAGCCTCACCAGATTATTTACATCTATCATAATAAAATCGACGCCATCGGAGACAAAGCTTCATCGGAGTCAAATACATTTAATGCCGTGAGTGAAACCGTCGAATATCTAATTAGTTTGACCAGTTTTATAATAAACAGTCTCAATGGCAGTTATGTGATCATAACTGCAGATCATGGGTTTCTCTATATGAACAGGACACCCAGGTCTATAGATAAAAGCGTCCTGGACAGGCAGCCGCCTGAGACATTGCTTTCTAACAACAGGTACATACTAGGGAGAAGCCTGGGAAAATCCACCAAGGTTTGGAAAGGAAGCACGAAGGTTACTTCCGGGACGGATGATGATATGGAATTCTGGCTTCCCAAGGGAGCGAACAGGTTTAATTTTTTTGGAGGGGCCAGATATTTCCATGGTGGAGCCATGTTGCAGGAGATTGTAGTACCGGTGGTTACTGTAGAGGAGATTGAAGGTAAAGAAGCTGAGAAAACAGAGGTTAGGAAAGTAGGCGTCTCACTCCTTGGCACTCGAAAGAAATTAGTAACCAACATACACCGCTTTGAATTCATCCAGACTGATCCGGTATCTGAAAGAGTCAAACCGAGGACTCTACAGATCTCGATCCGAGATGGCGAGGAATTGATAAGCAACGAGGAAACTGTTACTTTTGATAGCATCTCTTCATCAATGGATGAGAGGAAAAAATCGGTAAAGCTGATTCTTAAGGCAGGCAGATTTGACAGCAAAAAAGAGTATTATTTGGTCTTAAGGGATGCCGAGACAAAAATCGAATATGATCGCATCCCGGTATTTATCGATTTGGCTATTAGCAAGGAATTCTAGGCTTGAGTAATCATGGAGAACGAAGTAAGCCTCGATCAGTTACTTAACCAGCATTTTGCAGGACGCGTAGTCCGCAAAGACCTGACCAAGCTCCTCAAGGAAGGAGCGAATGTGCCTGTATATGTCCTCGAATACCTATTGGGTATGTACTGTGCATCCGACGACGAGGGTGTGATTGAGGACGGCCTTGAGACCGTAAAGCGCATCTTGGCTGAGAATTACGTACGCCCGGATGAAGCGGAAAAGGTTAAGTCCAAGATCCGGGAACTGGGAAGTTACAAGATAATCGACAAGGTGACTGTCAAATTAAACGAGAAGAGAGACGTATATGAAGCTACCCTCTCAAACCTAGGAGTGAAGGCAATTGATATATCCAGCGAGATAGTGAAGAAATACGAAAAGCTTCTTGTAGGCGGCATCTGGTGTATTATAAGCCTCAAGTATTTCTATGACGAGGGCTCTAAGAGTTCCCCTTTCATTATCGATCAGCTAAATCCGATACAAATGCCTAACCTGGATATGGACGTTGTATTCGAGGGACGGAAGGCTTTCACGGAAGCTCAGTGGATTGATGTGCTATTGAGGTCCACAGGCCTTGAACCGACCATGTTTGAGGATCGGGTAAAATGGCATTTTCTTGCCAGGTTAATCCCGCTCGTCGAGAACAACTACAACATTTGTGAGCTCGGTCCCAGGGGAACGGGTAAAAGCCATATATATAAAGAGATCAGTCCTAACTCGATACTGGTCTCTGGCGGACATACGACAGTAGCCAATCTATTCTACAACATGAGCACGCGGAAGGTTGGGCTGGTGGGGTTATGGGATGTAGTGGCCTTTGATGAGGTAGCCGGAATAAAATTTCCTGACGATGACGGTGTCCAGATTATGAAGGATTTCATGGCTTCGGGCTCCTTCTCCAGAGGCCGTGAGCTTATAAACGCCAATGCCTCGATGGTCTTTGTCGGAAATCTAAACCAGAGTGTTGATACCCTGGTTAAGACCGGACATTTATTTGCTCCATTTCCGGAGGCAATGATTGATTCGGCGTTTTTTGACCGCATGCATGCCTATCTGCCCGGATGGGAGATTCCCAAAATGCGTCCTGAGTATTTTACCAATCAGTATGGATTGATAGTGGATTATCTTGCCGAATTTCTCCGGGAGATGCGTAAGTGGAATTATTCGGATGCTATCGATAAACATTTTAAACTCGGGAATAACCTTAACCAAAGGGATGTTATTGCGGTAAGGAAGACAGTCTCCGGGCTATTAAAATTACTATACCCGCAGGGGGATTTCGGCAAGGAGGCAGTGGAACGCTGTCTTATATATGCACTTGAGTCTAGAAGGCGGGTTAAAGAACAGCTAAAGAAGATAGGCGGTATGGAGTTCTACGATGTGCATTTCAGTTACATCGACAATGAATCCCTGGAAGAAAAATTCGTAAGCGTTCTTGAGCAGGGCGGGGGATCACTTATTCCCGAAGGTCCTCCGAAACCCGGAACTTTGTATACGGTAGCCCTTGGTGCTCATGGTCTACTCGGCCTTTATAGACTTGAGCTTCAGGTCGTGGGAGGAAGCGGGAAACTCTCAATTTCGGGAGTGAGCTCAAGTTCGCAGGCCAGGGAAGCGATCAAGGTTGGTTATGATTACTTTAAAGCCAATATGTCAAAGGTCAGCGTTTCATACAAGGCTGGCGATCATGACTATCATTTACACATTGTGGAACTGCACAATACCGGTCCTACTAATGTTTTGACCTTGGCTAGTTTTGTGGCTTTATGTTCCGCACTGATGGGAAGGCCAGTTCAAAGTCAGATGGTCATACTGGGAAGCATGAGCCTGGGTGGTAACATTGTTCCTGCCGAGAATCTGGCGGAGTGCCTCCAGGTAGCTTTTGACTGTGGTGCGAAACGTATCTTAATTCCGATGAGCAGCGTGAAGGATATCCCTACTATCCCCGGGGAGCTTTTTACCAAATTCCAAACCAGCTTTTACGCCGATCCAATTGATGCGGTATTTAAGGCCTTGGGGGTGGAGTGATATTTTGAATTTTGTTTCTAAGACTTGGACATTTTAGGCATAATGAAATACGAAAGAAATCTATAATACTATAATCCATTTGGAGACAATAAAATAGATCAATCTAATTTGCTAGTTAAGGTAAATCCAAGAAATTAATACAGATTTTAGTTGTTTTCTCCTTTTCCCTTGACTGGAAGTGTCTCCAATTCTTTATTTATTGCTTTTCCTATATTTTTTGCCTAATTTTGATAAGTCTTTGTTCAGAGTTTCGAAAGCAGATGAAATTTTTACTTTAACCTTTGTTTTTTTATCAAAAAGCTTAAATGTTTTCTCAACATACTCTGCGGCTCGATATAAGTAATCAAAATCAGGAGCTAGATCAGGTACAATAGGAATTCTATGATAACGATGTAATGGGTTTGAACAATTTTTCAAGTTGTATTTACAGACATGGTTCCACATACTATGGGTACAAGAACTAAAAGGTGTAAAAGCAAAATCGTAAATGTCCTTACAGTTAGCTTCTTCTGCCATTTTTCTAGTATCAATCCCCGCCCAGCCACCTACATCCACTTCTGTAAGGAAAGTAAATCTTTGAGAATTAATCCATTCCTCTATACTTACTAACAACTGATGTTTTTCAACATCTTCTCCTAAGCTCTTAAGGTGAGCTTTATAATGCTCAAGCATTAATTTTTCCCTTCCTAAACCATATAAAATAAACTTTCTTGCTCTGTCGATTGGTTCCTCAAAAATCCATGCAAGATTAATATATGTGTCTACCATTGTACGAAGTATAATCGGGGCCAAATGTGCATTCCAGGTTGAAGGTGCGTTAGCCAAATTAGATGCTAAACTTACCTGTCTTGCCATGAGAGCACCTATTACCTCATACTTTTCCATTTGTGAAAAATCCAAAGCCCATCCTTTGTATCTTTGAAGTAATTCAGTACGAATCGTTTTGACATACTTGTTCATCATATTAGAAATTTCCTTGGAAAAGGAGCTTGTATTTCTCTTTTTCATCTTTTCACTCGTAGTCACAAGACTCAAGTTCGAGTCCTCTATTCCAAAAATAGGTCGACCAAGGTGAAGATTTTTTATTTTGTTCAAATCCAAAGAAAGCAGTAGTTGTTGCTCTGACGCTTGCAGCAATCCTAATTGATTCTTCGGTTTCTGGATAGTCGGCAACCGCTGGGAAATTAGCTAGTGAGGTTTTACTATCTAAGACCAACATTTCGGTACAGAAGGCAATATAGACTGCGTTGGCCTGTATACGTGTTGAAGGGATTCCAGTCCTATCAAACATTCTAGATAAAAGGAGTTTAAATTTCCCCAAAATTTCGCGGGGTTTCTTAGTTCTAGGGAGCCTATCTCCGAAAAGGAAATCTAAGGGGCATTTGGGATAGAAAGCTCCAAGAGGAAAGAGCGCCTTTTGTAATAGCTCTAATTCATTTGATGACCTCAGAAAGGTTATGATTTTATTTCTCTGATTTTTCTTTAATATACTATATGAACTGGTTGACGCAAACCAAATTTTATTAGGTTGATCATTTACAGTCGCTGCTGCTTTCGCTAATGACAAAGCTAAGGCTGCACCAGTTTTATAATCATAAAACTCATTCAATAAACCTAACCACAATAATTCCGGTAGAATGTAATCTAACCACACTACTTCTTCTAAATTACTTACTTTTTGCAAAAACGGAGGTATAAACCTTTTTCCCACCCTTTGGTGGTCAGATAGAATTCGTTTTATTTTCTCGGTTTTATTTCCAAAATTCTTTTTGCCCATCGGGAAATTGGTTGTTCATTAGGTTAAAAACAAATTTAATACACAGATTATTATTGCTCTACTAGTAAGTCAAGCCAAGAAAGATAGTTAAACAAAACAGGAACTTAGAGAAAAGACGGGCTGGCCTCAATATTTAACCTGAGGGGAGTGGGAGTGTAAAAAATTGATATTTCTTCCTCCACATACTTTTGATGATTGCCTAGTAAATAAAGATTATCTTAACCAGCTGTCTCAAATTTTGCGTTTATCAGAAAGTGTTTCTTAATAGCCCAGTGCCGTGTGTACCACCATGAGTTAAGCGGTACGGCAATTTACTAAATTAGCCTAAGAAAAAGAACTTAAGGCCTTTTAAGATCCATCCCGCACAGACTCCAGCAGGCCCATGGTAGACCCCTCTTGCCGAAGGATGCGGACTGTAAATATACTGCGGTCCTAAAGGACGTTCGCGAGGTGCAACAAAATCGGTGAGTTCGCTTGCATTACTTAGAGGAATGGGCACGGAGCCGTAGGAGGGATTACCTGGTGTCAAGCCATCACGTGTGAGAATCGTTACCATTATATTTAAACCCACAGTCTGATCCAGATGGCTTACGTCACGGACAGCACGCGTTAGTATACGGCCTATGGCATGAGGGCCGCATCTATGATCAAAGCATTGTCGCAAAGAGCGCAATAGGCTTCGTTCAATCTGGCTGGGAACGAGGGCACCGGCAGTTCTAAGAACAAATGGTTGGTTAATTCTTCTGTAGACCGCAAGCGAAAAGTGCTGTGAGGCCGAGGCAAGCCATGTTCCGTCACTACCCAAGAAATTTGATACTACAGCGTAGAAAGACTCTATTTCGGGTGTGGGTTGTTTTTTTCGGTCTTCGACAAACCTGGTAAATCCGACTATGACGAAAGCAATTCTCTTCAAGGCCCCTTCAGTTTCAGGAGCAGTCCAGGGCCAGTTTATACGACGCATGGCATTAGTGGCATCTGTTTGAAGCTTTTTCACACCATTCCACAGTGACTCCGTACCCGACAGACATTCGAGTACCCACTCATCGGTCGGCTGACCTCCTATACGTGCCAGACCTGTATATGCGATTGCAGACTGGCCACAGAAGAAGATAGCCTTGTTAGCATCATCCTCGATGACTTGGCCAGTGGGAAATGACGTCAGCCGACGGTCTGACGCTTGAACCACAAAGTCTCGTGCGATAACACTTAGGATCAAAGTCATTGACTGACCCGGAGTTCGGAAACTACATCTATAAAGATGAGGGATGGTATGAGGGTCTGACGGATCACACAAAGAATTACCTCGTGGCACTTGGTTCGACACATCTCTCTTACCTTCCTATGATGACAATTTAGACACACTTTCCATCCAAGGAGCTGTCCAGGTCTAATGGCGCAGATCTAGTTACTGCAGGTTGTCAGTTCTGTCTGCCTATTACCGATAAATAGAGCTTTCTTGCACAATGGGAGATGCAAGTCCAATTCGACATCTTTTCAGGCAATTTTTCAAGTCATACTATTTTACTATAAAATTGCTTTAGCCATACCTACAAATGCACAATTGTTTGTTGGGCTTCTACCAAATGCTTTTATATCAAATCCGACAGTTTATTAGGTACGCTCTTGGCACTAATGGGGGCACGCCTTGATTGTGAATTCAGGCTTGAAGAATAGAGGAATGCACGCCTTTTTCGCTGAAGAACGCTTTATCGTGTGGTTTTACCTTCCAGTAGGCAAGGAGTTTATTTTTGGGCAGTTTTCTATTTCCTCATCTTGACCCGAAATTAGGTTTTTTGTATTCTGAGTAATAATTAGATTAAGCAATGATTTGCAGAATACTATCCTTTTTCGGATAATATGCTGCATTTTTGCAGGTTAATTATTAATAGCTAGTGATAGCAAATACATGACCATTTCGATAGAAGAAGATGTAAAGAACCAGTACGCTAAGTTCTTCGAGAAAGGTGATTGGCATATTTTTAAAAGAGCTGCCGAATATTATCTTGAAAATGCTGCGAGGGTTTCGACGAGTGATATCAGGTATGAAGCGAAGGCTCTCAAACTATTGAGAAGAAACATTCAAAAAAGACTCTATATCGGCATAGCTTGTGAGTTGTTATTGAAGTCACTATATCTGAAAAACGGATACTGTATTAATAAACTGAAAAGAAATCGAAAGATTGCTGAGCGATATCCGTATCGATTTTCTCAAATTAACCAAGATGACTTTGATGTAACTGAGACTTTTCTATTTAATAAGTTAATGGAAGGCCTGTATGAGATTATTGATTTTGGACCGAACAAATTAACTGTAGATAAAGGTTTTAGGATTGCCAAAGTATTCAGAAACAAAGAAGGACATGTAGTCGTATTATGGCATGATTATGAGCCACAGAATTATCGTGATATTGAGGCAGCTCTTGCCGGGTTCTATAAAGTGGTGTTTTCTGAAGACTTGAGAGTTAGGTTCTCCGTACGTGAAGGCGAAAAGGCAGAGTTTAAAATTAGCAAAATCGCTGACAAAGAGCTGAAGAAGGGCACGTAGGTAAGAAAAAAGACGGAGTCATGTCTACAAAGGGCTGTTACCCAAATGAATTTTATTTCCAATTTCTCAATTAGTTTCTGAAGCTCAACGAGGTCTGCAGAAAAATGTGAGAACTGACTTCAAGAATTGTGTACCATATCAGATTTAGATCCTCAAATCCTGTTACTAGTGCTTTTGCCGGACAATCAGAAAGACGAACAGATTAGCCAATGAAAAGGTCATTTACCTTAGAACAGTTATTACCTATCATCTTAATTTCATTTTTTATATTCTTAGTGTTCGTATTTTTATTGTGGAAAATTCCAGAATTGCAGTTAACTTCTTTAAAAGCCACCATTGGGATAGAAAAAACTATTGAGCTTGAAAACGAACTCAGAAAAACATGGGCACAAATCTTGGGTGGGGCTTTTATCCTCATTGGATTATTTCTAACAGGGTTAACCGTATGGTCCCGATGGAAAACCTTAGAAGTTGCTGAAGAAGGTCAAATAACAGAGCGCTTCACTCGAGCAATTGATCAACTAGGAAGTGATAAACTAGAAATACGTCTAGGTGGAATTTATGCCCTAGAGCGGATTGCGAGGGATTCAGAAAAAGATCATTGGCCAATTTTGGAAGTCTTATCCGCCTATGTTCGGGAAAATGCACCTGGATCATCAAAAGAGGGGTCTACGAAAAACGAAATACCGAAAGAATTTAAATCACCAGCTAAATCATCCGACGATTTTCTGACTGAACTTGCTCAAAGACCAAACCCCAAAACCGACATTCAGGCAATACTTACTGTTATAGGGCGGTGCAAGTCGTCCTTCGGAGGAGTAGATAGAGGAATTGATCTAATACGTACAAATCTTGGAGGAGCAAATCTCAGAGGTTAATTTAAGAAAAACAAGCCTATGGGACTGCAATCTAGAGCACGCCGATCTAACTAAAGCCGATTTAGAAGCATCAAACCTTTTTGGTACTAACTTGGAGGGAGCTTCCTTAATTGATGCAAACCTTAAGCATGTTATATTTAGCAAGGCCAACCTCAAAAAAGCAAAACTTATAGACGTCAATCTTGAAAGTGCTAACCTTAATTCGGCTATTCTGAAAGAGGCGATTCTTTCGCGTGTAAATCTAGAGAATGCACAGGTTAATCATGCTAACTTTGAAGGAGCATCCCTTAAAGGAGCTAACCTTCATAATGCTGGGGCTTGGGGAGCCGTATTTAGGAAAGCCTATTTAAAAGACGCAAATCTAGAGGGAGCAAATTTTCAAGAAGCTCATCTTGAAGAGGTAAATCTTATTAATGCAAACTTGAAAGGAACATACTTGCGTTTTGCTCATCTAGAAGGGGCAAACCTTAAGGAGGCAAAAGGACTTACCCATGAACAGCTCGAACACACATTCATGGACAGAGACACTCAACTCCCTGACTATCTGATTGCTCAAGCTGATACAACGGATAAGTCCGCTAAATGAAGGAATTTATATTTCTATGTCTGCAAAGAGTGCATTGCGGTCACGAAAAAAAACAATAAAACGAGCTTTAGATTGATATGTTTATTGCCAACTAAAGCAAGTAGAATAGTTGGGTAAATGCAACATGGTTGAAATTGAAGAGGTTCTTAAAGAGATAAAAAAGATTTATAAGAGGCTTTATAAGATAGACAGCGACATTTTGACACTCCGAGGAATTGCACGGCCTCAAACACCTCCTACTGAGGAGGAAGAAGAAATGCCTACTTGGCTCCTGCCTGAGGCAGACCATAAACCCGATGAACTTGTAAAAGTATATTTGCCTGAGCTTAACCTCGAATATCAAATAAACGGAACATACCACAACCATAAGGAGACCATGGCATGGGTAGCTACCGCCTTCTATCTACCGACTGTTATTGTTTTCGGATATAAAGCTGGAGAGATCCTTCACTCTTGCCATTCTAAACTACTTCTTCCTGTTTTTCTTTCATTTATTTTTATTCTGGGATTTATATTTGTGAATATGCAGCTTCGAAAACGGTGGGACGCTGCAAACAGAATTACGATAATACAGCAATTCAGGAATTTATTGATTAGTAGTCCAGAAAAATATAAGAATAAAATCAAAGAATATAAGGAAAAATATGAAAAGAAGATCAAAAACTGTGAGAAAAAGTTCAAGGAACTACCAATCGTAATTCAGCAAATCAGGAACTCAGAATATAGGAAAAAGATCGAAGAATATAAAGATAAGATCAAAAAATATGAGAATAAAGATGCAACCTTAATAGAGCTTATTGACGAAGAGGCTGCATTCAATATGCAAAAGCGGAGGAATGCAATTAAATGTTTCTTTCTCCTGCAGAAGTTTGATGACCGACTAAAAACCGAATTAGTTACTTACCTTGTGCTTATTATTGGAACTGTTATTGCTTTCTATTTAGCTTTTGTGATGGCAAACTCACAAGTAGTTGCCATTAGTGAGGATAAGTATGATGAGCTGAAGACAATAATTCAATCAATAAAAGTATCAATCCAACAGCTTCCACTTGACCCTGATCAGAAATCTGAGCTTGAATCTCAATTAATAACAGTCGAGACCCAGTTATCTTCTCCCAAACCAAAATTTATAATCATAAATGAGTCTGTTAATTCAATTAGAAGAATTCTTGAAGGAGTTTCAAGAATAGAGTTGGCACGAACTCTATTAAGGCAAATAGAGTTCTTACGGCAAAAATAGCGGCTTGGAAAATTCTTTTAATAGCAAGGAGCCTTAACTATGAGCGATGTCAAAGAACTCTTAGATTTCGAGAGATACCCACTAGAGTACTAGGAAGTACCGATTGCGATCATAGACTTTTAATTAAAAAATTTAAGAAAAAGGGGGTAGAAATGGGCAAATCTCAAAGCGGTAGAACAATGTTAGAAAAAGATCCTAATCTTGATGACCTTATAGATTACATATCAAATCAAAAGCAAGATAAAAATCCACAAGAAATCCAGAGTAAATATTTGCGTCTAACTGAAGAAAGGAATGCCCTTGATTACTTGGAGAAAGCTTATGATTACATTCGTCAAGTTGAAAAGGATGAGTGGGCTTGGAAATGGGTAATTCTTGCTTTACATAGTGCTCTTTATGGTTTCGCGATCTGCGCTTCCATGGGATCTAGTTCCGACTGGGTCGCTCCTGTAATAAAAAAGGGCAAGAACAAAGGTCAGAGACAGCTTATAAGTATCGGTAAGGCTTTGGAGTTTTGTCAAAATCCAAGTTGGATGAAAATATATGTCCATAGCAAGCACCTTACTTTATCAAAACAGCAAGAAGAGTCTATCGATAAGCTCAAGAACTGGTTTAGAGATGAATTTGAACATTATAAACCTGTAAGATGGTCTATTGAGCTTCATGGTATGCCCCAAATTTGCATAGATGTTTTGGAGGTTATTCGCTTTCTTGCTCTTGAGACTGGTAATTGTATTCATCTAACTCAAACTCAGATTAAGAAAATCGGTTACATAGTTACATATGGAAAACGAATGTTGGAGAGAAGTCAGCTTTATAAAGAGTTCAAGCAAGAGGAGAATAATTAGGGTTATGATGAACGGAAAGAAGGAGTGTAGGCTGATATTCTTATCGTTGTGTCTGCGATCGTTTTAAGGGGGTGTTAAGTGAGGGATAAACAAAAATATTTGGAGATTAGACAAAAGATTATCAAACCTACAATGGAAAGACTCAAGACTGAATATGAAGCCAAGGGTTATAAATGTCAAATTGGTGCGATTAAACCACCTGATGTCACCGAAGGAAGCCGCCAAGGAACAAGAATAATCCGTTCAACATATGGAGCCATATCTCTAACCGTATATGATGAGGATTCTTCACTCGGAACCGTATCCATATTTCTATCAGATAGCGGCTCAGTTGTTGTAAAAGAGATGGATGTAATATTTGGACATAAATATAACCTCGATGAGATTACACCTGAGGTGGTTGAAAATGAAATCCGAAAAGTCTTTGGATAAATAAACAATGTATTGGATGGTGAGTAGAGGTATAGAAGAAATTTGCAGTTGACTCTTAACTCGAAACCTACCGAGGAACGAAGGATGGGGTTGTGTCTAAAAAGACTATTGCCCAAATGAATTTTATTTCCAATTTTTTTAATTAGTTTCTGAAGCTAAAAGTCCAGGGTCAGAGCTTGGAATCGTGAATGCAGGCATAAAGAAGAAAAAGGGCGTACCCTTTTTGTTGGATAATGCTTTTCACGGGTAGCTTCTCCATTGGGGAGCACCTGATTAACAGCAGTGATAACTTTTCATAATTTTTAGATTATCTCCTATCAAAAGATTTTTCTTCTTTAGCGAATGAGCCCATGAAAGTTCCAGGCTTAATATAATATAATTCTAAAATAAAAAAGGCGAGCCTTGCGACTCGCCTGAAAACCCTACTTTGGTGATATAGGGTTTAGTTATCAGAACAGGGCAAACTGTACCTGCTTACCCCGTTCCTTCAGGAGCTTTTCTATATCCCCTTCGGCAACCTCTAGCCTGGTTACCTTCTTTTTTCTAGGTTTTGTGGACTCAATAACATCCACTGTAAGAACGCGGTTTCCTACCTGGGTAACTGTTTTAGAAATGTCTCTTACGGTAGCTCTCTTCTCGTTCCCTGTAAGATCCGCTTCGATTTCCTTTTTACGTGTTCTTGCCCAAACATCTGATAGGGACTCTTTTTCTTCAAGCCCCTCCACCAGGGCGCGGGCAAGCTCAAGCACCATCGAGCCTTCAGCTTGCGATAATGACTGAAGACCCTTATCCGACAGCTCCCCTTCGACTACGAGCGCCGTCTCCAACTTCGATGCGGTGAGCCTCAAAGCCTTCTCCTGCATGGTGTTCCTGTAGCATAGATAGATCACCCGGACCGGCTTGGTTTGACCTATCCGCCATGACCTTCGGGAAGCCTGCCTCAGGGTGTAGATGCTGTATCCGGTTTCGTAAAAAACGATGGTTGGAAACTGATACAAATCCAATCCCGTCTTTACTACTTCAGGATTGCAGATAAGAACATCCACACCCTTTTGGACCGTGGTTTCAATCCACTGCTCCCGCTTTTCAGGGGGAACAGTATAACTCTTGAGTACCTCCGTTTTATACCCGCCTTGTTGAAGCAGCTCCTTGAGCCTTGGGGTAATATCGCGGGTATCGGTGAAAGTGCAGTAAACGAGCACCCGCCTTCCTTCCCGCTTTTCTCTCCTTACTATATCCAGGAGCTCTGCCTCTTTGGGCATTACTCCATCTACAGGAAGGTTGGCAAGCACTTCCTTTTGACCGGAGATTTCAACTTCTATCTCGTTCCTTCTAAAAACAGCGTCGGGAACGAGCAAGAGTCCCTGTAGATAGGAAGCCAGATTCTTCCGGCCTCCATATCTCAGGCTTTGTTTTACTATGTCACGTAAGGCATTCTCCAGCTCCCCGTATTCTTCTGCCTGGCTATCCTCCATATCCAGGGTTATTACCTGTTCCTCATAAGGAGGAAGGGCTTCGGCAACGTCAGAGAGCCTGATAAACACCGCATTTGACAGCACAAAGTGAGGTAACAGAAGCGGGCTTATTCCGGGTAAGGGTTTTACCCGGACGTTCCTCTTTCTAGCCCTTCCGTACCTGTAATCTTCTTCTTCCACTTCCTTGATTATTCGCTCTATAAACCCATAGTCGTCCTGGAACCGGGTTACCGAAACGTGGTTGTACTTCCGTTCTTTCATTGCAGGTGTGTGTGTCCGCCAGAGCAGGTTAAACAGATTGTATGCATAACCGCCCAGGAAAGTTCCGGTAAGGAGAATCCGCTTTTCTATACAGGATGCAAGCTCACCAAGTGCTTGACCCTGGACGGAATCCCCTTTGTACTCATGCACCTCGTCGGCGATGAGTATGTGGAAGAATCCCTTTAGCCACTTTCTTATGAAAGTAGCAAGGGCGAATCTCTTGGGAGGTGTAGCTTCCCATAAAGGTTCTTTGCATTCTTCGCACTTTTTACGGTTTCTCTCTGAAAGCGGTTTGTCCTCTTCAAAAAAAGCGCCGCATGAAGGACAGGCGTATTTCCCAGCGCGTTTTGTCCAAACCGGCTTCCACGAATGATTGAGTTTGGCTCTCTCCCTGGAGAGAATCCAGAACTCATGCACGGAGGGTTTTTCAGGTTTGGTCCTCTTCAGGGAAAGAACCTGACTAAGTTCTTTAAGTTGAATTACCTTTGCCTCGGGAATGTTAGACCTGATTTCCCTTTCCCACTTCAATACCAGATGAGGGGGACAGATGACCAGTATTCTCTTGGGGTTCCGGAAAAGAGAAACAGTTGATATAGAAATCTGGGTTTTCCCTGTGCCCATTTCACCCACAACGTAAACTGAATTCTGATACTTTAGGGCATCGAAGACAGCCTGAGCGGTGTGAGCTTGGGCAGGGTAGGGTGTGCGTCCGAGGTTCTGAAATTCCCCGGAAATTTCCTCTTTGTGAGTATAGATAGGCTTCATTGTGTGCAGTACCTTCTTCTGTAGAGCTTCTGAGAAGGTTTGAATAAAATTGGATAGATTCATGCTTTCTATGGTTTGCATAGATTGGGTTCCTCCTTTTTGTTAGTTTGCTTGATTTGTTGATTTGCAGGTTTGTTTAAAAAACCGGCCTTTTGTGACAGGAAGGGGAAAGGAACTCAGTTCTCTCTCCCCGTTTGATTAAAGAAGTTTCCTCAGTCCTGAAATACTCTTTGAGATAACTCCTTTTAGGCTCTCATAATCAATCCTTATCCAGCCCCCGAGGATGTTGTATCCGTCGATAGGCTCGAAGGATTCTGTGTCATAGACCCACTGCCAGAGCCATTCGCTCCACTCAGGCAGGAATGGGATTTCTCCCATTACCCTTTCCGTTAGCCTCCGTTTAAGCTCACTTTCATCGCGTCCCACTACTGCATGGGTAGATAAATCAGATGGATGAACGAGCGTGTGGATTATATGCGGTGCAAGCCTTCTGGTTTTAATACGGTAGCTCGGGAAATTAGCATCCCTTCTTATGGATAGACCGGCATCATCGCCGAAATAGAGTGGATGGCCTTCTACGAACGCGGCGGAAGCCCCTTTCACCGTAGATTCGCTTCCGGCAAGTGAAAGGAGCACGCAGGATTTTGTGCCGAAGCTCTTCTCGAATAAAAGAGCATCGGCAAATACGTTTCCAAAAGATTTACAGATTATCATGGGCTATCTCCTTAGTAGAGTTTTTATGAATGAAACCCCATCCGAGGAGGTATTTTTGCCTCTTTCCCGGACAGGGTTTCAAAACTTCTCCCCGGCCCGGGGACTTGTTGAATCTTAGGGCTTTTTATTTGATTTCGTGGAATGAACCACTTTGAAGGTCAAGGGCTAAAATCCCGACCTCGACCTTTTCGATTTCTTTTATGGTTCTTACTTCCCTTCCTTGCTCGTCCACATCCACTTCTTCTGTCCGTTCGGTTACCCTTCTGGTCCTGCCCTTTAAAACAAGGTCATAACCCTGAGTGTTAAGGCGTCCGTCCAGGTAGCCCGAGGCCAAAAGAAGCGCTAAATGCCCCTTGCGAAGAGGCATAATAGGACGGCATTCCAGATTCCCGCTAATCTCCTTCCAGAACTCATCCCAGAGAAAGCTTCCTGAAACCAGGCTGGCTGCTTCCTCCTCTTCCACGTCCATTGAAAGGAAATACTGCGGCTGACCCGCCGAACAGGGTAGTTGATAATTGGGCTCATCCTGCATGGAAAGGACTGGTGTATCTATCTCGCCCTTTCCGACTGCAAGAAGTCTGTGCCTTTGAAATTCGTCGGGCACGGACTTCGGTTTCTTCTTTCCGAGGAGGACTACTTGATTGAAGACCTCGTAGTCCTCAGGCGGGAATTTAAATACCCGGATATCCTCATACCAGTTTGAAATGTAGGTTGAGGATTTACTGAGAATATGAACGGGAACTATGAACACCAAGATGCCCCTGTCTGCAAGCTTGTGTGTGAACCGGGTAAGAAATTGATGTTCCAGTCTTTCTGATTTCTCCCCCTCTTCCCTTACTGCCCAATCGTAGGGTGGGTTGAGGAATAACAGGGAAAAGGCTTTGTCCGAGATCTTTGTCCTGATAGCATCGGCTATCAGGACAGTCCCTAATAACCTCCGTGATTGAAGACCTCTCTCACGGTCAACCTCAACTCCATAGGTCCTTCCCGCCAGGGATAAACCTAAAAACTGGAGCGGAGTGCCGTCCCCGCAGCAGGGATCGAGGAACTTGCATTCCCTCTCTGCAGGGAAAACGTAGGAAGCTATTATCGGGATAAGGTGTTCAGGGGTTGGATAAAACCCCAGCTTGGCCTGGCTTTCCAATCTAGCCATTTGTGATACCTCCTTTTTGTTTGGTTTGCTTATTTAGGTGTTGATTAACTACACTTGGACCAACCGCACCCCATGCAGGTAGAACAGCTACCTTGTTTCTGTGTCGGACTGCTGCATAAAGGACAAGGTTCTCCGCTAATTTGGGGCTTGGAATGGGTTGGAGAGGAAAGAAATTCTCCTTCTCCTTTTTTGATGCCATTATTGCTAAAGAGAAGGTACACGCGAATGCTCTGAAGGCGGTCCGCAAGCTCCTCTTTTAGCAATTTGGGCATAGTAGAGAATCCCTTCTCTGAAGAAAGGATCGTTGCCGTTAGACCTTCGAGAGACATAACGGCGCTTTTGAAGTCTTGTAACTGCTTCATGATTGTATACCTCCTTGGTACGTACCTTGTTTTGGGGCTTAGTAAAAAAGATCAGGATGGGTTTGTCTTATGCTTGCCCACCTGTTTTTATGAGTGGTAATGATATGGTCATGGACGGAAATCTCTAACTGCTTTCCTACCCCAACCAGGCATC
This sequence comes from Thermodesulfobacteriota bacterium, assembly GCA_035559815.1. Lineage (NCBI taxonomy): Bacteria > Pseudomonadati > Thermodesulfobacteriota > Thermodesulfobacteriota bacterium. Next base: position 185,060 of record DATMAT010000023.1, read on the forward strand.
TGGTAATGGATAGGTCCTCCGGGGATGGAGTAAGATTCCCGCTTGGATGGTTATGCCCAAGGATTACTCCTGCCGCATTTGACAAGAGAGCAAACTTGAATACTTCCCTGGGCGATGCGAGTGTTGCATTGAGGGTTCCTATATGGGCTATATTTAATCCCACAGGACAATTTTGGATGTCCACTGCTAGTACGACAAGGTGTTCCCTGTCTTTGTGCTTTAGCAATGAACATATTAACTTGGCTGATGCTTCGCTGTTGTTGAGGGCAGTTGCTTCAAACGGCAGCTTCCTCTCCCGAACGAGCTTCAGACCATAGACTTGTACCTTTAACATGATTCACCTCCTTTTGTTGGATTACCTTAAAAACTCAAAAACTTAGAAATAGACTCAGAAACGCTTAAACTCACAAAAACAAAAGAACAAAAAACAATCTTTAGTATTGCCGGGATTACATGCTTGAATATTTAATTTTCAAAGAACGGAAACAAAAGAATGGTTCGTAATGCACCATCGGCATTAGCCAAAAGCTCCGGACGCTTTGTTGGAACAGTCAAGAAGAAAAAACGGAAGGGGGAATATTGCTATTCCCCCCGGGAACTCCCATAAGGAGTTATTGAATCTCAATCCCGCGATATAGTGGGCATAACGACGTACAGAAAAGACGGGTTTTCATTAATCTTGATTTGGCAGGGACGGTTCGGACTTAGCACAAGCTCGACCGTGTTGTCGTCCGTTCCACGGTTTAGAGGCTCAAGAAGGTAGTGGAGCTGAAAGCCGATCTCCCCCTTCCCACGAGCCTTCAATAGTATCAACAACCCCGGCTATCTCATCGTCTTCCCCGTGAGATTTGGCTGTTATTTCAAGCGCGTTTCCCTTCCCTCTGATCTTTACATCCTGGGCTCCTAGAGCTTTACAGAAATCAAGCTGGGAACGGAAAGTAGAAAGGGAAAGAAAAAGGGATGTGCCGGAGAGATCCTGAATTATTGTCTTATAGTCGGGATACTTTCCGTCAATCAGTCTGATAGTGAGTGATGTGTTTAAACTAGAAAAAGTAATGTGATTCTTTTGTTTTGCCCAGCTTAGCTCTTCTTCAAACAGGTTTTTCACAGCCTGAACCCCTTTCCTTGGAAGGATAGTTTCTTCAGGAAGGGAAAGTCCGGGGACGGTTACTCTTGCCAGCCTGCACCCGTCTGTGGCCACTAACTCTTCGTGTCCAACATACACGCCATTTAAATAGGCCCGGCTGTTATCATTAGCACAGCTATAAGCAACGTGAGCCAAAGCGGTGGCAAGAGTATCTGAAGATACATTGCCTTCCATCTTCTTGGCGATTTCTAAAAGAGGAAAATCCTCTTTTGAAAGTCCGGCAAGCAGGTATTTTGATTTGCCAGACTCAAGCCTAACCCAGTCGTTATTTTGCTTTTCCAGGGTTATCTCTCCCTCTTCAAGCTCTTTTACAATCAGGAATAGCTTCCTTCCCGGGAGACAAATACTTCCACGTCTTTCAGTTTCCGCATTGACCTCCTTTACAAGACTTAACTCAAGGTCGGTGGCCGAAACCCGGAGTGAACCGTTCGCTTCGAGCAAAACATGCTGAAGAATAGGAAGGGTTGATCTAGATTCTGCTACCTCTATTGCGTCCTTCAACGCAGAAATAAAGTTTGCTCTTGTTATTCTTATTTTCATGTGTGGTTACCTCCTTTTTGTTGGTTTTTTTGCTTGATGTACTCCCGGTACTGATGACACAAATCTCTGACAGGACAGTACTTCTTTATCCTGCCTTTGATTACCTTGCCTTCACACCTTGTTCGAGCGCCCGGACGGGTTTCGATAAAGTGGCCATTGCCTTTTTGTACATCCAAAAATTGGCCGGCTTCATCTTGAGTCTCGAATACCCGGAGAGCGGTTTTTCTTCCATGCTTCTTCACGGCGTACTTTGTGGGGCTCTCCCACATTTCCTCCGAAGTGCAGGGTGTGAGCTGATTATCAGGAAGGGTTTCGTTGGCTTTAAGAAGCTCTATTCTCTTTACGAGAAATTTCTCTTGAGCTTCATGATCCCATAATGCAATTAGAATTACTTGGACCTCGGTTTCCGGATAATCCGGGTATCTTTCTGCTTCGCTGGCGCTCCAGTCGCGGAACATGGCCACGATCTCCAGCTCCGTAACAGTCAGTCCTATGGTCCCTAGAAGATAGGCATAGGAATTCAACCGCTCAGTCCATTCCTTCATGGTATTCCCGCAAACAACAGACCAGGCGGAAGTGACTTTGTAGTCGCTTAGCTTTCCTTCGGTGTAATAGAGGTCAAACTGCCCGGAAATAAAACGCCCCGCCATGATAGCGTGTATGCGTTTTTCCTTTATAGTGTGCGGCTGGCTTCCTTTCTCCAATATGTAGTGAACTGCTTTGCCCAGTAAACTCCATATCTTGTCGGAAATATCCTCGACTATCTCATGGGCATGGCGCTGTTTTAGAAGCGTTAGTTGAGGTGGGTTCACCAGGTCAGAAATCGAATAATCAGCATGGCCTTTTGAATACTTATCGTTTTTAACTGCCTCATAGAATACTGAAGGCAGACCTAAATTGTTGGTAAGCGGCATGATGCACCTCCTTTATGTTTGTTTTTGGAAAAAAGGGGAGGGCAGACAAGAGTCTGCCCCAAAATGGTTCCTACAAACTTTGAATAAGCTGCTTAAAGCCTTCCCTCAGATGTTGAAAAGCTTCGACTTGACATCTCAGCTTGTAGTTTTCTTCGGCAACCTTCCGAAGTTTATCTTCAAGCTGTTTGATTTGGTGCTCAAACTTTACTTCGAGGTCGATACGAAGCTCAGATTCTTTTAACTCCATTCTTTTCTGGAGTCTTGCGGCAAAGATATGCTTGCATATCCGGCCTGTCTTGGAATAGGGATTGTTGAAATCGGGGCATTCACAGCTTTCGAATGATTCCGGCACAAGGTAAGTGCCAGAATTGCCTTCTACATAGTAGCCGTTGCCGTTGGGTTTTACCTTTCCATCAAGGTAAAGGGTTACGCCCTTTAGCAGCCTGGGCATAGAAATATCCTTCTGGAGTTTTTTCTTCTCCATAGTTGTTTACCTCCTTTTCCCGCTTACTCTATGCGGGAACATGTTTGTTGGATTTTTTTAGGGATTAAACAGGGTTTTACGGATTATAGTGTTATTCCCGAATGTTTTAATCGGGAAAGGGGAAAAAACTAGAAGGGAATATCATCATCAGCCACTTCTCCATCAAAGTCTCTATCCGGGTCCGGTTCAGAATCCGGATTTTCATCAGGATCCGTGTCTGAGTTCTGCTGATGCTTAATAGCTTTAGCCCCTGACTCACCTTGTAATGCCCAGTTGAAAAATGTTTGGGCTTCACCGATCACCATATCAGTGGTAAGCGCCGACTGATGAGTCTTGAGCATCTCGACAGCGGAATTAATGACGGCCAGTCGAGAGACTACTATGTTCTTATCCTGTGAGGAAAGAAAACCTGTCCAATTCCAGATTGTGGATACTGCTTGTGGAATCAGGATGTAAAGAGCAAAAACATCGCTTCTTCCCAGGGGGATGGCGATTTTTGTATTAGCCTGGGCTAATAAAAGAAATACCCTGTCTCCTTTTTCAGTTTTTTGATGACTGAGAGACAGAGTTTTTTTAGGCGTTTCTCCATTACCACCATTCTTATTATTTGGGTAATGGTCAAACTGTATCTCGCCGGTGCCTGCCCTATGGATTCTTTCTGCACATTCGGCCAGGGCAATACCTTCTTCCGGAGACAAAGCAAAAGAAAGCTTCTTCTCCCAGTTATATTTTTGAACTCCTTTTTCAACCTTTCCCTTCGGAGCATCGGGAAAGGCTAGAGCCCCATCCACCCAAATGACCAAACGCTTGGTATCAGGGGTAATCCTGATTACTGACGTACTTCTATAAAATACTAACGGCTTCATGATACACCTCCTTTCGCCACAGGCCTTAGAGATTTAAGGGGATTTTCCCCACCTGCAGGTCTGAGATTTACCTTTAAAACTTATAAACACATAAACAGACTTAAAAACTCATAAACGCAATAACAAATGACAACAAAGATTCCAGAGCTTTTTCTTTTGTTTTCAAAGATCAAGGAGAAAGAGGAGAGAATTAAAGAGGCAATTCTGCCCTCTTCTCCAGCATGAAATTAGAATTAGCACGGAGAAAAGAAAAAATCACTACGCTAAAAACGGCAAGTATAAGCCCTGAACTTGCTGTTTCTTCACAGGTGGCTTCTGAAGTGTCTGGGATTACAATCTCTGCATGAAGAAATTACTCGCTCTTACTTACCCTCAAGGGAGTCTAATTATAGAGGGAAAGAAAGGGGAGGTGAGTCTTGTAGCCCAAATTTCCTCCCGGAGTGCAAGTGTTGTGATCAGAGATTGGGCAATTGTAGATATGCTGGGAGCTCTAAAGCTTGCTTTCCTCGGGCTCCTTCCAAGAAACCATACGATTAAGGGAGAAGGAGGATACATTGTTATATGTCAGACGGATAAGAAGGGAGAGCTTCAGACAAGCATTAGAATAGGCAAGGATTGGGAAGAGGAAAGAATTGCGTTCTTTTTATCACCTATTGAGAACCATAGGATTCAGCGTCTGCTTGAGATGTGCCTTGATTAATTGAGGCAAGTTATAATAGACTGATGATTACTCCAATAGCCGATATTTTATGATATGATTAAATCGATAGGAGGAGAATACAAAAGTGGACATTGACTGGAGAAATTTTATACATTCAGACCCAGAAGTTTTACTCGGTAAGCCAGTGGTGAAGGGGACTCGCCTATCTGTGGAATTTATCTTAGGGCTTTTCGCTGAAGGCTGGACAGAACAACAAGTCCTTGAGAATTATCCAACATTGACAGCAGAGAGTCTCCGAGCCGTATTTGCTTTTGCTAAAGAGTGTATGCGTGGGGAATCTCTATATGAAATTCCAACTGGATCGGTTTAATGGATTTTATTGCAAATGAAAATTTTCCTCTGTTTAGCATTAGACTGCTACGAAATGCTGGCCATAATGTAGCAAGTATAATTGAAGAAACACCTGGAGCTACAGATTCGGATATTATAAAACGGGCACAAAAAGAAAAGCGTATTGTTTTAACTTTTGACCGAGATTATGGAGAGCTAATCTATCGACACAGAGCCTTTTTTACCGAGGGTGTAGTATACTTTCGCTTTGATCCATCTACTCCAGAAGAGCCTGCGAAAGTACTATTGAAAGTTCTTGAAGAAGGTAAAGTGGCATTACTAGGGAAGTTTACTATCATTGAGAGAGGCAGGATACGTCAAAGGGCACTTCGTTAGGGTAAGGTGACGAGTAGAAGACGTGAATAATATACACAAAAGAGCTTTAATTATGGATAGAGTATCAACTTGATTTTCAGACGTGAGGAAATTAATGATGGTTGAGAATAATTTCAACTTTAAGAGGTACAAAGAGGGAAAGATGTCCCTTGAAACTCTGGCAAAAGAACTCGATCTCAGCATAAGTGAAACCATAGACCTACTGGCTGAATATGGTATTACTTCTCCTATTTCTTATGATGATTACCTTGAGGGATTAGAAACGCTGAAGCAGTTACCTTAAATTTGTTTGCATTTTCTTCCTGGCTTTCAGGCACTCAAAGGGAATAACGCTCAAAATAGACGAGTTAATTGGCCGCATCCACCCGCTAAGCTATAAGGCAATTTCAATTGTTTAACTCCATTCCCGTCTACCTTCTAGGGGTACAGTAAGAAGGGAGAGCTTCAGACAAGCATGAGAATAGGGAGGGATGGGGAAGAGGAAAGAATATCTTTCTTTCTCTCTCTTGTTGAAAACCACAGGATTCAGCATCTGCTTGAGATTTGCCTCCAATAGTCCATAACGTTGAAAGAAATACAAAAATTTATCTTTACGGTAAGGAGGTAAGGAATTTGTTTGCAAAAAAGACTTCTAAAAATCAACTTATGCGTCCCGGCGGGATTTGAACCCACGATCCCAGGATTAGGAATCCTTTTTCACCCTTTTATGCAAGTTATTGGAATCATTGGAGATTCGTATAACCCTGTTAAAAATGAACATTTTTGAATACAACCGTGTGCAATGAGCGCAAGAAGTGCATAGACCTACAAACGATTCTTTGGCTATTCTTAGATGCGATTTCTGAAGGATTTGAAAAATATTAAAAAGAGAACTAATAAATAGTCTCCTTTTCTCGTTTTCAAGGAGTTGTGCCATTTAGGAGGGAAGGAGAGAATAAAAAATAAACGTTGCATTATCACAACCTAATGTAACATTTAGAACTTTGCTATTTAGCCTGGCTTCTTTCTAGGCCCAGGTTCTTTTTAACCTGTAGAACGATCGTTAATCACAATTCTTTCTTAATAAAATTTGCTATTGAATTTGATTTTATGCTTGTTTTATAATCTTCTTAAAGCAATTGGGTAAGAGGTGGGAGAGGTGGTTGGAGGGAGAGCTACTTTAAAAAAATCCTTAACGAATCTCCAATCTCTCTTTACAAATTCCTCTAAATTTCCTTTTCACGAGTATCTTTCCACCGCCGAGAGAAAAGATTCAAAATTAGAGAAGTCACAGGAATATTGAGCTTTTCTAAGAAGCCGCTTTACACAAATAAAGTTGTGAAGCTGTGAGTGGTTGTATAAACCCGGGAGTTAGTGAGGTATGGCAATGATCAATAATGAAATAAAGGAAAGCAAAAATAACAAAAACGCTACCACGAATCAAAGCAAAATTTCCCTGCCTTCCATATCGCTTCCTAAAGGCGGTGGTGCGATTAGAGGTATAGGCGAAAAGTTCTCGGCTAATCCCGTTACAGGAACCGGGGCGCTTAGCGTTCCGATTTTCACAACACCCAGCCGATCCGATTTCTATCCTAAGCTTTTACTTTCATACGATTCCGGCGCTGGAAACGGCCCCTTTGGACTTGGCTGGGACCTTCCCATCCCTTCGATCTCCAGAAAAACAGAAAAGGGATTGCCTAAGTATCGGGACGCAGAGGACTCCGACACATTTATTCTATCGGGTGCCGAGGACTTGGTTCCGTCTTTAATTAAGAACGGAAATGAATGGGCAAGAGAGATTCGAGACGAAGTTCTGGACGGTGAATCTTATACCGTTCAGCGTTATCGCCCTCGGATTGAAGGGCTTTTTGCACGGATTGAGCGGTGGAAAAACAAGAACAAACCAGAAGATGTTTTTTGGAAATCCATCTCCAAAGATAATATCACGAGCGTCTATGGAAAAAGTCCTAAGGGTAAAATATTCGATCCCGAGGATAAAACCCGAATTTTCAAATGGCTACTTGAGGAAAGCTATGACGACAAGGGAAACGTTATTCTTTATGAATACAAGGAGGAAAACCAGGAGAACGTTGACCGTTCTTTACCCCAAGAAAAGAATAGACTTGGCAACGGAACGGGTTTTGCAAATCGGTATCTGAAGCACATAAAGTACGGAAATGGAACGCCCTTCCGGCTCGGTGAGGATCTGTCCCGACGGCGGGACTGGCTGCTTCATGTGGTTTTTGACTACGGAGAGCACGATAAAGACAAACCTGAAATAGACAACGAAGTCAGTAAATGGCCGACTCGTCCGGATGCCTTTTCAAGCTATAAGGCAACATTTGAAATAAGGACGTATCGCCTGTGTCATCGCGTTCTAATGTTTCATCATTTTGCAGAATTGGGTGATACCCCCTGCCTGATTCGCTCTACCGATTTTAAATATAACGACTCTGACCCTATACAGGGCCCCGTAGCTTGTTATCTCACATCCGTCACTCAGACAGGTTATATCAGAGATGAGCAGACTGGGGATTATCAAAAGAAATCATTTCCGTCTCTCGAATTCGCCTATAATGAACGAACAATAAATGAAGAGATACATGTCAGCGACGCTGAGAGTCTGGAAAATCTGCCGATTGGCCTTGACGGCGCTCAATATCAGTGGGTAGACCTGGACGGTGAGGGGATTTCCGGAATTCTGACAGAGCAGGCAGATGGTTGGTTTTACAAGCGTAATTTGGGAAATGCACAGTTCACTCCGGCTGAGGCCGTGCCTTTGATACCACCTCCACCTCTTATGACACTCCCTCCGCCTCCATCCATGCCCAGTCTGGGCGACGTACGATTCGCGCCTGTCCAAGTGGTCTCTACAAAACCTTCCGTGGCCAATTTACAGGGCGGCCAGCAACAGTTTATGGATCTGGCAGGCGATGGGCAGTTGGACCTCGTGCAATTCAGCGACCCATTGCCCGGTTACTATGAGCGAGACGATGACGGCGAGTGGAAGCCTTTTACTCCCTTTGTGTCTACTCCGAATATCGCCTGGAATGACCCTAATCTTCGGTTTATTGACCTCAATGGCGATGGGCATGCCGACATCCTGATTTCAGAGGATGAGGTATTCGTCTGGTATCCCTCGCGTGCCGAGGAAGGATTCGGACCGGCAGAGATTGTACGGAAACCCTATGATGAAGAGAAGGGTCCAGTCCTTGTATTTGCCGATTCCACTCAATCCATCTACCTAGCTGATATGAGCGGTGACGGCTTAACCGACATCGCCAGGATTAGAAACGGTGAAGTCTGCTATTGGCCTAATCTGGGTTACGGACGTTTTGGCGCCAAGGTGACGATGGATGCTGCTCCCATTTTTGATTACCCTGAGTATTTTAATCAAAATCGGATTCGCCTGGCCGACATTGATGGCTCCGGAACCACAGACATCATTTACCTTGGCAGGGATAGCATCACCTTCCGGTTTAACCAGGCTGGAAATAGTTGGAGCGAACCGCATCGCTTATCCAATTTCCCTCCAACGGATAACTTCTCATCCGTAACGGTTGTTGACCTACTGGGGAATGGGACTGCGTGTATCGTTTGGTCCTCGCCTTTGCCTGCCGCCAACGGTCATCCTATGCAGTACATTGACCTTATGGGAGGGGTAAAGCCCCACCTTTTGAAAACAACCAAAAACAACATGGGTGCGGAAACGAGAGTACAATATGCTCCGTCAACCAAGTTTTACCTGGAGGACCTGGCCGCTGGAACCCCATGGATAACAAGACTGCCTTTCCCGGTACATGTGGTCGAGCGTGTCGAGACGCGTGACTATGTGAGCAATACAAAGCTGGTCACTCTTTACAAATATCACCACGGCTATTATGACGGCGAAGAGCGGGAGTTCCGGGGGTTTGGTCTCGTCGAGCAATGGGATACGGAATTTTTTGACCAGTCTAAAGGCCATGGTCTATTTGATGAAGAACCGGATAATAGCGACGAAGTGTTCCATCTGCCGCCGGTTTACACAAAGTCCTGGTTTCACACAGGGGCTTTTTTTGATAGGGATAACATTTCCAAGCACTTTGTTGAGGAGTATTACAAGGGTGATCCCCAGGCTATACTCTTGCCTGATACAATCCTTCCTTCTGGATTAACAAATGCCAAAGAGGAGCACGAAGCATGCCGGGCACTCAAGGGAAGTATGCTCAGACAGGAAATATATGCTCTTGACAATTCGCCAAAAAGCGAACACCCGTACACCGTCACCGAAACCGCTTACAAGCTCCGTTTGCTTCAGCCTAGACAAGACGGCCAGTATGCCGTCTTCTATAGCTATCAATGTGAAGCACTGAGCTATCACTATGAACGTAATCCGGAAGACCCACGTATTGGTCACTCGATGACGCTGGAGGTGGATGATTTCGGAAACGTCACGAAGTCCGCAGCAATTGGCTACCGACGCCGAGTACCTGCCTTCGATGAACAGAAACAAACGCTCATTACCTACACCGAGAACCAAGTTATCAACAAACCTAATGACGGGCCCAACGACCCCGACTGGTATCGAATAGGCGTGCCGGTTGAAACACGGACTTTTGAGATCACCGGTATCCTGTCACAGAAAGACGTACCATATACGATTGATGACGTTAGGGATGCAATACAAACCACCACAGACATCCCATATGAAGTGCATGCGGATCTTATTATGCCTCAGAAGCGTCTTATCGAGCATGTCCGCTCGCTTTATTACAAAAATAATCTTTCCGGCCCGTTGCCTTTGGGTGAGGTAGAATCGCTCGCTTTGCCTTATGAAAGCTACAAGCTGGCATTCACGCCGGGACTACTCACCGAGGTGTATGGCAGCCGTGTCAACGACAATTTGCTCAGAGACGAAGGCAAATACATCAAAGCCGCGGATTACAAAGCTCAGGGTTTGTTTCCTGCTCAAGACCAGGATGCCGTTTGGTGGATTCCCTCCGGCCAGCAGTTGTTTGAAACGCAGCACACGCCTTCGAACCGCAACCCGTTTTACTTGTCGCTCGGCGTCAAAGACCCGTTCGGCAACATCTCGCTGGTGGCCTATGATGCGCACAGTCTATTGGTCACTGAGACCAATGATCCACTTGGCAATATCGTAAAAGCAAAGAACCACTACCGCACGATGGCGCCGCAACTTGTCACCGACCCGAACGGCAATCGTGCGGCAGCGCGCTTCGACGCGCTCGGCATGGTCATAGCAACGTTTGTGATGGGCAAACCGGAACTGAACGAGGGTGACCGCTTTGATGTGACCTCTAACGAGGCGTCAAACCAAGACGATCCGACCAGCCGGTTGGAATATGACCTGTTCGCCAACATGAATGACCCCCAGCATCGGCAACCGGTTTTCGTTCACACCTTCGCTCGCGAGCAACACGGTTCTGCAAACCCGCGCTGGCAAGAATCGTATAGCTACTCCGATGGCTTTGGTCGTGAAGTGATGAAAAAGATTCAAGCAGAACCCGGAATGGCTCCTGCACGCGATGGCAATGGCAAACTCAAACATGACGCGAATAACAAGCTGGTTTTTGAATTTACGAACACGCGCTGGGTCGGCACGGGCCGCACAGTTTTCGACAACAAGGGCAACCCCGTCAAGAAATACGAGCCATTTTTCGATAGCATCCCTAAGTATGAAGATGAGAGAGAGTTGGTGGAATGGGGCGTTACGCCGATCCTGCGCTACGATCCGCTTGGGCGGCTTATCCGCACTGATAATCCCAATGGAACGTTCTCCAAGGTCGAGTTTGATCCGTGGCAGCAGATGACGTTTGATGAAAACGACACTGTGCGAGATTCCCGCTGGTATGCCGACCGTGGCAGCCCTGACCCAAACGGTGCAGAGCCGACAGATCCAGAAAGACGGGCCGCTTATCTTGCCGCCAAGCATGCAAACACGAAAACGATCGCGCATTCCGACACGCTTGGGCGCACGTTCCTCACTATCGCCGACAACGGCACGGCAGGCAAATACGAGACGCATGTTGAACTGGACATCGAAGGTAATCAACGCTCAGTTACCGATGCGCTTGGCCGTATCAATCCTCTTCGTCCGAAGGTTATGACATACGACTACGACATGCTTGGCACCGGGATTCATCAGGTTAGTATGGATGCCGGTGAACGCTGGATGCTGAACAACGTGGCGGGTAAGCCGATCAGGGTTTGGGATAGCCGCGGTCATGAAATCAAGACGACCTACGATGAGTTGCAACGCCCCACGCATCTGTTTGTGAAGCATGACACCGACCCGGAGATATTGGTTGAACGCAATATATACGGCGAAGCGCATCCAGATTCTATCCCACCTGCTCCTAATGTTCCATCCCCCTCTTTGCTGAACCTCCGGGGCAAGGTCTACCAGGTGTTTGACGGGGCTGGCATAGTCACCAACGAGAAATACGATTTCAAGGGCAATCTGCTGAGCAGCAGGCGGCAATTAGCTAAGGAGTATAAGAAACAAGTAAATTGGTTATCTCTAGCTACAATCACTGATGTGCAGGCCATTGCGAACGCCGCGGCACTTTTGCTTGAAACCAAAATCTTTACCGCCAGCACAACTTATGACGCACTCAACCGGCCTACTAAGCTAATCACCCCCCACAACAGCACAATTCCGCCGAGCGAAATTCTACCCACTTACAACGAAGCCAATCTGCTGGAGAAGGTGGATGTGCGCCTGCGCGGTGCGGCGACTCCAACGCCATTTGTGACCGACATTGACTACAACGCGAAGGGCCAACGCGAGTTCATCTCGTATGGCAATGGCGTGAGCACGACGTATGAGTACGACGACAAGACCTTCCGGCTAATCCATTTATTAACTACCCGCAACAACGGAACGGATAGACTGCAAGACCTGAAATACACCTACGACCCTGTTGGTAACATAACCCAAATCCGTGACGATGCGCAACAAACGGTCTTTTTCAATAACGGCGTAGTGTCACCCAGTACAAAATACGAGTACGATGCAATCTATCGGCTGACAAAGGCAGAGGGACGCGAGCATGTGGGTCAGACGGCGAACAATCTCCCGGAACATAGGCCTGAACTAAAGCCGCATTACGACTTCAACGACTCTACACAGATGAACCTGCCTCATCCGAATGATGGTCAGGCAATGCGCAACTATACGGAGAGCTACGAATACGATCCGGTTGGGAATATCTTGAAGATGATTCATAGTGCCAACGGTGGAAGCTGGACGCGTCGCTACGATTACGAGTCAACAAACAACCGGCTGAGAAGCACCAGCCTGCCAAACGACCCCGCTACGGGGACATTGCCTGTAAGGTATGAATACGACCCTCACGGCAATATGACCAAAATGCCCCACCTGATGCAGATGGATTGGGGCTTCAAAGATCAATTGCATCGGGTAGATCTGGGCGGCGGTGGCGAGGCTTACTACGTCTATGACTCGGCAGGCCAGCGTGTGCGTAAGGTAATCGAACGGCAAGGTACAACAATTGAAGAACGTATCTACCTCGGCGGTTTCGAGATCTATCGCAAACGCAATGGCGGTGGTTTGGAGTCAGAGCGTGAGACACTTCACATCATGGACGATAAGAAGTGCATCGCACTGGTGGAAACCAAAACTCGCGACAACGGCATAGTGCTTACTACACCAAAACCAATAACTCGCTACCAGTTCGACAACCATCTCGGCTCGGCATCTTTGGAACTGGATGAGAATGGTGCGGTGATCTCCTACGAGGAATACTACCCCTACGGCAGCACGTCGTATCAAGCGGGGCGCAGTGTGGCGGAAGTTAGTCTTAAACGCTACCGCTACACAGGTAAGGAGCGGGATGAGGAAACCGGACTTTACTATCATGGGGCACGGCACTATGCGCCATGGCTGGGGAGGTGGACGAGTTGTGATCCGATTGGACTGTCTGGAGGCCTCAACCTTTTCGTTTACGCCAGAAGTGATCCGCTGGGCTACGTTGATGTAAGCGGTTTGCAGCCGGAGGAACCGAAGGCTCCTCCTAAGCCTAAGCCGCCTGAAGCAGGAAAGCACCCGGAGGGTGTCTTGGCAGAAAGTAAGTTCAACCGTGCTTGGGAAGAGGCGTTAGAGAGACGGTACGGAGGCGGATCCCCGGCAAGAAATCAGCAGATTTACCTTGAGAAGCTCGCCGAAGCGTCTGATAAGAAGGCCTTTGCTGCAAAAGAGTACGCGTACACTCAAAAAGTATTCAAGGACGTCGTGAAAAATGATCCCGAGCTTTCGAAATACGATTTTGCGGATACGGAGCTTCATCATATCGAGGCGAAAGCTGCTGATCCAGTACCTAATCCAGAACGCGCTGTTGATCCGAACAATCTGCTCTTCACTAGAGGAAAGGCAAAATCAGCAGGAACATCTCACAACGTGGCTCAATATGGTCCTGGTGAAATGAGACGCCAGCAATGGGAAGCTTCGCGCCGGACTGCGGCCCTTCAACCGAGCAGCACGGACCCGAATTCAACAAGCCCAGCCAAGACGACGGCAACCGCTGGACAAGTTTCTAATTCCACACCTACTCCTAAAGCGGAAGCAACTGCACCACCAGCCACAGCTGAGCCACCGGGCAGGGTGACACCACCTTCCGGAGAAAAGCCTACAGCAGTGGTCGAGAAGCCGGTAGCGGGAGAGGTGGGGGGGGTTAAATTTCGAACAACAGCAGGAGTCAAAATGGGACAGGTGCTACTAAAACACGGGGGCACTACTCTCGATCTCCTGGCGATAGCGCAGGCAGAGAACGAAGGGCAATTAGGGATGACTGCTGCTGTTTTGATCGCTTTTCGCGCATTGGGTATTTCAGTCGATCCCAGAGTGATAGCGTTCGTGGTTGCAACATATTGGGTTGGTTCGAAAGTGGGTTCAAAACTTGGCGAATTAGAGTTTCGTATGAATCAGAGTCTAAAGTTCTGGAACCCGCGTAACAGGGGATGGTGGGAGTATCCGTGAGTGTCATCGGCAGGATGGCGAAACCGCTAAGTTCTCCTCGGGTTACTAAGCTTATCGCTGAAAAGCTCGTGCCGCATGAGGCCATCGCCAAGAGATCATGCGAAATCTACGAATGGGGTCGCGGCGGCTCGGCCGAGGACAACTGGTTTCGCGCCGAACGCGAGCTTTTAGGTTTTTAAGCGGCAGCCCGAAGGAGTGAGCATATGAATCTCCAAAGCCATAATCTCTCAAACGTATCAGAAAAAAATTGATCAAACAGGGGGTAAGCAACCATGGAATTACAAGGACGTGAACTTAAACTAAATATGCGGGGTGACGATGTTAAGCTCCTTCACAAGGAGCTACTACAGCTCGGTTTTGAGATTCCGGATGAAGAGATAAACAAGTCTTTCTTCGGGAAAGGTACGCGTAAGGCCGTAGGAATGTTTCAGGGTCAACATGGCCTGGAAACCACTGGTGTGGTTGACGAACATACCGCAACACTCATCAATGCTGAATTGGACAGAGTGAGACCACAACCAGAATCGTTCCTTGTCCGCGGACAGGTTCGCCAGAGGGATAACAGCTCGCTTGTCGGTGTATTGGTTCAGGCTTTCGATAAGGATGTACGCGGCGAGGAGATGCTAGGTGAAGCGTTGACCGATGATGCGGGTCACTATGAGATACATTACTCCGCAGAACAGTTCAGTCGAGCAGAAAAAGCCAGCGCAGATTTGATTTTTAGGCTGTTTGATCAAACGGGGATACCTATCACTAATTTTAAGGCGGTAGATGAATCTCAAAACCCATTTGCCACAATCAGGATGATTGACGGGGAAAAGCAAGTTAACATTCCCATCGTTCCACAAGCCAGACAAGAAGAGACGGTGAATTTTTTAGTTGACCGGATTGCGGTTGGCCCTTCGGAATACGAGCGGCTCTTAAGGGAACTGGAACCCTTGCTGGTCAACGTTAGAATCGAGGGTATTCCGGAGCCTACGCTAATTGATAAACTCGCCGATTTGAATACGGAAGACATTGATTTCTTGACTGTGGAGACGGGAATAGAGCGGCAGAGGATTGAGTTTTTGTCTGAGGCGGCAAGGCTGCAAAAGAATGCGGCGGCGGAGGATTTAGGTTTACCCGCTGAAGTCTTTTACGGTCTCTTCCGGCAGAATCTGCCAACTGAACTACCACGGCTGATTGAGCAAGGTCGCGCCGCATGGAAGAACGCCCTCAAGAAGTCCATAGAGGAGAACATTATCCCCTTCCGGATAAATGACACTCTGGACGAGTTTCTAAGTCGCTTTCAGGCTTTGATTATTGATCACGCGCTTAATAAACCGGCTGGAGAAGGCCGGTTCTCATTGGGCGATTTGTTGAGCACTGCGATTCAATCAAAGGAAAAGCAGGCTCGTTTCCTTGATTTGTATCTCAGCCATGGAGGGGCTATCGAGGAGTTCTGGAAAAGTCTCCGCGAGAATCCGGCGTTCAAGGAAGACGTGGACAGATTACAGTTGACTCTGCAATTGGGTCTCCTCACGCTCAATCATGTGCCCCTGGTTCGAGAACTTCAGAAAGACACAACGCTACGCTCCACCCGCAGCCTTGCTAAATTAGATAGAGCCGCCTGGACAGAGATTATCAATAGGAAAGTTGGCGACAGTGACCAGAAAATCGGCTTTCCGCCCGATATTCCTGGGAAAGACGATGCGGAAAAAGCCGCAAACTACATCAACAGTATCATTGGCGTTCTTCAGGCAACACACCCTACCGCAGTCATTGCCGGGCGGATCGTTGCCAAGGCGCCGGAGATGGATATTCGTCTGGTGCAGCGCGTCTTGTTGCAGAATCCCCGGATAACTGAACTGGACCGACCTCTTCCTGAAAACCTTGATCTCACCGGCTTCGATGAGTCAGATAAACAAAAAGCAAAAGCCTCGATGGAAGCATTGCGCCGGGAGATTAACACATTTCCGGACCTTAAGAAAAATTTGGACAGAAGTTCTCTTATATTCAGTAGTTTTGACTCTTTTCCAAATGCAATCCGGCAGGAAGTGTTGCGCTTCCTTGAGAACGCCGAGAAAGCGGAGGATGCGAAAACCGCCCCAGCATTTGACTTCCGCACCACGCATATTGATACCTACATCGCCGAGCATGGCGAAGCCGTCTTCGATGGCATCGAAGACAGAGCGGCGGTCACGAGCCAGCTCAAACGGCTCCAGCGCGTGTTTCAGATGAGCCCAGGGCCTGAGGAAATGCAAGCGCTTTTGGGGGAGGGTTTGGATTCTGCGCAGCGTATCATAAACATTCCTCAAGAAACCTTTATGATGAAGTTTAAGGAGAATCTTGGAGGTGAGGAAAACGCACTGAAGGTCTATGCCAAGGCAGAGCATATAAGCGCAACGGCGCTTAATTTTTACGCCTATCTCTGGTCTGCTCTTTACGACTCCACCCCAATAGCTGTTGACAATGACATAGAGGGTATCAAGCAAGAGGTTATCAAAAAGATTCCAAACTACAACGAGCTTTTTGGCGGGTTGGATCTCTGCGAGTGTGAGCACTGCCGTTCTGTCTATAGCCCGGCAGCCTACTTTGTTGACCTGTTGCATTTCTTGGATCCTGAATTCCCACCGCCCGTCGGCCGAAAGCCGATAGAAGTCCTTCTTGAGCGACGGCCCGACCTTGAGCACATAAAGCTCAACTGCGAGAACACCAATACCCTGATTCCTTATGTGGATTTGGTGAATGAAATTCTGGAGTTCTACGTTGCCAACGGCAAGCTGGATGAGACAGCAGCCCGAGATACCGCCGACAACACTGCTGAGGAGCTAAAAGCCAATCCGCAGTTCACGATTGACGAGGCTTATAAGAAACTGAAAGAAGCGATTTATCCTTTATCTCTCCCGTTTAACCGTGATGTTGAAGTGGCGCGTACTTATCTTGAACACCTGGGTAGCAGCCGATACGAGCTGATGAAGACCTTTCAGAAGGATGATTCTATTGTGCGGCAACGGGAGATAGATGCCGAATATCTGAAGATTACGGCTGAGGAATATCGGATTCTAACGGGGAAGAATTTCAACGGTACCGATGTGACACCAGCAAGAGCGATTCGTGAATTTTACGGGTACAACGTGGATCTCGTGTCCACTGAAACCGCTTGGTTCAAAGATAGCTTGCCTCAAGGTGCGCAGCAATCTGCCAACAATGACAGTTGGAATTTCGTCACATTTAATCCGGCTCCTCCATCAGGCGGTATGGCTCATCAATCTTCTGTAGTCTCAGGTATACACCAGCACTACTTCCAGGATGCCACCGAAACGCTGGATATATCCGAGGGTGACCACCTGTTTACCCAGGTGTTCCTTGACCCCAACAACTTGCCGGAGGAGATTATGTTACGGTGGAACGACGGCACTTGGGAACACCGGGCTTACTGGGGTGCAAACCGCATCGGTTGGGGTATAGATGGCACAATCAGCCGTCGGTACATGGGGCCATTGCCTCCATCCGGCCAATGGGAGCGTTTAGAGATACCAGCGCATTTTGTGGGCCTGGAAGGTAAGAAGGTCAATGGCATGGCTTTTACGCTTTATGGGGGAAGCGCCACTTGGGGCTTTTCCGGTAAACGTTCTTCTTCTTGGCAGGAACGCGTAGTGTACGCTACGGATTTTCTAAAACGGACAGGTTTAAGCTATATGGAGTTGATCGAATTACTCAAGACGCGCTTCATTAATCCGGAACAGCAGGCATTCGAGTTTCTAGAGAGCATAAATGTAAGCTTCTCTAACCTGGCCGAAATGATAGCAAACAATTTCTCCAGTCCAGACCCGAAGGTGGTTGATGCATTTAAAAAAGCTGGGGTCAAAGATGTCATCAACTGGGTAAAGACACACTTCAATAGATTGCGGCGTTTTGTCGAGCCCTTTGCGCCGGGCTCCTCATGTAATCTGAGCGTCACCAAGCTTCAACATTTGAGTGGAAAGGATTTGGGAGAAAACGAGCTATACAAGATGCACCGCTTCATCCGATTATGGCGAAAGCTTGGCTGGACGATGCGCGACCTCGACCGGACGATAACGGCTTTTAAAACCAGCGATATTGATCCAGACTTTTTGCAGAAGCTTGCTCAGGTTAAGCAAATTCAGTCTGAGTTGAAACTGCCCCTCGTTCAATTGCTTAGCCTTTGGGGAAATATTGACACTCAAGGAGAAGACTCGCTTTATAAAAAACTTTTCTTGAATAAGGCTGCGCGGGAATTGGACGAAAAGTTTGAACTTAACCCAGAGGGTTCGGAGCTTAAATTTGCGGATTCAAATCTGACTATATCCGAGCATATCCCAACCATACTGGCGGCGTTTCGTATTCGTGAAGCAGACCTCGCAGTAATACGTGAGGACGCCAACTTAGCCGCTGATAATGCGCTGCTTAATCTTGCGAACCTGTCTAGGCTGTATCGTTGTGTAGTGCTTGCAAAGGCCGTGAAGCTAAATATCAAAGATTTGATCTCACTCAAAACACTATCGGGAATTGATCCCTTCGTTTCACCCGATAAGACAATCCAATTCATGGACATTGTGCGGAAGGTGCGTCAATCGGGCTTTACGGTCGCTCAATTGAACTATCTCTACAGGCATTTGTCCGAACCGCCTGCAAGCCTCGCGCCACAGAGAGAGACTTTGCTTCAGCTCGCCCAGGGTTTGCGTGACGGGCTGACAAAGATTGCTGAGGAGAACGTAATTGCACCCGACCCGGCTGGCGAATTCACCCGCGCCAAATTGGGGATGATTTTCGAGCCTGCGATTGTTGACCAGACGATTCGGATGATTGACGGAAGCGCTAGATATACAGCGAGATTAAAAGGTCTGCCTGATGAGTTTGATTTCCCAGAAGAGTTGAAAAATAAAATCATCTATGCCCATAAAGACGAGTTACTGAGTTTCAACGGCCCCATGACGTCAGATGAACAGGTAACTTTGAAAGGTCTATCGGGCTTTCTCGCAGGACAGGTGCAAAAGGATTATGAAAACGCAATAGACGCTCTTTTTCAGCAACCGAGAACTTTTATCAAGGACACGCTAAACGGCTTTCTTAATGATATAAAAGACGCTGAAGAAAAGTTATTGGATGTCACCTCACTTGACCAAAACGGTAAGCCTGTGTTGCTCGACAAAGACGGCAATCCTGTGATGGATGATACTGTCAAGCCTGTTACTACTGTCATTGCTACCAAATTTGACTATCTTTTAGAGAAACTGCTGCCCTATCTGCGCGGCAGATTGAGCCGGAGCCTGGTCAAGCAAACACTCAGTGATGCACTTAAGCTAGATACTAAGACAACTGAGTTACTGCTGGAAAGGCTTCTTAAATCGCGTAAGGAGAATGCCAAGCCGAACGAAACTGCGATAGATGACTTTTTAGCGCTACACGAGGGAGGTCTTACAACCATTCCTTCTGGCACTGGCAGTGTGCGCTGGACGGGTATGCTTCTGGCATCCAACAACGATGACTACACTTTTTACATTGTTACTTATGGCGGTGTCCGGTTGTGGATTGGTGACAATCCGCAATCCATTATTGACGAGCCGCCAACTCCGCCTACGCCCGGTCAGCTTCCACCAGAACTGAGCAACAAAAAACCGATTACGCTCAAGGCTGGACAGCTTTATGAATTGCGCTTGGAACTGCATCAACTGCCCGCGAACGATCCAGCTTTGGTGGTTGCCGAACCGCGCTGGAGCAGCGGGACAACCCCGAAGGACATTATTCCCTCAAGCAACTTGTATCCGAGCGGTGTTTTTGACACCTTTGTTACCGCATTCACGTTGCTACATAAGATTGCTTTGCTCATCAACGGCTTCAAGATGACAGACAAGGAAGTTGCCTATTTGTCAGGCCATTCGATGGACTTTGATAACTTTGATCTTAAAGCTCTGCCGCTGGATCGCTATGATCCTGTTCAAGCGGATCAGAAGGCGGTTGAATTGTTCAAGCAATGGCAACGCCTGAGCGACTTTGTCACTCTCCGCAACAGCTTCCCGCAAGGCGAGGTCAGCCTGATAGATGTATTTGAAGCGGTATCGCTTGAGGACAAACTCCCACTGCTTCAGCGGGGTTCCGCCGGGGCAGCCGTCATAGCCTTACAGCGTTTGCTTAATGCTACAGGTACCCAGCCGGTTTTGAATTTGGATGGCGTATTTGATACGCGAACCCGCACTGCGGTCATTGGTTTTCAGCAGAGCCATGGACTTAACGCGGACGGCATCGTAGAATCCGCTACCTGGGGAGCCCTTAAGGCTGCGTCGCCACCGAATCTCTGGCAAGTGGTTATGGCTGAGGCCGCGAAGGAGGACAAGCTGGTACACGCCTTCGGCTGGGACGCTAAGACCCTTCACGCACTTATTGCTGCCTTTAGCCTCACCGCCGATAGTTTCAAGAATGAAATTTGGTTAGTCAGACTGCAAGCCTGTGTGCGGTTGAGCAAGCGGCTTGGTATTTCAGTTGATCGGCTCTTTGACTGGGCTACCAAAGAGCCGGATGCACAACAGTCGCAGGAAATCAAGAACACTGTGAAAGCCAAGTATGACGACGAACAATGGCTGGCGGTGGCGAAACCCCTGAATGATATTTTGCGGGAAAGCCAAAAGGCGGCATTAATCGCCTACTTGCTTGCCGATCCAGAAATAATCAAAAAAGGCATAACCAACTCGAACGGGCTTTACCAATATTTCCTGATTGATGTGGAAATGGACGCCTGCATGATGACTTCTCGAATCAAGCAGGGTATCTCATCAGTGCAGCTTTTCATCCAGCGCTGTTTGTTGAATCTAGAACTTCAGGTATCTCCCTCTGCGATTGATGCAGACCGGTGGAAGTGGATGAAAAATTATCGTGTCTGGGAAGCCAACCGCAAAGTGTTTCTCTATCCTGAAAACTGGATCGAGCCGGAGTTACGCGACGACAAGAGCCCGTTCTTTAAGGAACTGGAATCTGAATTGCTTCAGAATGACATGACATCAGACACTGTCGAAAGGGCGTTCCTGAATTACTTGGAGAAGCTCAATCAGGTCGCCCGACTGGAAATTTGCGGGATGTATTGGGAGTTAGAGACTGATCCGATCACAGCTAAGATAACAAACATAATCCACGTTTTTGGTCGGACCTTATCCGCGCCGCGCGTCTACTACTATCGTCGCCTGATGGATGGCATTCGATGGACG
Organism: Thermodesulfobacteriota bacterium; assembly: GCA_035559815.1. Classification (NCBI taxonomy): domain Bacteria; kingdom Pseudomonadati; phylum Thermodesulfobacteriota; species Thermodesulfobacteriota bacterium. The sequence goes on from DATMAT010000023.1 coordinate 206,577, forward strand.
CCCTGGGAGAAAGTCCAGGCAGACATTGAGGGGGTTGAGGAGGACAATCATGTAGGAGTACAGTTGATACCTGTGGTGTGGAATAGGCGGCTGCATCTTTTCTGGCCCATCTTTATGGAAAAGCCGTGGCCTGAAAACAACACAACGATGGTTGGAATTAAACTTGCCTGGAGCCAGTACAGACAAAATCAGTGGTCACCAAAGCAGATAACCTCGGGAATTATATTCTCGGATTATCAACGCAAAGGAGGTCACATCTTCAAGGCTATTGTTGATCCAATAATGGGCGGCTTGCTTATTTACGATGTTGGATACGTAACCCAATTTTCCGGGAATGCCATTAGCAGAGAGGGTATTAAGAGTGATGGGGGGTTTGCATTCGGCGGTTGTCACCAATCGGATATTGTGGGCTATAGAATATTTATGCCCTCGGTTCAAATAAGCAGCACTGGTATAAGCTCACTCCCAGGACGAACCGTGCCAGATACGCTAGTGAAGGACTACCGCCTATTCCACCTTTCGAGCACGTACCCTGAATTCATGTTGTTAAAGCAAATTGCTCCGGGAACCCCATTCGATCTTTATGATGCAATTTTTATTACTCCCTATATAACAGAACAACAGGCCGAAGACACGAAAAAGAATCCGATAACAGTCTTACGAAAGACTCCTTCCTTATATAATATCCTTTACTTGCACCAGGTTCCGCAATACATCCCCGAGTTTCCGTTTATATACCAAGACGGTCAGCGCACTTACTTTGTCACCACTAGAAGAAGGCTCGCCCCTAACAGAATCGCGCCCCTTCCACCTAGTACGAGGCCTACTATCATCGACATCCCAGATTTAGGTGATCTAGGTCCATTGAACTTGTTAGGAGGGGTTACTACACTAACAGAAGGGATTCCTGTGGAAACAATTGCGCAACCTCGCCGAACAGCGTTCATGATGAGCGGCGTAGGGTTACATGCCTTGGCTGAAGAACCCTGGTCTCATGACGTATTTGCTGAGGCGCTTCGTGTGCGTGACACAACTATCAATGTAAAATTCCATATTTTCTTCCATCCCCATGTCTGTGAATTCATCAAAAGACTCAACCGTTACGGCATACCCGGCTTACTAACACCTGACAATCAACGATTCACCGATCTAAGACCCAAACTCGTGTCCGGTGGGATCACCGGTGGTCTCATTCCTGTAGGCATAACAAACAATTTTGAGGAGCTGTATACCCCAACGGATCACGTAGACACCCCTTATCCGCTTGAGGATGTGGACTTCAGCAATGCCGGTGCCTATTCGCTCTATAACTGGGAACTGTTCTTCCACGCTCCGATGTTGCTAGCGACCCGCTTAAGCAAAAACCAGCGTTTTGAAGAGGCGCTGCGATGGTTTCACTATATCTTTGACCCCACTACTAGTTCCGGCGAGTCGTCACCCGAACGATACTGGAAAGTCTTGCCATTCAAAACCACTGAGAGAATACGTATACAAGACCTGCTTAATGCCTTGAGTGGACCGGATAGTGAAGAAAAAAAGAAGCTAATTGCACAGGTGGAAGAGTGGCGGGATAACCCATTCAATCCCCATCTGATTGCCCGTATGCGCCTCGTAGCTTACATGAAAAACGTGGTGATGAAATACATTGATAATCTGATTGCATGGGGCGATCAGTTGTTCCGCCGGGATACGATTGAGTCAATCAACGAGGCAACACAGTTGTATGTCCTGGCAGCGGAAATCCTCGGCCCACGCCCCCAACGCATTCCACGGCGAGGAACGGTAAAAACAGAAACCTACGCAACGTTAAAGCTTAAACCTCTGGGCGCATTCTCAAATGCGCTGGCGGATTTGGAGAATCATGTCCTATTTAGCAGCGTATCTCCCTCACCGAGCGGCGGCAGTAATGGAACAGAAGGTTTATTGAAGACGCTCTATTTCTGCATTCCGCAAAATGACAAACTGCTGGGATACTGGGACACGGTTGCAGACCGCCTGTTTAAGATTCGGCACTGTATGAACATCGAAGGTGTTGTCCGAGAACTTCCGCTCTTTGAGCCGCCGATTGACCCGGCTCTCTTGGTTCAAGCTGTTGCTATGGGTGTAGACATCGGCAGTGTGCTTAACGACATCAACACGCCGACGCCTTATTACCGTTTCCAATACATGCTGCAAAAGGCCCTTGAATTGTGCGCAGAAGTTAGGTCGTTGGGTGCAGCATTGCTGTCAGCGTTAGAAAAGAAAGATGCCGAAGAGCTAGCCGCCATCCGTGCCAATCATGAGACGGTGATTCTTAATCTGGTTAAGGAGGTAAAGAAGAAGCAGAAGGAAGAATCGGAGGCAACGAGAGACGGGTTGAAAAAGACTCGTGAGGTGGTGTGCACGCGTTATACGCACTACAAGAAGCTTCTAGGCATAGAAGGAACCTCTTGTCCAGCACCTAATCTACCTGTCCCCCTGGTCGGCAGTTCCGGGGGTAAGAAGCTTATTGAACAAGAGAAGGATTATCTCGAGCAACTTCAAGAGGCACATTCCTGGCAAGGAATTGCAGCAGACGTCGAATTGATAGCACAGATAATGAACTTTATACCGAATATATCACTCACTATCATACCTGCGCCGTCCATGCCCCCTACTCCTCCTCCTCTTCCTGTGGGTTTATCATACGGGGGTTCCAACATTGGCGCAGCGCTGTATGCCTGGGCAAGACGCGTAAATTATCTCGCCTCCGATCATACTCATCAGGGTACGCGAGCCTCAATCTTGGCTGGCTACGATAGAAGAGATGAGGAATGGAGATTACAAAGCGACCTTGCTGCCAAAGAAATAGAACAGATAGATAAGCAGATTGCGGCAGCGAATATTCGGATAGACATTGCCCAGAAAGAGATTGAAGACCACGACAAGCAGATTGAGAATGCTAAGGCGATCGAGGAATTCCTTCGCACTAAATACACAAACAAGGAACTCTATACCTGGATGGAAGGCGAAATCTCCGCTGTCTATAACCAGTGCTACCAGATGGCTTACGATTTGGCTAAGAAAGCCGAGAAAACTTTTCGTTTTGAACGCGGCCTGACAAGTTCAAATTTCATCCAGTTCGGGTACTGGGATAGTGTTCGAAAAGGACTATTGTCAGGTGAAAAGCTGTACTTGGCACTCAAACAAATGGAGAAAGCCTATCTCGACCAGAACAAGCGCGAATACGAGATCACGAAACATGTTTCGCTGGTGCTCCATGATCCGATGGCTCTGATTGCGTTGAAAGAGACTGGGCAATGTGAAGTCTTTTTACCCGAAGCCCTCTTTGACGCGGATTATCCAGGCCACTACATGCGCCGGGTTAAGAGCGTAAGCTTAACCATCCCCTGCGTGGTAGGTCCCTACACCAGCATCAACTGCACTCTGACGTTATTAAGCAATAAGACGCGCATCAAAAGCACGCCAACGGATCCTTACCCTGAAAGTGAGGACGGAGAAGATAATCGTTTTGTTACTAACTTCGCCGCTATGCAATCCATCGCCACTAGCCACGCACAGAATGACAGCGGCATGTTCGAACTGAACTTCCGCGACGAACGCTACCTGCCATTCGAGGGCGCCGGTGTCATATCTAGATGGCGGATTGACATGCCCAAGGACTGCAACGCCTTTGACTTTAACACGCTCTCCGATGTGATTCTGCATTTAAAGTACACAGCGTGGGAAGGCGGGGAGATTCTGAAAAAGGCAGCTAAGAAGGCTATGCAGGATGCGATTGCAGATACAGACAAAGCCCCACTTGCACGGCTCTTCAGCGCGAAACACGAGTTTCCGAGCGAGTGGCACCGCTTCCTGCATCCGGCGGATACAGCAACTAGCCAGACCTTGAAACTTGAGCTAACACAGGAGCGGTTTCCATTCCAGTTCCGGGGTAAGACAATTGAGATTAGCCAGATAGAGCTATTCTTGAAGCTCAAGGATGGTGTGAATCCTGAGAATGGTAAGACCTATGCTGAAATCTATGCCGATGGCAATCCCCTCACAGTGTCCCTCACATCACCTGACAGCACAGATAGTAAGCCACTTGACAGTATTGCGTCGTTTCTGAATGGGATTCCACATGCGGTGATGGATGTGTCGCGCGGCCTTGGTATCTGGGTGCTTACGGCACAAAAGGCGGATATCGAGCAACTTGTCACTGTTTTGGGCAAATTGGATGCTATCGAAGACATAATCATACTCTGTCATTATTCGGTTCAAGATGAAACACCTTAAGGGGTGAGCATAAGGAAGTGCAGCTAAAGAACAAATTTATTTAACCAGTTTTAAAGCAGTATCAAAATTTATTTAAAAGCTTAAGCTTGGATATTGACGGTTAGTTCTAAGCTCCTTAAGTTTTGGGTTCTCAAGTGAAGTGACCTTCAGCACGACCTCAACCTCTTTGTATTTATGGGATTTATGAATAAGCTCATTGTATAAAAATAAAGGGAAATGCAAAGTGGAGTTATATTAAAATCATTGTTATCTTTTCACTTTACGCGTTATTCAAATTAATTTTCCCCATGCCTACAGGAAGTTAGTTTGATTCCTTTAGGATTAACTTCTTCCTTGACTTGAGACACAGAAACGGAATAACACTTAGCAATGGACTGATTAAAAGCTGCATCCAAGCAGCCATCCATACTGCCTGCTTCATTCCTAGAACCTTGTAATACAAACCTTCCGGGTTGGACTTCCAGATATGTTCTGCCACCCACCACACATTCTCGGGGGTCCAGAAAAGTAGAGCTACGTAAATCACTCCAAATATCAATATCCCCTTGAAAGTAAGACTCGCCGCCCGTCCCCAAACAAGCGCATCCACCGCTCGCCTTGTCAGATTTCCAATGTAATACTTTGCCAGAATTATGCCGAATAACACCATGATAGATACGCTGATTCCAAACCCCAAAATGAACACAAAGAGTCTGGTAAAAAGGTCATGCTGGATTCCGCCAAAAACAGGGATTTTCCCTTCCCATACTCCCCATGCCAGCGGTAGGAATAATCCTAAAAGTAGACCCTCTACAAGGCCATTCTTAAACCCAACGGTAAAAAAGGTCAAAACCCCTCTTATGGTCAGAAACTCGGGGGGTATATCCTGACCTGTCTTTTCGATTATGTAGTATTGCTGTATCTCGGAGATGGCATCAATTAATCCCGCAGGTTTTGGCGCGGATACCGTTGGAGAAAATATCACCGATCCTCTTCTTCCTTCTGGCAATAGTACCAGCCTCCTGATTCTTAAAAGGTGTTAAACGAATTCACAGCTTTAGTCGCTTGGAGTGATTGGCCTCTGGTTTTTGATCCCTGATTGCCTTAAATATTTCTCTCCCGCTAAGCCTGAGAATATCAGAGATCTCCTCTATGCTTGCACCGGCTTGGTTTAGCCTCTCAATCCAGACCTGGTCCAGGGGGTTTGCCTTTAATCTTAAAGACAATGGATTGGGCCCTTCGGCTGATCTTGAGGAATCCTCATGGCTCACCACAGAAGGTGATGGCATTATGCTTCGACCTTGCTTAGCATGGGTAGTCGAAAGATAATACCTCACAGTCCGGGGAGGAATTCCTGAAACTTGAGAAATTTCCTTTGTCTTGAGCCCTATCTCATAGAGCTTGAGAATTCTCTTTCTTAGCTCTGGTTTTCTCTCTTTCAAATATGCTGGCTCCAATGTAATAAATTTCTAATTCCCTTTCCTTTTTCTTCATAACAGGAGAAAAGTCTCCGGAATCAAAGCACCTTAAGAACTCTTCCAGCTCTGCCCTTGTCCTGGGAGGGTGAACACACGAGATTACTTCCTTGAGCTTTCCTACTCTTTCTTTAAAGTAAGGGGGAACCTGAAAATACCCATCCTCTTCAAGATAGTGTTCTGCTTCCGAGAGCCTGAAGATTCCCTGAACAATCTCCTGCATTGCTAGATAAGCTGACTCGAAATAAGCTGACCTTTTTATGTTTTTTACCATGCTCAAGATTCTAACTCCCGAAACTTAACATTCAACCCCCAAAATGCGGCAAGCATACCGTCTAAGCTTGCCGATTTGCCATGCTTACTACTCTAAAAACTTTTTCGTATATTTCTCTCAGAAAAATCACACCTGTGGTGAGTTTATCAAACCACAAAAGGAGGTTTAACCATGATTCGATTAAGCGAAGGCAACATTACCCTCCAGGGGAAAAAGCTCATTATAGACGGTAAAATCGCCCATAAGCCGCAGGGCGTAACCGAAGATTGGAAGCCTTTTCAGGGTGAATTTGACATACAAAGCCTGTCGGACCTCTACTCAGCACTCGGACTTTTTATTCTGGGGAAGGTCAGTGACACACTCAATTACGCTCTCTGGAAACACTTTCAGGGGAAAAATATGATAGGACTCTATCAGCCACGGGCGGAAGCGGTTAAGAAACGTTTTCTTGCATTCCTTTTGGCCTCATGCCGGGAAGACAAAAAAAGAACAAGATTTCCTATAAACGACCTCACGATCCGGGCTTTAATGCACAAAATAGAAATCAGCGTGCTTAAAGGGAGTCATTCGTGTGTTCTTAACGGCAATAAGAAGCAACTGGCGGTGCTCAGATCCTCCGATTCACTTACCTTCGTTACCCCTGTATCCAATGCGGAAGTGGATTCATACGGAAGGTCTCTCCTGCTTCATTCGATAGAAAGAGTAATAGAGCGCGGTGAAGTGAGGCCCTTTAAATACGAGTCAATTGAGTGCTACAACGCAAGGCGGAGAACGATCCCTACACTTGTCGTTAAAGGCGATGGATTTCCATTAGATATCTCTTCGGCATTAAAGCTGAAGCTGCTCTGTCAGTGAGGAAATGAGAGTAGACGGAATACAGTAGACAGAATATAGGAGAAAAGAATAAAACCCTGTCTACTGCCTACTGTCTACTACTTACCGTCCACGTTGATGAGAAGAAATGTTTGGAAAGAAAAAGACTAAATTAAATCCCGCTCCCGAAACTCTCATAGGAGAGGGAACTCTTCTTGGCGATCCCCATCTCGTGCCTGTATCTATTCCGGACACGCACCGCCAGGGACATATCTTCACTATGGGAACTACACGCTCAGGCAAAACACGCCTTGCAGAGTTAATGATCGAGCAGGACATTAAAAAGGGATACTCCATTCTCTGGATAGACCCCAAAGGGGATATACAGATTCTCTCTAAAATCGCCCAAATAGCAAAAGAGGCGGGAAGAGAAAGGGAGCTTATGTTTCTCTCCCCTATATTTGCAGACCGGTCTATACGGCTAGACCCGCTATCTCACTACTTCATGCCCGAAGAAGTAGTATCTCACGTAGTCTCGGGAATACGAGCTAAGGAGGAGTTCTTTATCAATGTGGCATACGAAGTAACCCTCATCGTGGTGCAGAGCCTAATACTCTTTGCAGAGAAGGAAGGAAAATCCCCTCAATTCAATTTCCAGTCAATCAAAGAGAGAATAAGCTATCCCGACCTGCTTAAGCTTAAATCGCAACTCGAGGGTCTAAAGACAGAGGAAGCAGACGAGATCCTCTCCTCTCTCTATCAAATCCTTTCATCGCCGCAGGATTACTTCTCCAAGGTGTCGTCATCGCTTAGAACCGTGCTTACCGCTCTTTCCGTAGGGTCTGTGGGAAAAGTAATACGAAAAGCCAGCGCTAACCCCTTTATTGAAAGGCTCGAAAAAGGACGAAGGGTAATTCTTGTAATCCAGACCGGCTCTCTTCTGACGCGAAGAACCGCTCATATAATAGCACGGGTCCTTCTTTCCATGGTTCAAAGCTTTGTGGGACGAGTGCTTGCAGAAGGTGGAGCTATAAACCCTCCCATCTGCATTCATATAGACGAAGCCTCAAACGTACTCTATCTGGGCATAGAGGACCTGTTCAACAAAGCAGGCGGAGCAGGGATATGGCTTCACCTTATGACCCAAAGTTATCAAGACTTGGTAGCGGAACTGGGAGAGCCTCATGCAAAGAAGATTCTGGACAATACCAATACAAAGATAGTGTTCAGGGTAAACGACCCCCAGACCGCAAGATATGTATCCGACCTCGCCGGAGTAAAAAGGCGCTTCTCTCCAATACTCTCTCTAGGCGGTGGGGTAAGCGTTAGGGAAATGGAAGAGGAAAAGATATTACCCGACGAGGTATTGGGGCTTAAGTTCAGGGAAATTTTTGTGTTTACCATGAACGGAATATACAAGGGAAAAACATACGATGTGATTCACCCAACACTTAAAATTAAGCTTCCGGAAATTAAAGGAGGAGATGATGAGGATAATAATGATGGCTCTATTGATTCTAGCTCTACCAACAGCTAAATCCTACTCCGAGATTAGAGGTAACGATTCATCTCCGGAAAAGCCCTCAGAAACCTTCTCAGAAGGTACGCAGGGAAAGTATCCGGAAAACCGCTACTGCTTTGATGAATCATCCCAAAGGTACGGGATTCACCCGACTCTTCTCTGGGCAATTGCTAAAGTGGAGTCTAACTTCCATCCGTATGCAATCGGATATAGAAAAGATGGGAAGAATATAGCCATATACCCCGACTCAGTTGATCTTGCCAGGCGGTGGATAGATTGGCTCTGGCAAGAAGGGCTCGACTTTGACCTGGGCGTGGGACAAATAAACAGAGGCAATATTATTTCTTATAGAATTAACCCTTATAACCTTCTTGACCCCTGCTATAACCTCTATTGGAGCGCATACATACTCAGAACCATGATCGATCGCTATGGGTATACGTGGGAAGGAATATCCCACTATAACGGCGGGGGACTTACGTACTCGCGGAAGGTTTGGGAGGTAATTGAAGGATTAAAAGTTGATGAAACTAACGGTGAGGATATAGCTAAGAAAGGATTCTAGTAAAGAGGGTGAAATTGCTTATAACACTGGCTTTAGGACTTATAGCTTCCGGCTTAATCCTGTTCTTTGTCACAAGAGAAAGAAAACCTGTCGAACCGGCGGAACAAGAAATTACATTGGATGAACTTTCTGTTCTATGGATGCACTGGAATAAAGAAGACAAGAAAGCTAATACAGTGGATTCCAATCCTCCCCAAACAAAGGAGTCAACACAAGCAGAATCCGTCCAAAAAGAGAAAAGTCCCAAAGGATGGCAAAACGATGCTATAAAAGAGTTCTGGAAAGTGCAGGTATTGCCCTGGAGGGGAATCCTTGAATCCCAATCGGCTCTTTTTCCGGTCATGAGAGTCCTGGGACTGCTCGACAAGCACGGATCCTGCCCAAGCATAGTCTCCGCTCAGGATGAGCAGGAAACTAAAGACCTGGGAGATTACTGGAGTACGTTTGCTGAAGTCTCACTTCTCGACCACACTCTTAGAGTTACTAACAATCTTTTGGAAATCTACAAGTCCCACTACAAAGACCAAATCCTAAGAGGAGCTTATATCCTTGCTGGACTATCCCATGATTTAGGAAAAATCCCAGCTCTAAGAAAAAGAAAATCCTACTCCCTTGGGGATCATCCTGTTATCTCTGCCGGAATACTTACCGATATAGGAAAAGTTATTCCTTACATTGAGATGGTAATTCAAGCTGTAAAGTCACATCACCACCCAAAACCCCAGGATGAGCTTGCTCAGCATCTTCAGCAAGCGGATAAGAAAGCCAGGGAAGAAGAACTGATTCTCCTGAGAAAGGAGGGGGAAAAGGGGGAAGAAAATGAGCCTGGAATACTACTTGAAGATGAGGTAGAACCGACAGAAGACAAGGGGATGAATCTTATTGCGTTTTCTGCTTCGGCTAGACAAACGAATAATTTCACAGGTTCGACCAAACCTACCCTGAGCAAAGCCGAACCACTAACTATAAGCTCTAGCAAGGGACTCAGCACCGATAAAGTCCCTCCGGACTGGTTAAGAACTAACATCGATAATATTCTCAAGCGTGTTCTTCCCCATATAAACCAAGTCGTGGGATTTAATAGATACAACGCTAGATGGAAAGCGTTCAGTATGCCAAATGGAATTTGCTATATAGACCCTGAGTTTTTATTAAAGAAAGCAAGAGAAGTCATGGAGGAGAAAAAGATCACAGATATAAATTTCATAGACAACTCACTTAGAGAGAAAGCCAAAATTCTAATAGCAGATGCCCTGAGAGAAAGAGGATGGCTTGGAGAGGGGGTAAAAGAAGGATACTACGGTGCTTACTGGAACTGCTATGGAGCTGAAGGAGAAATGCTAAGACAAGAATACCGGACTCCCGTATTCATAAATGCTTTCGGGGTTCTGCCCAATGAGATTGAACTCAGAAAGACATCAATACTTAGAGAAATCAAAAGCGTAGAACTTTCTACGGAGGCAAGACGATGAAAGATATTCATATTCGATTAGGAGAAAGAGGATTCAATCATATAAATCAAGAGGCAGGAAAGCGAGGCATAAGCATAGCTGAGTATATTAGGCTTTTGATAGAATCAAATATGGAAGATGGAAATAGAAACATCAAAATAAAATCTCTTCTCAAGCTCTATTTGCTTAAGCTGCCTCTTAAAGAATGTGAGAAACTTCTAAGAGAAATTATCAGAAAGAAAAAGAGAGTGGGACCGCTGGAATCCTACGTTGAGGGAATACTGGAAAATAAACCCGATATGCGAGTAAACGAAATCTGCACGGTGCTGTCCAACAAGTTCGATACGAAGATCAGACCCAATGTTAGAACGATGGTGAGACGTATGAGAAAAAGGTTCCACAAAAGGAGAGAAAGGATGATTAATAAAACTAATGATAAGGGAATAAAGGGGTAGCGACAATGACCCTACTATACAAATACAAAGTATTTGTATATGGCCGGAGACAACTTCACAAAAGTGGGATATGTGGAAGGGGTGCAAATCGTCCAAGAAATATCCCAGTCGTGACCATAAGGAGACCTGCATGGGACATGAACAGGGTTTGAATTAGGCCCGAGCGAGATCGAGTCGAGACCCAAAGGGGACCCGATTGAGACTGGGATGAGACCCAAAAGAGGTCCGAAAGTGACCCCGTAGAATATAACCGGTGCAAAAAATTAGAAATTTAAACTAAAAGGAGCGTAAAAAGACAAAATGTTGGCAATAGAAATCGGGTTTGGAGATGTAAAAGTAGTAGGGGAAGAAATAAAATTTAAATTCCCCACAGTCCTTGCCTATGGAGATAACGGAGTACTTAGGGGCTGGAATGAAGAGAACAGATTCTATTACTTCCGAGGCAAGAGCTACATTGTGGGAAAAGAAGCTCTGGGATACTCCGAGATATTTTCAAGCCGGGCACCCGAGTTTCTCATCGAGTTTGCCCCTCTCTTTCTTTACAAGGCATTTGAGTATGCGGGAACAAAGACGGACACAATAGCTCTTGGGCTAGCAATAGGATACTACTCGGCAAAAGACAAGCTTATGAGAAAGGTCAGGTCGTTCGAGGTAAACGGAGAACGGGTAGAGATTCTTAATTGTTCTGTGTTTCCACAAGCGGTAGGGATTTGGTTTGATTGGAGCTCAAATAATCGCGAGAAAACTCACAGGAATTACATGATTCTGGATTTAGGATTTAACACAGTAGATGTGATCTTTATAAAGAATGGACAAGTTTCGAAAGAAGGAAGCTGGATGCTGGAGGGAGAGGGGATAATAAGGGTGGTTAATCACCTTGCAGACCAGATTCAACAGAGAGTTGGAGTAGGACTTACTTCACATATAGCTAAGAGTCTTCTTGAGAACAAATCAATTACAGTCTATGGAAAAGAAAGGAGCTTAGAGAGAATAATAGCAAAGCTAAGCTCTTCCTACTCAGAAAGGCTTTTTTCCATCCTGGAGCAAAGGTGTCGAGAGGAGTTCAGGAACGTGGATAGAATAATCGTTGGTGGAGGGGGAGCATATTATGTAAGAGATTCCATTCCCAAAAGGCTAAGAAACCTGGTAGAAATTGTAGAAGAGCCGGAGTTTGCCAATGCCAGAGGATTCTATAAATTCTTAAGGGCAAAGCGAGGGAAGAATGAAAATACAGATCAGCAAAGAGTCGGAGAAGATTATAAAAAGCCTGAAGCAGCGGTTTAGAAGTGCTTTTATTGACGAAGCTATAATTTACTTTGCAAAGACCGAGGAGGGGATAGAAAAACTAGAGAGATGGGAAATAGATATAAAAAACGGTTCTACGGTCAGTTTAAAGGCACCACAAAAAGAGTTTAATAGAAAAGAGAAGGAACTATTCCCAGAAGACTTTAAAGAATTGGCCGGGGATTTTGCGGATGATTGATACTACATCCTGTAGTTTGTTTCAAGGAGTGCTCACAAACACCAAGTTGATTAAAAAATTTGCTACTTGGTGTTATAATATCAGTTACTATACAACATCTATTATTTTCATACTTGTATAGTAACTTAGGGGTTGATACTATGGTCTTAAAGGACATATTGAGAGAAGAATTACGGAATTCTTTGCAAATGAAAAAACGCTATGAAAGTGAACTCCGTAAGCTCCCCAGAGGGAGTCTGATAAAGAGGAAAATAAAAGGTAAGGAGTATTTTTATCAAGTGGATAGGAAAGATGGCAAATTTATGGCAGTTTATAAAGGGCGAGCAGCCGACATACCTGGTAAAGATGTTAAAAAATGGCAAGAAATTAAAGAGAAAAGAGTCAAATATCGCAAGGCAATATCCCAACTAAAGAAACAGATAAACTTCTTAAATAGGGCATTACGTGCAAGGGACGCAGTTTAGTTTACTCCATAACGTTCGAAAAAGGTTGGAAGACTATGAATTATTTGACCACAAACTACCCTCGCTTATTGGCGCTCCTGTGCGCCTCTACAATCTGTGCCACGTCCTCCTCAGTTAGGTGATTAAAGCCCTTCTCTTTAGCTAGGTTGACAGCCCATTCATCAAACTCAATCCATTTTGTTACTCGATCTTTAGATTCAATAAACTCGATAAGGTCAAGTACTTCTTGTTTCTTCTCAGGCGATAATTTTCGAAAAGCATCGAGAACCTTTTTCTCTAAATTCTTTTCTGCTCTTCCCATGTACTTAAATTACCTCCTTTTCCTTATTCAAACCTTATACGATTGGATAAGAATTTTAAAGCTAAAAGGCAGAACACTTTGCTATAGGTTCTCCTTCCCGGATAGAAGGTTAAATTTAAAATCCTTATTGCTACTTGATTTTACTATATGATATACGTAATATAAAAGTACGTTATAGGAGATAGAAACATGCCCCGTAAATCTGTTAATAAGGCTCAAGCCTTAAAAAAGTTAACTCCAAGTGCGCTTAATATCCTTGAAATATCCCTTAAGGAAAAAGGGCTTTTGGCTATACACAGTAGCTTAAAAAAAGTAAGGAAGAAACCACTGAAAGCAGTTAGTCTAAAGGGTAAAGCTCCTTCACGCATTCTTGAAGAGATGAGGAATGAGACGCCCTTCTAGAGCTTTGTATTTAGATACGAGCGCCCTTCTTAAAATCTATATTCTTGAAACCGGCACCCAAGAGGTTAGAGAACTCGTTCGAGAGGCTGATTTGATTTTTATCTCCAGAATCGCTTATTTAGAATTTCATTCGGCAATATCTCGAAAAGCGTTAGAAGGGGAAAAGGATTGGAGAGAGGCTCTCAAAAACTTTAAGTCCGATTGGGAAAACGGTTTCTATAATATTCTTGAAATGAGTGACTATGCAATCGATCGTGCTTCTACTCTTGCTCTTATGGGGATTGAGAAAGGAAAGGGCATTAGGGCTTATGATGCTCTACACTGTGGAATGGCATCGATATTTTTAGAAGAACTCCAAATTATTTCAGAAAAATTAGATAAAGACAGTTTTAATTTCAGCTTTGTCACTTCAGATAGCAGACAAAAGGAAGCTGCTAATTGGATAGGTCTTCCTGTCCGGTATGTTGGTAGTTAGGGAAAACTGATGAGGGGCTAGAAACCCACAACTTAACAGATTTATTTTAGTGAATCCTCAAAATACCTTTCACCTAGATCGGTAATACGAAATGTATAAATTTATATAGGGACTAAGACGGTCATTCTAACATTGGTGGGATAATTACACGTAATATTTTTCCCCTCTTTTACCTACAACGACCGTGACAACCAAAGGTAGATTCTTGATCGCATCAATAGAGAGGACTAGGACAGATCTCATGCCTGCTTGCTCTCATCCCTTAACCGGATTCAGATTGACAAATATCCTCTCGCTTAATAGCCATTAGATTGTTTCTAGTCCGTCAGTTTCTGTGACCATAAACTCTTCCTCAATTTCTCGAAGCTCATTTGTAGTGTCTAACCTGCACCCTCCTTACGAGGAGAGAAAAAACCTAAGTCACAAAAACAATTTAAGGGCACAGCCCCCAAAAATTGCTACGGTTTTTGCTACGGTTCTATATACTTTTCATACAATTAAATCTAAATGCATACTAAATGAATCTTCAAAAAACCCTTTAAATTCAAGGGGTTGCAAACTGATACAAATAGAGACAAAAGCAAAATTTGGCTCTCGTAATGCGCAGGTCAAGGGTTCAAGTCCCTTCGTCGGCTCCAATCTTATTGTTAATTTTGCATTTAAGAAGAAATCGAAGTTCATTCGGGCAAATTGGTTTCTGTAAGACCGCCGGATTTGCTGTCAGCTTCCGCCATATTCTTGCCCGGTCCAATTTTCAGGTAGGATTTACCATCAGATTAAGGATAATATTTTCCCCGCATCGACGGCATCGGCACGAGTTCGAGATTGCTTAATTCTTAAATGACCGAGGAAGTACAGAAATGACCGTAAATTCAAAGAGGGCGATATTCTTCGACTTCGGCGATACACTGGCCTCGACAACGCCATCCTATTTCAACCGAATTGCCACCGCTATAAGGTCGGTCGGATATTCTCTCTCAGACAGGGAGTTCGAGGTCGCATACTTGAAAACGGATTACGAGGTTTACAAAAAATACAAAACCCTGGGAAAAGTCACGCCCAGAGAATACGTCGAGTGGTTTTTCCCGATTCTTTGCAGATATCTATCTCTGGAAGGCGATCCATATGAAATTCGGACGAGAGTGAGACAACGCCTCAAAGACATAAAATACGGAAGAGTCCTAGCCCCGGGGTCGGTAGGGCTGCTTGATTTCTTGCGTGAAAAGGGATTCATCCTGGCGGTGATATCGAATAACGATGGCAAGACCGAGGAGAAATGCGAGGAGCTGGGGATTAGGGAATATTTTCAATTCATAGCCGATTCCACAAAATTGGCCATGGCCAAACCGGATTCACGTATATTTCGTTTTGTCCTGGATAAACTGGGCTTATCTCCAAACGAGGTGATACACGTTGGGGACTTATACGGCTCTGACGTTATGGGGGGAATAAACGCCGGGCTTGATGTGATATGGCTTAACAACAGGGAGGTAGAGAACCTCAATAAAGCCGAAGTAGCAAGTGTGAGCAATATAGAAGAGATCACCGGTCTACTGGGTTTAGAAAACCAGAAGTAGTTACTAACATAGGGCCATTGGAGTGAGAAGCGTTTAAATACGGTTTATAAGTGGAAAGTATTGCTCATCCCAAGAAGAGTTGTAGCATCGAGGCTAGCTTAGTTCAATAAGGGCTTCTGGTCCGCCTATATTTCTAACCCATTCCCTGATTTCATCAAGACCTTCCTCAAGCCCTTTGGCCGGTTCGTAGCCCAGTTCCCTTCTGGCTTTGTCGATACTATAGGTCCTGCTTCCGGCGATGGCGGCGACGGCGAACCTGGTCAAGACCGGGGGCTTTTTAGATTTGGTAATAAGGGCTGAAAGCTCGAATAACGAGGCCAATGCATAAGCCGGTTTATAAGGGATAGAAATCTTAGGGGACCAGTCTATACCGGTGGCTTTTAGTAGTTTTGACAAGAAGTTTAGATGCTCTATTTTCCTGCCGTCGTTTATAAAATAGATGTTGCCGGCGGCGTTTTTATCTTCACCGGCAAGAATTAGAGCTTTGACTAAGTTTTCTACATGACAGGGCGAGACAAAGCCATTGCCCTTTCCAATCGGCAGTAAAATCCCCTTTTTGGCTACCTTCACCAATCTTGGCAGGATGACGGTATCTCCGGCCCCCCATACGCCGGAGGGCCTGATGACGACTGTTTCCAGTCCGGTGTCTTGGTAGAATTTGATGACCAGCTTTTCCGCCTCTGCTTTAGATTGGTTGTAGTAGTCGTTGTAGCTGCTGGGATAGGGGTAGCTTTCGTCTATATCTACCAGGTTGTGCACGCTCCAAAAATCGGATTTCCAGAGCACGCTACAGGTGCTCATATACACAAATCTTTTTACCCCTGCCTTTTTTGAAGCGCTCAGGAGACCTTCGGTCGCCTCTACGTTCAACCTGTAAAATTCCTCTTTTTCTCCCCAGTCCGATACCATCGCCGCCAGGTGGTAGACTGTATCCGTACCCTTTGTCAACTCATCGAAGGAGCCCGGGTCGGAGAGGTCGCCGTAGGAGAGTTCGACTCCCAATTTGTTTAGCTTCTCGACGTTGCTTGTCTTTCTCACCAGGCATCTAACTTGGTAACCTCTTGCCGTTAGGCTCGCGGCTAGTTTTCCGCCTATAAAACCGGTTCCTCCGGTTAATGCTATTTTCATTCTTTCCATCTCGCTTCTTCAGTTATAATGTTTATCCAAAAAATTATTATACACATTTCGAGCCGGGTATTCCTGAAGATATTAAACGATTTCTCTGGAGGGTAGAAAATGATCCCTTACGAAGCATATAAGGTTATACACGTAATTGGAGTTATGCTCTTATTGCTTTCCTTGGGTGGGTATTTGATGTTGTCGACTAATCAATCGGCCAGGGGCAGGAAACTGGCAGCGATAACCCATGGCATATCCGTTCTCATTATCCTGGTTGCCGGGTTTGGACTGCTAGCCCGTCTGGGCTTTTTCGGTGCAGGAGGTTGGCCTCTTTGGGTGTGGGTTAAGCTATTGATTTGGTTAATACTCGCAGTAATAGTCGTACTTATTAAAAGAGTACCGGGCTTAATGCCGGTATTATGGTTTGTAATACCCGCTTTGGGCGCTATCGCCGCTTATATGGCCGTTTACAAGGTGGATTTCTGAGATTTGATCTCTCTATATAAATGGATATTTGTCTAAAAGCTAATTTCACATATTCTCTTGAGGTTCATAGTGGGCTTCGGTCAGATATATAATATGGATACCAATTCTGTGTTTCTTTCCGTAAGCTAAACTATTTGCGGACATCTACTTATTTTTTGTGTTGCTTTAACCGGCAAACCGGGCAAACAGATTATAGAATGCCGGAACTCCGATTCTGGCTATGTTTTCCCTTTGCTTTAACGGGTAAGATAAAGGCTGATAGAGATTAAGATGAGGTGAGCGATGATAATATGGCTGCCAAAAGAGTCGCATAGCCGGTTTATCGAAAAAGTAGAGGACAGGGCTAAAGAGGTTATATGCAGTCTGATGGGTAAATATATAAACTCAAGTCGGGAAGAAAGAGGAAAGATAAAAGGAAAAGAGAAAGCGAAAGAGGTATCCCTACCCGTAGAGATAAACCTAGAGAACGATAAGAAGCTACTAGAGAAATTCAAGGAGGAGTGCAACAAAGATAAGAAACTACACGAGAACGTACTCGTCGACTTGATAGAAATGTACAACCTTCGAGATTAAAGTTCATGAGCTTAATCCTGTTAAACAATTGGCCGGTTGTGTGGGATTTAGGCCATCGCCTTATCTCTGGCTCAGTATGATGAAAAACCGTAATTTAGAGGAAGCCTGGGAGTTTCACAACAGCACCAAGCACCCCGGTATGCCGCCCCATTATTTGGATTGGGCTAATCAACCGATTCCGTTCAAAATCTATACTACCCTTGACCCAATCGAGATTCCTAAGGACCTGTCGTCGATGGGTATCCCTGCGCTCACGGCCATATCTGAATCTATTGCTTATGCCGAAGCCGAGTGTATACCGGACCTAAAAACCCTTGGACGTCTCCTTTTTTTCTCGGCGGGGATAACAAAGAGGGTGAAATACCCGGGAGGAGAAATCGACTTTCGAGCCGCTGCCTGCACCGGGGCTTTATACCATATTGATTTATACCTGGTGACTGGAGACATAGACGGGCTTAACGCCGGTGTTTATCATTTCGGCCCGCATGACTTCTCCTTGAGAATGCTTCGCCATGGGGATTTCCGTGGAGTTCTTGTTGATGCAACTGCCGGGGAGGCCTCCGTTGCCCGGGCGCCAGTTACTATTATCTCTGCCAGCACCTTCTGGAGAAATTCCTGGAAGTATCAATCCCGTGCCTACAGGCATACATTCTGGGACAACGGTACAATCCTGGCTAACCTCCTGGCCGTGTCCTCAGCACACCGGATTCCGGCAAGGATTGTACTCGGGTTTAAGGATTCGGTCGTAAATCACCTCCTCGGCCTTGACACCGACCGCGAGGCGGCGGTAAGCCTGGTACCGCTCGGGCATACGAAAACACCGGTGGAGAGCTGGCATGAAGAAGTTGAGGAGATCAAATATGAGACGATGCCGCTATCTAGGAAAGAGATAGACTATCCGGCTATCAGGGCAATGCATCTAGCTTCCTCGCTTGAAGATAATGATGAGGTAAGGGAGTGGAGAAGTGTGACCATAGAATCCAAAATGCCCGAACTCCGGGGCAGGCTTTTCCAGCTTGAAACCACCGGAGATAAAGACGTGAATCTAATCTCAGATTCTCTGGAGAGAACGATCCTAAAGCGGGGTTCCACCCGTCAGTTTGCCCGAGTGCCCATTACATTCCGTGAATTATCAAACGTCATATACCGTGCCACCCGTGGTGTTCAAGCCGATTTTCTATCCCCTTACCGGTCGATGCTTAATGATATTTACCTCATTGTCAACGAGGTCGAGGGAATACCGAAGGGGGCCTATTTTTACCACCGCAATCCCGATGCCATCGAGTTATTAAAGGAGGGTGATTTCCGAAAAGAGGCCGGCCACCTCGGTCTAGGCCAGCGCATACCGGCCGACGCCAGCGTGGACGTTTTTTTCCTGGCTGATTTAAACAAGGTGTTGGAGAAATTTGGAAACCGTGGATATAGAGCGGTACAGCTCGAGGCCGGGATTATCGGAGGAAGGCTCTACCTGGGTGCTTATGCCCAGGGGCTCGGCGCAAGCGGGCTCACCTTTTACGATGACGACGTAACCAGATTTTTCTCACCCCATGCGAAAGGAAAGAGTTGCATGTTTTTAGTGGCGCTGGGTAAGTCGGTGAAGAAAAAACCAAGATAAGCTGGTCAAGTTTTATGGTATTTCAACTTGAGAATTTTCTGTGACTTGCTATAGATTCATAGCTGTCGTTGCGGGCACATTCGTTTCATGTAAACTCAGCGAAGCAATCTCATTCTGAGCGTTGTAGTTCCCTGAATTCCCTCCTGATCGCTGCCCCGGATCCCGGCGAAGCAATCTGACACAGGGTGTCATTCTGGAGCGAAGCGAAGAATCTAATGAGAGATAAGAAGACCGTCGTCCTGGGTAGAGAGCCTGTCGAACTATCGAAGGACGAACTCCTTGAGTTTTAATTTCATACTTGCTCAGTATGAGCGAACTTGCATCCGCTGAAAAAAAATTACCGAGAAATAAAAAATCCTCTTCGCCCGGTGTGGTGGGCCCTTCGACTTATTCAGGACAGACTTGTCGAAGCCACTTCACCCTGGGTCCTTCGGCCTAGTCTATCTTGAGCGTAGCCGAAAGGCTCACCATGATGGTTCGACCCAGCTCACCATGAATAAGAGGATAATACTAACGATAATGCCACTTGACCCTGAGGGAGAGGGAGGGTCGAGGGACGAATACCTCTTGCTTTAAACCATGCTTCGATAAGCTCACTACAGGCGAGTCGAAGAATGAACTCCTTACGTTTTAAATTCATGCTTCGACCCTTCGACGATGCTCAGGGCTTCAGCATGAGCGGATTTTCATCCGCTGATATGATTAATAAAAGACGTTTGTCCTGAGCCTTGATCACCCGGTTTAACCGGGATCCTCTCCGCATGTCATTCCCGAATGTTCCCCGCTAAATATGTGCGGGGACAAGCTTTATCGGGGATCTAGAATTAAATACTGGATTCCCGCTTGCGCGGGAATGACAGATTGGCAGATTCCCACTTTATAGGAATGACGAAATTCCTCAACATGAGTGGATTGACTTCTGCTGGAGATGAAAAATAAAAACCCGTTCGTCCTGAGTCCCATCGAAGGGCGAACACAGCATGATTTAATACAGCCTTCGACCCCGCCCAGAGCGCCTGTCCTGAGTCGATCCCCGATCGAATCGGGGAAGGAATGAGCGGGTATTTATCCGCTGTAAAAGCATTAAAAATAAAAAACCGTTCATTCTGAGCCCAGTCGAAGAATGAACTCCTCAAAAATTCATTCTTTGACCCTTTTGATTTCCCCAGTAAAGGTATGGGCTCCTTACAAACTCAATAATAAATCAAATCCCACTGGCAAGGAGTTTAGGCCTGGGAATCTCTCCATTGAACCCCGGTTATTCATCCGTAACCTTGTTGCCGAGCACCCCGATAAAGGGGAGGTTTCTATACTTTTGTTCATAATCCATGCCATATCCCACTACGAAATGGTCGGGGATTTCGAATCCTAAGTAATCGATAGGGACATCCACGATTCGGCACGACCTCTTGTCGAGAAGGGCACACACACGGATATCCGTAGGTTTTCTCTCATTTAAAGTTCTAAGTATATAATCGATTGTTAAACCTGTATCAACAATATCCTCCACCAATAGGACATGCCTGTCTTCGATGTTCGTGTCCAAATCCTTCAGAATCTTTACCACCCCGGTTTGGGTTTTTCCCGAGTAGCTAGAGACGGATAGAAAGTCGAGGCTGACCGGTAAAGAAATCTCCCGCATCAAGTCACAGAGAAAAACCACTGCCCCTCGGAGTACGGTAACCAGTACAGGCTCCTTTCCCTGATAATCTCGGGATATTTCTCTTCCTAGTTCATTAACCCGTTTCTTTATTTGGTCTTCGGTGATTAGGGTTTTGGCTATATGTTCCTTCACTTTAGCCTGATTCCTCATAACCATATCGGGTTACACCGCTTTGAACCCCGGGCGATCGACTTCAGCTTTTTAATTCCTTCGGGCGAGAGGCCGTAGCTTTCTATCTCGTTATCCAGGCTTTCGAGCGTGCCATAACCGCCTAAATAGCCGTTCACGCGGGCGGCGGCGGTTGAAGCGATGATGTCTTTCATATCCGGATAGAATCGCCTGAATTCCTTCATAAGCTCGGGATGGCCTTGGAGATGATACTTCTGATGATAATCCTCGGCCATGTAGAACTCGGAGAAGGGAATGATCTCGGTGAATAACCGGGTTTTTAATTTTGCTTGAACCCTTTCTTTAATTTCCTTGGCCAGCTTTTCCTGTTCCTGGTCATGGAAGAACACTGCGGACATGTATTGCCTTTTCCATGCTCTATCCTGAGGGGCATGGCCGCCCCAGAAAATCCATAATAATTTCTCGTAGGATATTTGGCCTGGGTCATAATCGACCTGGATGGTCTCGATATGATCACCCAGGTTGTGGTAAGTGGGGTTTTTTAAGGTGCCGCCGGAATATCCGACCCGGGTGCGCACCACTCCCTTGGTGCTTCCGAACAAGGCGTCGGGGTCCCAGAAACAACCCATTGCCAATGTGGCCGTCTCGGTCTTACCGGGTGCGGATGCGTCGATTGGCGGAATCAAGCTTTTGCCGGACTTTATCAATCCCATTATTTTTTTACTCCTTACGAGGAATCATTGTTTTTTGGATAAAGCCGCTAGGCTTTTATTAGTATAAGAGACTATCACTTCAAACCCAAATACTATATGTTATATTTCAGGACCTTGTCCAGGATGCCCAGGAGGTAATCACAGATGTTAAGGGATAGGATGATCGAGTTCAGCGATACGAAGGAAAAGGAGTGGGAGGAACTCAAGTCAAAGGTAGGGGAGGGAATCGAATTGCCGCTTCCGGATTCCGAGCGCTGGTTTCTGGCAACTTCGGATGGCGAAAACATTATCGTCCAAAGCGCGGTCAGAAATGTAAGACCGCTCATGGTTCATGACCCGATTAAGATTACTTTCCAGGACTTCGCCCGTGTGGCCGAGCATTACAACATGCTCTTCGAGCCGGGTGTGGGCGGGCTCGACAAAAAATTAGAGCTTCAGAGAAGCGTGGTCAACCTACGCTATATATTTGTGCTAATTTACAACCTGCTTTAAAGGCCGGTATGGATGTCCAAACCATATCCGTTCAAATAAGCTATGTAAGTCGGGTTGTTTCGGCCGTGGAATTTATCCCTTCGTCAAGCCTGTCCTCAGGAATAGCGAAGGATCTATTAAGATTCCTCACATTCGTTCGGAATGACAAAAGCGGTTTTGCGGTATCGAAAATACAAAGAGGGTTCTGTTCCTTCGGCTTTGCTCAGGCCAGGTATTTCGACAATCTCCCTGTCGCTTCAACTATTTCTTCTGTCATTTCGACCCTGAGCTCGTCGAAGGGGAGAAATCTTAGATTACGAGAGAGATACCTTTTGTCAGACAGCTTCGTCCCCTTCGCTTTGCTCAGGGTCCTCGCAATGACAGGCCTGAAAGCATTGTTCCTTGCTCTTGCAATGACACCCAGGGAATGGCGGCTGTTCTTCCTGTCTCCCGGCGAAGCAATCTCTTATTTGGGACAAGTTTGACTATCAGAGATAGTTGAAAACCAACAGATTCATCCTTATAAAACAAGGCTCTTCGACGGATAAAACGGCTTCTTAAAATCAGGTTACTCTCTTTGATGTTTCCTGTGCAAGCGCTCTACTAATCCTATTCGTTCAAATAGCCCTTCTAACCCCCTTGCATTTCCCCCCTTAGTAAGGGGGGAATTAAAGAGGGGTTTGCTTCCTCTTTATCCTTTATCGGTGCCCTTTGATTACTACCAGAGGAACTCTTACAATCAATCCCTTATTTTGGACGGGCTTGCTCTAAATCTATAATTTAACTTTGCCGCTGATTATGTCTTTGAACATAACCCAGTCCCCCATGAAGCTGTAGAGCGGGTAGGTGAATGTAGCCGGACGGTTCTTTTCCACGAAGTAATGGCCGATCCAGGCAAACCCATAGCCGACGATCGGGAGCAGGATCAGCGCGAGCCAGGTTTTGGTGAATATGGCGTAGAGAAGGATAAGAATAACCAGTAGGCAACCGAAGAAATGAAGACGGCGGTTGACCGGGTTGCTGTGCTCCGATAAATAAAAAGGATAAAACTCGGAGAAGCTTTTGAATTCTTTTTTCTCTTCCATTTATCCACCTCCTCTGAATAATCAGTTTACAACGCTAACATTAAATATTTCAACCACCAATCTGATCCGTTCGCCCGGAGCATGGTCGAAGGGCGTTCATGGCTCGACGAGCTCACCACGAACGTCACGAAGTGTGCTTGAGGAAGCGAAAGGTTAGTCCAGGCGAAGTAGGGTTGAAAGGGATTGAAATGACAGCACAAGGAAAAGCCGGTTAATTGTAGTGGGTGAAACGGTGTTCCATTCATTCCTGATTATTGGGGGTAGCATGAGTTTATCTATTGCCCTTCCCCCATTATCTTATGCAGGTCGGTTCTAGGTTTGCCCTCCCTCACTGAGCAGTTCCACACTCCCCAGATTGCTCATCTGCTTGAGTATCCATCTCTGCCTTTCGTAAACATAGGCGGATGGCCTCGCCGGCGACATCCTTCTTGGATTGGGTAAGACCGCTGCAATCAAGGCCGCCTCGTTCTTGCTAAGCTTCTTGGCCGGTTTTTTGAAATAGGCTTGCGCCGCCGCCTCCGCACCGTAAATTCCATTCCCCATCTCGGCAACGTTTAGATAGACTTCGAGAATGCGCTTCTTGTCCCATAGCAGTTCCACTAAAAAAGTGAAATAAGATTCGAGTCCCTTTCTCAGCCATGTCCTGGAGGGCCATAAAAAGACGTTCTTGGCTACCTGCTGGCTGATCGTGCTTGCCCCTCTCGGTCTTTTACCATTTCTTTTTTCTTCGACTGCTTCCAGGATGGATTCGATGTCAAAACCGTTATGCTCGAAAAATTTCTGGTCCTCGGCGGCTATCACCGCCAAAGCCAGGTTCTCGGAAATGTCATTATAGTCTTTCCAGGTTTTATGGATAGACCGGTCCGGGGTTTCGCTCTGGAAATAGCGTATTACCATAAGGGGGGTGACCGGCGGGTTGACGAAGCGGTAAATCAGGACCCAGGCCAAAGTTATCAGGAGAAAATAGAGTATCAATTTCAGTATGGAGATGAAAACACGGTTTAATAATCTTCTCATCAGTTAAAAGGTCCGGTTTCTGCCTGTTTATGCGGTTAGATTCCGGTCCAGCATCCCCTTTTTGTTTTTTTGGTTAAAGACGACTTGAGCATCGTCCAATAGGACTCCCGGTCTATGGCTTTAGCGCCCAGTCGCTTCATATGCTCGGTTGGAACCTGTGAATCTATGAAATCAAAACCCCAGGACTTCAGTTTCTCCACCAGGAAATAAAGGGCGACCTTGGAGGCGTTACTCATGAGGTAAAACATGGACTCGCCGAAGAAAGCTCCGCCCAGGGAAATACCGTATAGACCCCCGACCAGGCGCCCTTCGTGGTATGCCTCGACGGAGTGGGCATATCCCTCTTCGTGGAGTCTTATGTAGGCTCTTATCATATCGCCGGTGATCCAGGTTCCATGTTGGTCTTTTCGTTTTATTCTTGCGCACTCCTCTATCACCCGGTTGAAGCAGGTGTCAAACCTTACCTGGTAGATATCTGATTTTATGATTTTTTTCAAACTCCTCGAAACCCGGAATTCGTCTGGAATCAGGATAAAACGGGGGTTTGGTGAAAACCAGAGAATGGGACTCCCCTCCGAATACCAGGGGAAAATGGCGTTTTCATAGGCCAGGATCAACCTTTCCGGTCTCAGGTCTCCGCCCACTGCCAATAGCCCGTCTGGCTCGGCAAACCGGGGATGGGGGAAGGCTAATGAATCATCCAGTAAAAAAACAGGCATATCTTAAAGCTGAGCTAATCTATAGTTATATGCAAATTTTTTATGAGTTTGACTCGCTGGTGTCCAAGAAAATTAGAAACCAACTGTTAATACTCTCAAAGCAAGGTTTTAGGCAGATAAGAACGTCTTTTTAAAATCGGGTTCCCTTCTTTTATGTTTGCTATGCAAGCGCCGTCCTAAGCCTTTACGTTCAAATAGTCTTTCCTGCCTCTCTCTCCTCCCCACTTGCGGGGGAGGATTAAGGTGGGGGAGTTTATTTCCATTCACCCCCCTTCCTAACCTTCCCCCACAAGGGGGGAAGGAATCATGGGTGTTACTTCTTCTTTGTCCGGCGTTGGATTACTTTGATTACCACCAGGCGAACCCCGACCATCAATCTCTCATTCTGGACAAGTTCAATTTTGGGCAAGATTTCACCGGTCGGTATGGCCAAGTTCCTTATCCGGGGCCACACGGTCCCTGACTAACTGTTTGAGTTCTTTTATATCCGGAAAGCGTCCCTTCTCTTTACGGGACCAGATTGTTTCATCATCCACGCTAACTTCAAAAATTCCTCCGGTTCCGGGAACTAGGGCCACCTCCCCAAGCTCCGACTCGAAGGTGGTCAAAAGCTCCTGTGCCATCCAAGCGGCACGCATGAGCCAGCGGCACTGGGTACAATACGTTATCTCTACTCTCGGTTTCCTCTTCATTTGTTTCCAGACCTAACTAACTTAGAGAATAATTCTATCATACGCGGCGGTGATTACCTGGAAGGAAGGCTCTCCAGTTTCTTCCTGCTCCGGAAAAGCTTGATGAACCGGCCGAAGGTCCTGTCGCTCAGGAGCTTAAGGCGGTCAACGTACAGTTCTGTATCCCGTCTTATCTTTTCGGGGTCAATTTTCCCTTGCGAATCCTCGATTTCCTTTTTGTGCAAGGGCACTTTTAACCAGCGCTCGATGAGCGACTCCTCTACCTCCAGGTGAAACTGAAAGCCGTATACCTTGTGGCCATAGCGAAAGGCCTGGTTAATACAGGTTTCCGAGGTGGCCAGGCGCACCGCCCCCTCCGGTATATCGAAGGTGTATCCATGCCATTGGAAAATCTTCTCCGTGTCTTGAAAGTGTCCCAATAGGGGATCATCCCTGCCCTCGCCGGTTATGCGGACATCGTACCAGCCGATCTCTTTCTCTAGATTTCTTCTAACCTCTGCACCCAGAGCCTTCGCCACCAACTGGGCCCCCAGGCAAATACCCAATACCGGCAGGTCCCTCTGGATTGCCTCCTGAATCAGGCCAATCTCCGTGGCTAGGTGCTTGTACTGGTCTAACTGGTCGATATTCATGGAGCCGCCCAGGACCACCAGGCCGTGGTAGCCGTCTAAGCTCGGGGCTATGTCCGGGTGGCGGCCGAAATTTACGTACCTAATCCTGAAACCGGAGCTTCTGAGAAGCGGGTCAAGCGTACCCAGTATTTCGTAAGCAACATGCTGAAAGACCAGGATTTTACTCATGCTTACGGGATATGCTTATAATGAGATTTTATTGCTGCAAGATGGTTTTTCATCGGTAATTCCCCAGCTTGCTATTGAGTTCTAACAAATATATTCCTTCCCCCCTTCAGCGGGGGAAGGTTAGGATGGGGGGTAATTTTTATTAGTTCCCCCTTCTAACCCCTTCGACGGAGTTTAAGCTCAGCAAAGCCGAAGCACTGAGGACAGGCTTCCCCCGTAAAGAATGAAGGAATATATTGGCTTTTATCAATCAAGTATATTCTGGTCTATAGTCTTTCTGACCTCGGAGTAATATGTCTTCCATAATAACATACCGGGGGTTCTATATTCTTTGAGCGTGGGCACTTCGTAATTCTCCTCCTCCAGTACCATTTTCCCCTTGTCGTTATCGTAAAACAGGACACCGGGCGTTTTGTCCAGGCTATATGCCTTATTCATCTCCTTCATGACCTCTTGGCCCGGCTTCCCTTTATTCACGACCTTGAAACTGCAGAAGAGTATTTTGTTGCTGTAGTCGGAGGCGATGTAACGCACCAGGGTGGCCAGGTTTTGGGAGTCCTGGTCTTGATTGGAATAAAACATCACTATCACCGGTTTTGTGCTTTTATGAATCGAGCTCCAGTAATCGGACTGGTTAAGCTCGATTACCGGAGTGTTTTTAAGAATCTCGTTGACCGGCAATTTTGCCAGCGCCCTTACCTCGGACATATTGACCTCGGCGGTACTGACCGGGCTATTAAACAACGCCATTACCAGACAAAAAATGAAGCTAAGATATAACAGTTGAAGGAATTTGGTCTTAATCATCTCATTCAAATAGCTTTTTATTTTATATCAACATTTATGCCGAAGAAAGGTGGGTTGTTAGCTTATTTTTGCCATGGCCATATAGGCCAGCAATATTTCCGAAACCTTGCCTTTTATTGTGGTTTGGAAAAGGGTGTTTAGACTCCTAAAATAGGGTACCGGTAAAGGGTTTTTGGGGTTATTTCTGAATATAAAGATTTGTCCATTACCCCTTTTAAAAAGTAATTGACATCGAGCGTAAAAATTGATAAAAAGGGAATTAAATGGGGGGAATTGAGTATGGATTCCAAGAAAAGGGCAGTAGTTATAGGGGATTTCATAGGAGATGGATAAATGAATAAGGTTTCATTTGAATTAGAAGTTGTTACTCCGCTATTTTTGGGTGGAGCTGATGGTAAAACTGCTGAACTTCGCCCACCTTCGATTCGCGGAGCGATGAGATTCTGGTTCAGGG
This sequence comes from Thermodesulfobacteriota bacterium, assembly GCA_035559815.1. Classification (NCBI taxonomy): domain Bacteria; kingdom Pseudomonadati; phylum Thermodesulfobacteriota; species Thermodesulfobacteriota bacterium. The sequence continues at coordinate 234,413 of DATMAT010000023.1, forward strand.
CAATGATGGGGGGAATAGTAGGAGGAAATGTTGATGCCCTAAAGAAACTTGAATCAAACGTGTTTGGAAGCACGGATAAAGCATCCTGTTTTAATCTTTCTTTGAGAGGGTTAAATATTTCTAAAGGTGTTTTTAGTAAAGACAGCTATACTGGGCGAATTCGAAAGCCAGGGTTGCTCTATTTGGGGTTTTCTTTAGATGCTAGGCGAGGTGGTGAGAGAATACAAAGAGAATACATCAAAGGTGGTTCTCGGTTCATTTTGGAAATCAAACCCCAAGGTGATGCTGACTCTACAAAGTTTAAAGCAGCTTTTGGTGCACTTTGGCTTTTGATTAATTTTGGTAGTCTTGGAAGTCGCTCTAGAAGGGGTTTCGGTTGCTTATCTATTTTGAATGATTTATCAATAGAGGGACTTCCTTCATTTAAGCTGAATGCAAATACACCCTCTGATCTTGTAATCTATTTGAAAAACGGAATCGCTCAAATTAAAGCACTCTATCAAACTTTCTATAATAAATCGGGGATGGGGGTTAAGTCATCACCTTCCTTTCCCATGCTTTCAAGCACTTGGAGTAAGATATTTGTTTTAAATAAAACCTCAAATAATTGGGAAGAGATATTGGATCAAATTGGAAGTAAGTTACAAGAGTTCAGGAATCACAAAGAACCAGATTACACTATAGTGAAAGATATATTGCAAGGTAAATCTGAAATTAAAAATACTGTAAAGAGAGCCAGTTTTGGTCTTCCGCTACCTTTCTTTTTTAGATCGCTTGGTAACAGAACAACTCTAGTGAAAGGAACGGAGTCCGAAAGAAGAGCTTCCCCTCTTTATATAAAAGTTATTAGACTTGCTAATGGTTCATTTACAATCTTAATTACCTTTTTTAAGAATGAGTTTTTATCTTCGAGTGAAAGATTATTTATTCAAGGAGTTAAACTACCTCTTCCTGACTACAGCTTGATAGATGAATTTGTTAGCTTGCTTCCTTTACAAGAGGTTAAATTGTAATGAGTGAAGATTTTTGGAAACTCAAAATCAAAGCTTTCCTACACGACCCACCTGAGAAGGCGATTATCCTGATGCAAGAAAAAGGCGTGAGCCACGAGGAACGAGCAAAGGAATTGCTTCGTGAGATTATCGAGGATGATGGTATTGAAGAAGTGAAGAGGGCAGATACAAACGCCTCGTCTGCCGATAGAATCAACTTGCCTTCTTTTGAGAAAAAGTTTCTTGACAGCCCCGTAATTAAGCATCCCCTTTCTGGAGATGGGCTTGATAAAATCAATGAACTAAGCAAAACTGACTCAAAAGCAGTTGTCGAGAATGCAAAGACCGCAGTTGATAAAGCGATACAAGAGATTAAGGGCGAGTGTGGAGAAGATCCACTAAAAATCTGCCTTACCCTTTGGCGGAAGCTACCAGATTTAATCAAAAATCATAGCCCCAATGAACTCAGACCCTTTTGGAGTGTTCTTCCCGCTGACACACGCATTCCCGACCATTCGATTTGGAATCACAGAAACGCAACGGCGGCGTTTGCCGGAGGAATCGTAACCCTCCCCGCCTCCGAATTAAACAAGGAAGAGACGATTTACAACCTGTCTTTTCTACTCTTCTCACTCGGTCCTGTGCAGGAATTCATAGCCACAGCTAGAAAAACCCAAGACCTCTGGATGGGAAGCTATATTCTTTCTTACCTCTCTTGGTGGGCAATGAAAGCAGTAGTGGAAGAATTTGGACCAGATGTCATAGTTTTTCCCGATCTCTACGAACAACCGTTGGTTGACCAGTGGCTTGCATCAAAAATATATCTCGAACAGCCGAATATTAACCGGCTTTCGACCCCCACACTTCCAAACAGGTTTCTCGCTATTCTTCCTCAGATGAAAGAGGGCAAATATCAGCCTTCGGAGATTGCCCAAAGAACAAAAGAGAGCGTTATCTCGGCTTGGAAAGAAATTGCCGAGACGGTCAAAAAGGGGTTGGAGACAAAATTAGGATGTAAGAATCAAGTATGGGATAAAATCTGGGAGAGGCAGATTGGAGACTTTATTGAAACGTACTGGGTAGCCTACGACTGGAAACCGAATTATCAAGGTGTAGTGGCTGAATACAAATCTCTTATTGGGACAGATGAAAGTTGGGAGATGGGAAAGTTGCTTAGTTTGTACGAGGATAAGAGCAAGTCAAAATATTCCCCTACCCTTGGCACGGTCTATCAACTCCTCTATGAGCTCACCGAGCGCTCTTTAGGTAGTAGAAAGGCAGTACGGAATTTCAAACAGTCGGAAGAGTCGAACTACAAATGCACTCTCTGCGGAGTGCGCGAGCCTTTGCACGACGGGTACAAGGACTTAAAAGAATTCTGGAGTCAATTCGCCGATAAAGGTTTTCGCGAGGTTCGTTCCAAAGGAAAAGAAAGGCTGTGCGCTGTATGTACGACAAAACGGTTCGCCATGAGATTCTATTTTGACCGCAAGGTTTTTAGCAATGGAAATTTGGGCTTTCCTTCAGTCGGCACGGTGGCAACAGCGGCATATCAATTTTCAATTGTGGAAAATGTGGAGAAGTTGAGAGATGCGATTCAGAAGTTCTACGATAAAGTCGGCGGATTCCTTGAGAAAATAGAGGCAGATTCCCGAATCGACTCGCTTCCTAAAATTAAAAAAGCCGTTAGTGAAGCCAATGACGATATTCGGAGATTGCTTCAGGAGTTCATCAGGATTGACGGGGAATGGCTGTATGAGGAGTCTCTTAACGAGGATAGGCTCAAGAAGGAATATTCCTTCGATAAAAGTCGACATGGGAGCGAGTTTAAAGATGCCCAAGAAGCGGCGGATGCGCTCAGGAAAGAGATTAAGAAGCTCAAGATTGCCAAGCCCTCCAAGTATTACGCCGTTCTTTATATAGACGGTGATAACATGGGCAAATGGCTAAGTGGTGAACTTGCGCCGAAGATAACTGAAATTGTCCATCCTGAGATTAAGTTAGAGAAGGACTGGAATTTAAAACGCCCCCTATCTCCTGCACTGCATTCATCGATAAGCAGTGCGCTAAGGAATTTCTCTCTTAAGTTGGTACGGAGGGTAGTCGAAGAAAAGTACCTCGGCAAGCTTATTTATGCGGGCGGCGATGATGTTCTGGCGTTTGTTTCACTCCCCGACTTGCTCAATGTCATGCGTGACCTCAGAGCTTTTTACTCCGGGTTCATTGATGAAAATGGTAATGCGGATTTCAAGAAGGGAAATGGCTTTATCGAACATGACGGCGAGCTCTTGCTCACAATGGGAAAAAATGCCACGGCCAGCATGGGCGTTGTGATAGCTCATTACCTTCAGCCGCTAAATCAAGTGATGAATAAAGTTAGAGAAATGGAGAAGGAGGCAAAGAAGGGTGAGAAAAATGCCTTTGCTATATCATTAATGAAACGCTCCGGCGGGACTGAGGTTATAAAAGCCAAGTGGTATTACGACAGGGACAATAGAGACTTCGACACCATAGAGTTTATTAAAGAACTCTCAGACCAACTCACAAACGGAGCGCTTTCCACTAAGTTTGCCTACGACTTTAGGGAAAAGCTGAAGTGGATAGACAAGCTAAGTGACCAAGCCATAAGGTCTGAAGTACTTAGGCTTATTAAACGGCACAGTGAGAAGAAACAATTCAAAGATGATCATGAATTTGACCAGCATCTTCGATATACAATAGAAGGATTAATGAGACTTCGCACAGAACTTGGCAAGCTAGAAGAGGTTTCAAAGATTCTGAGTCTTGCCGTCTTTCTTTCAAAACAGGGAAGCGAGGGTGAATCATGAGAATATTCATCGAGCCTTTGGATGTAGTGCTTTTTCGGGACGGCAAGCCGTTTTCTGCTGAGGAAGATATTATTGCTTCAAGTATTTTTCCCCCGTTTCCAAGCACGTTTTACGGCGCCATGAGAACGGAGACTCTAAGTCGGCAGAATTTCAAGTTCCAACCTCTATCACAAATCAAAAATAATTCCCAATATCTGAATCAGATTGATTCCCTGACACATGATTTGAGGATTGTCGGCCCCTTCATAGCAGATGAAAACCATCTTGAATATTTCCCGATTCCAAAGGACATAGTGGAAATCAAAGGACAAGATAAAAAGTACATTCGGCTAAAGCCCACAATCTCACCTACGTTTAAAAGCGACTTATCAACCGATATTAGTCCATTATGGGTAAAGACAAACTATGACGAGCACATTGAAGATGGGAAAGGGTTTATCAGTGAGAGTCAAATGAAAATTTACTTGGAAGGTAGGCAAGATAAATGGTCAATCCTCAACCCTGGAGAAGTTTTTCATAGGGAAGAACGAGTAGGGATTAAAAGGCCTGGAGCAACGAAAACCTCTGAAGAGGGTTTTTTCTACATTGCCGAATTTGTCAGGCTAAACAGCCAATTCGGGTTTACGCTCGATATAGAAGGCAATGTAACCCTTTCGGACAATGGTTTTTTCAGGCTTGGAGGAGAATCAAGAGCGGCATCCTATAGAAAGATTGAAGATAGAAAGTGGGAGGATGATGCAATCAAGAAGAAAGTTAGAGAAACCCGCAAATTCAAACTCTATTTGCTTAGCCACGCTATTTTCGAGAAAGGCTGGATTGCCGATTGGATGCACACGGGCGAGAAAGACGGGCTGACATTTAAGCTCATCTCCGCCTGTGTGGGGAAGCCTGTTTCTGTCGGCGGATTCGATATTGTCGAGAACAGACCGAAGCCGATGAAAAAGGCTGTTCCTGCAGGGAGCGTTTACTTCTTTGAACTGCTGGAAGGAAACGTTGATGAACTTTTTAAAGCGTTTCAGTTCAAATCAATCTCAGATGAAAAGCAAAAAGAAGGTTTTGGCATAACTTTGGTAGGAGGTTGGAACAATGTTTAAACGAGCTAAGGTTTTATTTCTCTACACTGAAACTCCGCTTCACACGGGAAGCGGGTCGTCACTTAGTGTTGTAGATTTGCCGATTCAACGCGAGAGGCATACGAACTTGCCTATGGTTCAGGCATCTGGGTTGAAGGGAAGTTTGAGAGACTATGCTGAACAAAATTATAAAAATGATGCTAACGCAAAGACTAAGATAACACTTGTTTTTGGTCCAGAAAAAGACGGAAGTGAACACGCCGGAGCAATTTCTTTCACGGATGCAAGACTTCTTCTTTTTCCTGTCCGTTCACTGAAGGGCATTTTCGCATGGGTAACCTGTCCTTCTGTTCTTCAAAGATTTGTTCGAGACTTAACAATCGCTGGTGTGAGTGCCAAAGTTGACAACAAAGATTTAAATGTTCCGAGCGTAAGTGATAATGAAGCATTAGTAACAAACACGTCTGAGGTGATTGTAGATAACAAAGTGGTTCTTGAAGAGTTTTCTTTTATCGCCGAGAAACGTAGTGAAGCTGACGGTATCGCAAAGTGGATTTCTGAGAATGCCACACCTCAAAGTGATGAATACAAGCCCTGGAAAGAAAAGATACTCAAAAATCTTGTCATACTTCCTGACAATGCATTTCGTGATTTTACGGAATTCTCTACAGAAGTAATAGCTAGAACTAAAATTCAGACTGAGACAAAAACGGTTGCGCCTGGCGCTCTCTGGTACGAAGAACATTTGCCGAGCGATACTCTTCTCTACTCCCTCGCTTTAGCTTCCGATCCGCTTGGAGCTAATAAACCCAATGACTTTCAAACAGCAAATGATGTACTCAAATTCATAGCAGACCTTCAGATAGATCGATTTCAACTAGGCGGAGATGAAACGGTGGGTAGAGGAATTGTGAAACTCCGGATTCTGGGAGGTTAGGACAATGGGAAAAGATGAGAAAAAAGAGAGCCTGATACAAACACTTGAGCAAAAGAGGGCGAGCAAGGCTTGGGATTTTGTGAACAACCTCAATAAAGAGATAGAAGAAAAACTTTTGAGTGAGAAAGATAAACAAGACCAAGACAAGAAAAAAAGAAAGATTGAAGAAGCTAGAAAAAAATATAGGTCGTTAGCACTAAAAACTCCTGTTCTGGTTTTGATTAATGGTCTGGGACAAACTTTAGCATTCTTCAAATCAAAGGGCGGTGAGCATGAGTTACTATACGAACACCTAAGCAATTGGCTCATCAGTGAAAGTAAGATTTATGAGCAGGGTGAGTTGGTTCAAAAAGTCATTAGCGGAGATAGTGCAAAATACCGCCAAGCCACAACCGAGACTCTGGCATTTTTGAACTGGCTAAAGCGCTTTGCCGAGGCTGTATTGCCACCTGAGGAGAGTGGGCAATGAATAAACGTGGAACAGATAGAGGCAAAGGAAAACCACACTCTTCTCCAGCAGGAGAAATGGTGGTCTTTCCATTGTCAAGTGATGTATGGAATATTATCGAGAAAAATCAAACATCATGTCAAAACATAGGTCTTTTGCTTTCCAAGTATGTCAAATGGAACGTAAACTGGCTAGCAACAAATTTAGAAGCTGAGTTTGAGAGATTAAGAAAGAGCAAGGCACAACTTTTAGATAAAAAGACGGTTTACAATCCTGCCGTTACTGTTGCTAGCAACTCAGCTAGTGAAGCCTCCTCACATCTTAGGAATTACTTTGAACGGTTCAAAGCCACCCTCTCATCACTGGAAAAAAGCGGATGGAAAGTGGAACGCCTTAGTAATGTAAAAACCCAGTGGCGGATGGTTGTCGGGCTTGGCTCCGGCAGTATTCTTGAGACAAGCATGACCTTTCATCGAATCTATGGTTTCCCAATAATTCCAGGGAGTGGATTGAAGGGATTAGCAAAGGCCTATGCGAACACGGTGGAAAACATACCTGACTCTGACCAGCAAATTACTGACGTATTTGGCTCTCAGTCTTCAGAAAAGCCGAGTCAAGGCAAAGTAATTTTTTTCGATGCGATTCCCGTCAAGTTCCCCAAACTCAAATTGGATATAATGAACCCGCACTATCAGGATTACTACAGCGACCCATCTGGCAAAACACCACCTGCAGATTACCTGAGTCCTAATCCTATCTTCTTTCTAACCGTAGGTGAAGGAGCAGAGTTTTATTTCGCTGTGGCTTCTAAAGAAGAACACCTTGCCAAATTAGCTAAAGGTTGGCTTGAAAATGCCCTCAAAGAACTTGGAGTCGGGGCGAAGACAAGTGCAGGATATGGGTATTTTGAGTAGAGGGGGAAGCCATGAGAAAGATGGTTCTTACAACAGTCGGAACATCTTTGATTTACCACTTAGTAGAGAAAAAGACCAATTTAAAGAACTACGCCGACGGAATCGAAGGTAAGCCCTCTAAAGAATTAGATAATTATCGCAGGGAATATGACGTTCTAAAAAAAGAAAGCCTAAGTCATTTGAAAAGCTTGAATCTTGATAAAAGTACTGATTTGGATAAATCATCCGCTGAAATCAAGAGTCTGCTTAAGCTAGGAATCGGTAATAGCGACGTGGTTTATCTCTTCGCAACCGAAACGATAGATGGAAAATTGTGTGCAGAAGTTCTCAAAGATTTCATCGAGGAGGAGTTTGGTTGTGATGTAAAACTCGAAGAAATTAACGGACTACAAGTCTCTAATCCAGAGCTTTTTAAGAAAACTGGAGTTAGAAATTATATTGATAAAGCGACCAAAATTATTGAAAATCACCATTATCAATTGATTTTAAATACTACAGGCGGTTTTAAGGCCGTCGTTCCTTACACAACTCTTCTCGGCATGCTCTTTCAAATCCCTGTCTTCTATATTTTTGAGGAAACCCAAAGCCTTATCGAACTCCCCCCACTGCCCTTAGAATACAACTTTAAAATAATCGAAGAACTAAAGGACAAGTTCTATAGAATAGACTTAGAAACAAGCATCCCCTATGATGAATTTAGAAAAGGTATAGATGATGAGAAGTATAAACAGTGCATAGCATTAATAGAAGAAGAAAAAGGTTACGTCACTCTTTCTGCAATAGGAATTGCAATATGGGAAAAATACAAAGAAGACAATCCACCCCTTGCCCCCAAAAGCAAGAAATCTCCAGATGAGAAAGACCACTTGAGGGAGTTAAAGCAAGAACCATCAAGGACTGGCAAATTTGAAAAGTTTAGAGAGAAATTAAAAAATCACGATCGGATAGATGACTTTTGGTATTTAAAAGGGTGTAATCCCTCTGATAAAAAGATAGAAATTATAGGAGATGAACTTCATATATATTATGAAGGAATAGCATTGAGAGTTAGAACCACTGCTCAATATCCTAAACAATTTGAAGTCATAAAAAAGGGACTGGAAGAGCTTTTAATATGATCACCAAACTTTCCCTAGAACTCAACTCAAATGAAGAAATACAGCTTCCTGGACTCGGTGGTGAGACCCTATACGGACTTTTCCTTAATTTACTGAAGGCTCAGGATAGCAATTTAGCCTCGTCTTTACATAACACTAGAGAAACAAAGCCTGTAACCGTCTCGCCCTTTGTCTCCGGTGCCAAGCTTACAGACGGAAGGGTTGTTTTAGAGCCCGATTCCAAGGCTTCCTTTCAAATAAGCTTTTTCACCGACTCACCGACCGAGGCTTTTATGCTTGCTCTAAACAAAGCTTTAGGTAATAGAAAACCCGCCAATCTAGGGGGAAAGGAAATAAAGCTTTCCAATATGAAAATGATAAAGGTCACGAACTTTAAAGAGCTTGCAAATCAAGCAAAATCGGAGGGCCAAATTTCCCTTCGCTTCCTCTCGCCTACCTCCTTCAGAAGTCACGGAGGGCAGAAGGTATTTCCTGAGCCGAACCTGGTCTTTTCATCTCTTCTTAAAAAATGGAATGCTTTTTCAAGTATAAAGTTCCCAAAAGAATTGGAAGAAGAGTTTTCTAAAATCAGGGTTACTCGATATAACACTAGGACGGAGCTTGTGGAGTTTTCCAACTACAAAATCATAGGTTTTAAGGGAACGTGCAGCTATGAACTTCCAAAGGGAATGTCGGATGAAACGAAGAAGCAGATAAACACCCTCGCCGATTTTGCCTTCTTTGCCGGTGTTGGCTATAAAACCACGATGGGCATGGGGCAGACGGTTAGGTTGTAATTTGAGCTTGACAGCGGTTTTTGACTCCACTACGATAGAGTGATTAGGAATTAGTGTTTAGGGATGTGAAGTTGCATCATTGCTGCATCCAGACCCGGAATTAAATGCCCATGGTTACAAGGGGCCATTCCCCTAAAAATTAAACGCCATCAACAGGGCGAGGCCAGTGTTTAGTGGATTGTCTTTAGTGGTTAGGGAAAAGAATTAATATCATTATTCCTACCTAGAGCTAGATTTAAAGGCCAATGGTGGGTTAAGGCGTTATTCCCTAAAAACCAAACACTATCAACTAAAAACTGCCTTCAGGGTTAGGGGGGTAGGGATAGGGGAAAGGGGACAAGTGAAAAAGACCAATCTAATCCCTAATCCATTGACTTCTCTAGCAATAAAAGTTAAGTTCATACTTAAGAGGTATGAATATGAAATCTACAGTTGGAGAAAGGGGACAAGTAGTAATACCAAAGGAGATAAGGGATAGGCTCGGCCTTGAGAAGGGCACCATACTAGAGGTTGAAACCGCCGGAGAAGACAATCTCATAGTCCTAAGACCCTTGAAAAAAAGGAAGAGGCATTGGAGGGAATGGATAGGAACCTTTAAGGGAAAAGGTTTAATCCGAGAATACCTGGCAGATAAGAAAAAAGAGAGGGAGAGGGATAAAAAGTGGAAAAAGTAGTCCTCGATGCGTTCGCCATACTCAGCTTACTCGAGAAAGAAAAAGGTTATGAAATCGTGGAAGATTTTCTTGAAAGAAGCGCCAAAAAGAAAATTGAAGCCTACATGAATCTTTTAAACTGGGGGGAAGTTTATTATACGCTGATGAAACGGGGACAAACGCCGGAGGCGGAAGAGTTCTGGGAAGGAAGAAAGTATTACCCAATAGTCTTTGCAGAACCGACAACAAAAAGAATAAGGGAGGCTTGTAAAATAAAGGGCAGGCATTCTATTTCATATGCGGATGCCTTCTGCATTTCCCTAGCCCTAGAACTTAATGCCGGAGTTTTGACCGGCGATGAGGAATTTAAGACTGTTGACGGATTAAAGCTTATATGGATTAAATGATATAATGAAGATTATTCAAAGCTCTTAAGGCCGGAACATGCTCAAAAAACAAATCAAATTCACCTATACAGACTACATTAACCTAAAAGATGATAAAAGGTATGAGCTTATCGAGGGAGAGCTATACCTGGTTCCATCTCCAAATACCTACCACCAAGCTGTGTTGGGAAACCTTTGGGATTCCCTCAGAAGCCATGTCAAGAAGAAGCGATTAGGAACGGTTCTTTGTGCTCCACTTGACGTTGTGCTCTCCGAGAACGACGTCGTCCAGCCGGATATTCTTTTTATTTACAATGAAAACAGGGGAATAATTACCGAGCATAACATAAAAGGCGCTCCAGACCTGGTTGTAGAAATCCTATCTCTCGGTACTCTTGAAAGGGACAAGATAGTTAAAAAATACCTTTACGAAAAGCACGGGGTCAAAGAATACTGGATAGTTGAACCCGTTGGGAGATTTATCGAGGTCATGACTCTAGAGAAAGAGGGATTCGAGTTTTTGGGAACGTTCTTCTTTAGAGACCAACTGGAATCTCCCCTCCTCAGAAAGCTGAGGATACCTCTAAAAGAGATCTTTAAGTAATGCCAAAAGCACTTATAGTCTCCCTTGGCGGAACAACAGAGCCTATCATAAAATCAATCGAAGAGCATAAACCCGATTACATCTTTTTCCTTGTATCGAAGGAAAGTAACGCCAAAGAATACCCTAAAGTAAAAGCGTTCCTGGATGAAAATGGCTTCTCTCCAGAAATAGATTTCGGTATGGTGAAAGACGTGGATGACCTGGTTCACTGTTATGAAATAGCATCTGAATTAGCAACCGCAATAGAAAAAGAAGGTATTCCTAATGAGGAGGTCATAGTGGATTACACCGGCGGCACGAAGACCATGAGTGCGGCTCTGGTTCTGGCTACGGTTACGAAAGGCTACAAGTTTTCGTACGTGGGGGGAAAAGAAAGAACAAAAAGCGGGCTCGGAGTGGTAGTGAGCGGGTTTGAAGAGGTTAAGACGGGACTCAGTCCTTGGCGGGTTCTCCTGGTCGAGGAGAGAAAGAAGATAGCTCTCTTTCTTAACGGCTACCAATTCTCTGCGGCAAGAGACATAGCCCGGAAATTAACAGCGGTTCTTGGAGGCTTGGATAAAGCTATTTATGAGAGCCTTTCGGAACTTATCGAAGGGTACAGGCTGTGGGATAGCTTTGAACATAAGACGGCATTAACGACCATAGAAAGATCTAAGGACAAACTGGCCGAGCATCTAAGATACAAATCGGACGGAATACTGAGCGGTTTTCTTGAGCGTGTAAACCTTAGTCTCGGATTTTTGAAAGATATGAGCGATAAGACTAAAAATTTTAAAGACATCCACATCTACATGGTTTTTGACCTTTTCTATAATGCAAAAAGGCGAGCTGAAGAGGGAAAGTATGACGACGCCGTGGCCAGGCTATATCGGGCGCTTGAGATGATAGGACAGGTCGAGTTTCAGAAGAAATTTGGATGTCCGACTTCGGATGTTAAGGTCGAGGAATTACCGGAATCCTTAAGGGATGAAATGAAAAGAAAGCATACCGCACACGACGGAAAAGTCAGAATCCCCCTATACGACACTTTTAGAGTATTGAGTGAAGCTAACAACCGGTTCGGCCAGCTTTTCTTCGAGCGTGAAGACGAAATTAATAAAATCCTCGGCGTGAGAAACAGCTCTATCCTTGCCCACGGGGTAACTCCCGTCTCAAAGGAAGCTTTTGAGAAGCTGTCTGCCATCGTTGATGATCTCCTAAAAAAGACGGGAGCGGATAACCCGGTTGAATTTCCGAAACTTTCATGGGAATGAAGAAAGAAATCCTGATCGCAGTCGCCGGTCTAACACCCCAGGTAATCACCGAGACACTTTACTATCTCACTCAAGTAAAAAAGCCTAAAAATAAGATTTCGGAAATCTATGTTATAACCACCTCGGATGGTAAGCGGGAAATTCTCAAGAAGCTGCTGGATAAAGATAAAGGGAAGTTCTTTGAATTCTGTAAACACTGCAAGCTCAAGCCTTCGTCGATTAAATTCGACGAAAAGTCTATTATCCTTCTTCGGGATTCAAGAGGAAAACCTCTAAAAGACATTCGTACGGCCAGGGATAACGAGCTTGTAGCAGACCAGATTACCGAATTTATAAGAGAGAAAACCGAAGACCCCCACACCATTCTTCATTGCTCCGTTGCCGGGGGAAGAAAAACCATGTCCGTTTTCCTGGCTTACGCCTTGATACTATTTGGAAGGCCGAAGGATACTCTCTCCCATGTTCTCGTCGATGAAAAATCGGAGAGGGATAAAGATTTCTTCTATCCTAAAATAAACGCCGAAAGGAAAACCTCTATTGACCTTGCCGAGATTCCCTACCTCAAGTTAAGAGAGAAAATAACCAACCTGTTGGTCTCAAGGAAAACTCCTTTCAGCAGAATAGTCAGTGCAGCGCAAAAGGAGATTAATGCGATGCCTTTGCCCGAGCCTCTTCAGGTGGATTTAAAGAAAAGGTGTATAAGGATTGGACGAAAAGAGATAAATCTTAACCCGAAGCTTATAGCAGTTTACTCCTACTTTGCCGAGATGCGAAGGACCCTGCCCGGCGATACAGGCTTTCGACAGCTAAAAGGAGCAAACGCCCTAAACCCTGAAGAGATAGTAAGCTACATCAGAAAAACACATCCAGACGCCCTCTTAGAGAGATATAAATTCCGAAGGGAAAATATCCTCCAGGACATTAGCAAGATAAACAGGAAAATCGAAGATGCCTTGGACAATCCCGCCCTTGCCCTCCACTACAGGATAACCACCTTCGAGCCCGGCAAGAGGGTGTACGGGGCCACCCGCTACGGAATCCGCATCGACAAATCGAGAATAAAGCCTTTGGTCTTACCCTAGCAATATTTCCGAAAGGTTGTTTTCTATTTCTTCCACCCTTATAAGGCTTAAAATGGGTATAAAAGCCTTAAAATGGTGGATGATTATGAATGGAATTTCGATCACTCTTTTATCTTTGCTTCTTGGTTCGTGCAGTGTAGGAATGGCCCTTCATGGTAAGCCTGATACTGATTTATCGGTGCTTAAGACGGGAGAAGACAGAGCCGTTATCAGGGCTAACCTGGGAAACCCGGAGTCGGTTACCACGAATACGGATACATTTATCGCCTGTAGAGGAAAAGAAGCCTCTACCGGGCGGGCCATAGGACACGGCATCATGGACGTTTTAACGCTGGGGCTATGGGAAGTGGTGGGGACCCCGGTTGAGGTCATCAGCGATGCCTCGGGCGAGTGCCGTAGGATCGTCGTCGAGTACGACGAGAACAACAAGCTAATTAATATCAGATAAGAAATGATTGAACCAGTATTGGATGCGGTAATTCAAAGTGTTACCACTTTGATTCTAGGAAAGGTAATCTCAGGAGCAAGCACGAATAAAATCAAGAAGCGAAACCGGCTAATAACACCAGAATCAACTAAATTTCAGGAAAAAGATATTTCACTCGGAGGAGACCTGGGCCAGGGTCTACTCTCTGCTTACAAGAGGTTCGTCGAGACCAAAGACCCATTAGCCGTCGAAGAGTATCTAAAAATGGCTGGTTCAGACAGAGAGATAATATTTGTGGTAGAACTTTCCCGAACCGCCGAGGATGACGTCAGGATTCAATTCGGGAAATCCGTAGAATACGTAGTCTCATCGGTAAGAGAAATCGACCCGGCAGAGTTTCCAGGGATAGCCGTCAGAATAGCGGATTTCTTGAAAACCGTAAATACTGTCCATAAGGGTCCTAAGATCCATCTCGTCTTATCCATGCCCGTCGTATTGGCATTCCAAATCGGACAGTGGGTAGGTATTTCCCACTATGACATAGAGCCGTATCATTTTGAAAGGGGTAGATACTTAAGAATTCCCTCCATAAAAAGGGGATAAATTAATCTTAAGCATTAACCTAAGCACTAAACACCAAACACTAAACCATGTGGGACGAGCTTCTGCCTATATCTCTAGTTTCTGAAATTATTTTCTGCCCCCGCAATTTTTACTACCGCGCCTGCGAAGGGGCAGAAGCAATAAACAAATTTGTGCTTGAAGGCACACTCCAGGATGAGAAAAGGAACGAGAGGGAAAAAGTTAAAACTCGAGAAAAAATACAAATCAGGGAAGTGAGCCTTTCCTCTGAGACCTTAGGGATAATAGGGGTGCTCGATGCTGTCGAGGAAAAAGGTAGTTTGTACCCGATAGAATACAAAAGAGGAGAATTAAAAGAGAGTTTACGGGACGACGTTCAACTTTGTCTCGAAGCAATGCTCTTAGAAGAGCAAACCGGGAAATCCATTCCCTATGGATACATCTACTACTCCGTTTCGAAAACTAGGAGAAGGGTCGACTTCACGGACGAACTAAGAAAAACCTCCCTGGAGACGATAGCCAATGCGCGAGAGATTCTCTATAAGGGTGAAATCCCTGAACCGGTGGCCGATGAAAGATGCCCGGGATGTGCTCTATTTTCAATCTGTCTTCCCTTCGAAGTCAAGTCATTGAAGGAAAAAGAACCTTTGACCAAGCGCATTATCCCCGAACTTCACACGGGAAGGGTTCTTTACGTGGATGAACATGGAGCTTACGTGGGAAAGAGAGGCGGGAAAATTATTGTTACGAAAGAGAAAGAGGTAATAGCAGAAATGCCTGCTTCTTATCTAAGCCAGCTTGTTCTTTTCTCAAACGCCAATATCTCTACCCAAGCCATAAAATTCCTGCTGAGAATGAACGTGGAGATAATGTACCAATCCTCCTGGGGCAGGTTCGAAGGGAAATTCGTTCCAGAGGAGAACAAAAATTCGCTTCTCCGATTAGCACAATACAAATCACACCTAGATGAAGTCTTCGCTCTGAAGGTTTCAAAAGCCTTTGTCATGGGAAAGCTCTCCAACATGCGCACGCTTCTTCTTAGACAGAATAGAGAACTTTTGGATAGTGAAGTAGAAAAAGCATGCGTTGAAATCAAGAACGTAATAGATAGATTGGAAACGGTCGGAAGAAAAGATGAACTTTTAGGTTTTGAGGGAATAGCAACCAGGCAATATTTCGGTGTGTTTGGGAAGCTCATTAAACCAAAGGCGTTCGGCTTTGATTTTGAAAAAAGGACAAAGCGCCCGCCCCGCGACCCGGTGAATGCGCTTCTCAGTTTCGGATATAGTGTACTTGTCGGCGATATGGTTTCATCCTTGTCCACAGCCGGACTAGACCCCTATATCGGGTTTTTTCATTCTACAAAATACGGGCGCCCCGCGCTTGCGCTCGACCTTATGGAGGAGTTTCGCCCGGTGATAGTTGATTCCTTGGTGTTAACTTTGCTAAATAAGGGAATGGTTGCAGAGAAGGATTTCAAAGAGAAGTTCGGAGGAGTATTTTTCGAAGAAGATGGAAGGGAGGCATTTTTTAGGGCTTATGCAGGAAGAGTCCAAACCGAGATCGTGCATCCTGTGTTTGAATACCGGGTAAATTATCGAAGGGTCTTTGAAATACAAGCAAGGTTCCTGGCAAAGGTCCTGACCGGGGAGATTGACGAATATATGCCTTTTTTGGTGAGATAATAAAATGAGAAGGCTAATTGTCGTATATGACATATCAGATGACAAGAGAAGAATTAAGCTCTTTAAATCTCTTGAGGGTTATGGGATCCCGGTCCAGTTTAGTGTCTTCGAGTGCGAGCTAAGTGATCAGGACTTCCTTCTGATGAAAGATAAGGTGGAAAGAGTGATTGATAAAGACGAAGACACCGTTATCTATTACGAACTTTGCCCGAGGTGCTGGGATAGAACGGAGAGAGTGGGGATAAGAAAAAAGATTGTGCCCGATGAAGTGGTTGTGGTTTGAAGAGCTTGACACCAGATTCAGATTTTTATAACATGGTGAAAAAGGCCAACTGGGGACACGTAGGTTCTTTGACAATTGAATAGAACTACAGTTTTTAGTGTTTATTCTTTAGTGTTTAGGGAGAATTAAGAATTAAAAACAAAAAAACTAATATGAGCTTGACAAAGTTTTTGGATTTTAATAGGATTGGGGTTAAGGACGCATCGTTACCTTAACGTTCTTTGACAATTGAATACTTTGCAAACATGGGATTGGGAATGCAAACATATTATTGGTGGAGCTCTTATTCTTATCATGATTAACCTCCTTTATAGATTTAAATGAATGAAAAAAAAACCTCTAACCCTATAGGAATTGAAACCAAGCAGGCCAATATTTAGGATTCAGTTCTCAGGGATGAACCAAAATCGCAAACCTAGTATCAGGCACTACTTTTCGAGCGTCGAGGAAACACAAATAACGTGGGAGATGCTCGATGAGAAAATATTTAATGTTTCAGGGAAGTTAAAGAATATGGGCAAAAAGGGTCAATTGGATAAGTCCCATGCAAATGAGCATTCTCGCAAACTGCATTGTAATTCATTTAAAACATTCAGGGTTTCGAGGGTGCTGTGGAAAGACACTAATTCCCGGAAGGGAATTGAAACGGGTGTAGGCGGATCTCGGTAAAATCCTGCTTCATCCGGTGGAAAGACACTAATTCCCGGAAGGGAATTGAAACCTGGGCGCGACGAGCCGTTACCCGTTCGCGGATGCCGCTGTGGAAAGACACTAATTCCCGGAAGGGAATTGAAACTAAAAATGGGCACTGGGGTTGTATATGCTGTTTATGCGTGGAAAGACACTAATTCCCGGAAGGGAATTGAAACGGAAAGCCAAAAAAGCATACCAAGAGAAGATAGCTAAAGCAAGTGGAAAGACACTAATTCCCGGAAGGGAATTGAAACACTTTCACCATACTTTTTTTGTTTCTAGACATGGCATTTGTGGAAAGACACTAATTCCCGGAAGGGAATTGAAACGTAATTCCAAACTCTTCGTACTTTTGTCATGTTTGTTTTCGTGGAAAGACACTAATTCCCGGAAGGGAATTGAAACTGCTACTTCTTTTAGAAACCACCTTAAATTACTTACGTGGAAAGACACTAATTCCCGGAAGGGAATTGAAACCTTACAACCAAATCTTTTGCATAATTTCTGCAATAAAGTGGAAAGACACTAATTCCCGGAAGGGAATTGAAACATTCCATATACTTATCTGCTGACCAACCAGTTGCTTTAGTGGAAAGACACTAATTCCCGGAAGGGAATTGAAACACTAGCCACACCTTCCTGCCAAAACTAGGGTCAGTCTGTGGAAAGACACTAATTCCCGGAAGGGAATTGAAACATCATACTGGGCTGGTGTTAGCTTTTCTTGTGTATACCGTGGAAAGACACTAATTCCCGGAAGGGAATTGAAACGAAACTGAATCTTGATTGTATCAAGACTCTTTAGGTTTACGTGGAAAGACACTAATTCCCGGAAGGGAATTGAAACTTCTCGGCTAGTTGGGCTTGGAGCTTTTCTATCTGATGTGGAAAGACACTAATTCCCGGAAGGGAATTGAAACTTCATGATTGGAAGTCTACATTTGATTTTTCTATTATGTGGAAAGACACTAATTCCCGGAAGGGAATTGAAACTTTAATTTTCTTTCTTGTTTATTCATTATACACCTCCGTGGAAAGACACTAATTCCCGGAAGGGAATTGAAACGTGGCAATATTGCGGCAATATTGCTTTTAGGACTTGGGTGGAAAGACACTAATTCCCGGAAGGGAATTGAAACTTTTTTTCTGCGTTCTCTAGTCTTTCTGTCGAATACGTGGAAAGACACTAATTCCCGGAAGGGAATTGAAACACGTTTAACCTTGCTGCCACCAAAGGTTGTTGCTGGACTCATGTGGAAAGACACTAATTCCCGGAAGGGAATTGAAACTTTCCATCTTAGGTTACCTCTCTTTGAAAAATGTCTTGTGGAAAGACACTAATTCCCGGAAGGGAATTGAAACGTATTCCCGAACGTAAGTAAAAACTATCCATAATTTGTGGAAAGACACTAATTCCCGGAAGGGAATTGAAACATGAACCGGCAAATCTTCTCGGCCTTCTCCGGGTTCCAGTGGAAAGACACTAATTCCCGGAAGGGAATTGAAACTGACAAATTGTGTTTTGTCAGGGACAAGACACTTTTTGTGGAAAGACACTAATTCCCGGAAGGGAATTGAAACGCTATCAATCATAGACAACGACCTTGATTTCGCTGAAGTGGAAAGACACTAATTCCCGGAAGGGAATTGAAACACCTTTAAAAAAGTCTCTCAGTGTTTTGAAATGCCTTGTGGAAAGACACTAATTCCCGGAAGGGAATTGAAACTTTTATTTTTTGCCACGGAAGGAAGGAAGACCTACATTTTGTGGAAAGACACTAATTCCCGGAAGGGAATTGAAACATCTTGACCATCGGTGAGTTGCTTCCATCTTCAAGATGGTGGAAAGACACTAATTCCCGGAAGGGAATTGAAACTGAATTGTGTCGTCATTGAATAGTGGATCATTGGCCATGTGGAAAGACACTAATTCCCGGAAGGGAATTGAAACTTAAGGTAGTTATCACGTTCCCGATGACTGGATAACCAGGTGGAAAGACACTAATTCCCGGAAGGGAATTGAAACCTAGAACACTTTATTAACCCGTTGTCCATCAACCGATCATGTGGAAAGACACTAATTCCCGGAAGGGAATTGAAACAATAAAACACTGTTTGAGATGCTGCAGGACGAGGCTGTGGAAAGACACTAATTCCCGGAAGGGAATTGAAACCTCAAGCAAAAATGACCGAACGTGAAACATTGATCGACGTGGAAAGACACTAATTCCCGGAAGGGAATTGAAACGGGGCATATCTTCTTCGCTAAAAACTCGTCCTCGCTCATGTGGAAAGACACTAATTCCCGGAAGGGAATTGAAACAACCCAGGATTCAGTCATAAGGTCCACCTCGATAAACCCAGTGGAAAGACACTAATTCCCGGAAGGGAATTGAAACATTAGTCTGTTGCAGTTGTCACAGTATTCACACTCTTCTAGTGGAAAGACACTAATTCCCGGAAGGGAATTGAAACTGAGCAAGGCTAGTGTTTAGGAGTTAGTAGTTAGTGATTAGGGGAATGATTGCGCAGCAGCATTGCTACAAACCGGCTAGGATTCAATGCCAATATGGCTCGAAGTTATTTCCTAATAACTAAACACCAAACACTAAACACTGCCTTTGGGGGATTGAAACCGAGCAAGGCTAGTGTTTAGGAGTTAGTAGTTAGTGATTAGGGGAATGAAGGCCCAGCAGCATTGCCACGAACTGGGTAGGATTCAATGCCAATATGGCTGGAAGTTATCTGCTAATAACTAAACACTAAACACTGCCTTGGGGAATTGAAACCGAGCAAGGCTAGTGTTTAGGAGTTAGTAGTTAGTGATTAGGAGAATGAAGGCGCAGCAGCATAGCCACGAACTGGCTAGGATTCAATGCCAATATGGCTCGAAGTTATTTCCTAATAACTAAACACCAAACACTAAAAACCGTTTTCCAGGATTATAATTCCTTTATGAATGGGAAATTTGATTTTGAGGATCTAGAAATATACAAGAAATCCATTGATTTCATTAATCGTGTTTATAGAGTAACTAAGAGTTTTCCCAAGGATGAGGTATTTGGTTTAACAAGTCAGTTTAGAAGAGCTGCTATATCCATAGCGCTCAACATAGCTGAGGGCTCTGGTAGAATTAAAAGATTAGAGAAGAGAAGATTTTATGAGATTGCAAGGGCTTCTGTATTTGAATGTATACCTATACTAGAGATATCAAAGTATCAGGGTTATATTGGTGAAGAGGATTGTAAGAAGTTGCGTGACATTTGTACGGAGCTAGGAAGGATGATAACCGGGCTTATGAAGTCCATCTCGGATAGAAAAAGTTTCTAATTCCCTAAACACCAAACACTAAAAACTATAAACTGTTTCACGGACACTAATTCCCGGAAGGGAATGGGATAGGAATGTAGGGGATAAGGGATAGGGGATAGGGGATAGGGGATAAGTGAAAAAGACCAAACTAGTCCGTATTATCCCCAGTCCCTAATCCCTTGTCCCTTGTCCCTAGTTCCTAGTCCCTAGTCCCTAATGTGTCTCTAATCCCTAATATTGTGCTAAAATAGGCCATAATATGGCTGACATAAAGAGCTTTAATGACTTATTGGTTTGGCAAAAAGCACATAGGCTCTTTCTAGAAATCGTTAAATTAGTAGAAAAGTTACCTAAAAATAGGGTAGCGATGGTTATATCAGATCAAATCTTGAGGTCGGTCAGTTCAATAAGTGCAAATATAGCCGAAGGGTATGGAAGGAGAGGCAAGGATTATGAAAGGTTTCTGACGATAGCCAGAGGCTCGACAACGGAAAGTGAGGATTGGTTGATAAAGTTGAAAGATTTAGGATTGATGGAGGAATATATTTATAAGCAGATTATGGGAGAATGTGAGGAGATAATTAGAATGATAAATGGTTTGTTAAGTAGTTTAAGAAAGCAGAGGGAATAAATCCTGATTCCTATATCCCATGTCCCCAGTCCCATATCCCTAGTCCCTATTGCCTAATGTGTCCCTAATCCCTAATATTGTGCTAAATGAGCCATAAGATGGTTGACATAAAGTGAGATAGTTATGCGGTGGCGTTCCTATTTGCTCTCCCGGATTAAATGCCGATCCGGCACCAGGTTATTCCCCTTGGACGTTGATACACTGGCGAAACAATGTATCCTTATAGTAAGGGAGTAAGGAAAATGCTCGCCAAAAAGACATCTAAAAACCAGCTCACCTTACCCAAAGAAATAGTCAAAGAATTCCCGGATACCGAGTATTTTGACGTTCAGGTCAAGGGTAGAACTATAGTGCTTACCCCGGTAAGGGTAAGTGCTGAAACCGATCTCCTCGAAGAAATTAGAGATAAAATGGAGAAGCTAGGTATTGCAGAGAAGGACGTAACTGAAGCCATCAAATGGGCAAGAAGAAAAGCAAGATAAAGGTTGTTCTTGATACAAATGTTCTGGTATCGGCGCTCCTTTTCAAGAAAGAAACATCCAAGATAGTAGCTTTATGGAAGAGTGGAAAAATAGTGCCGGTACTTTCTAAAGAAATTTTTGACGAGTTCAAAAGAGTCCTTGAGTACCCGAAATTTGCACTCACCAAAAACGAGATAAGTCATCTTATCCTCGAAGAGGTTCTTCCCTTCTTTGAAGTTATAGAAGTAAAAACCAGTATCAAGGGTATATGTAAAGACCTCGATGATGATAAGTTCATCTCATGTGCTCTCTCCGCCAAAGCTAGATTCGTAGTCAGCGGGGATAAAGACTTATGGAGCCTTAAGAGCTTCAAATCAGTGAGAATTATCAGGCCTTCAGATTTATTAGACATTTTCTTGTGAAAAAGCCTGAGAGGTCAGCGTTTAGAAATTAGTGGTTAGGGAAATAATGATTAAGTATCACCCCACATCCTGGCTTGCATTTGACGACGATGTGACAAGAGGTGATTTCCTAAAAACTAAACATCAAACACTAAAAACCGTCTTCGAGCCTACAATATCCGTAAGGGAATTTTTTGACTCCGGTTCTACGGAGTATATACTTATGGTAATACCGGATTCCTTTTTTGGAGAATTTGCCATGTCCAAGCTTCTCTCCCTGAAATTACAGGATGAAGTGTTTAAAGAGGCTGAAGAAATTCTTAGGCTGAATCGGAAGAGGAGGAACTCCTACTTTAACGAGGCTATAAATCTTTACAATAAACTCTGGAAAAGAAAGCTTCTCAAAAAATCCTTAACCGAAGAATCGAGGCTGATTGCCGATGAATCCCTCAGCATTTTAGAGGCATTTGAATTGCTCGAAGACGAACTGGATTAGTAACTGATGGAGATCAAGAAATGGCATGTCTATCTTGCTGACCTAAACCCAAGAATAGGAACAGAACCCGGAAAGGTCCGGCCGGTAGTCGTTATTCAAACAGATCTTCTTAACGGATTACATCCTTCGACAGTTATATGCCCTGTGACCACTAAGGTACAGCCGAAGGCACGTTTCTTAAGAGTACATCTAGTTTCCGGGGAAGCCGGATTAAAAGAAAAGTCGGACATTATGGTGGACCAAATTCGAGCCATTGATAATCGTCGTTTAATTAAACATCTCGGTAAAATTTCTCGTAAAAGCTCGGTTAAGTTGACCGAGAATTTGAGAGTTCTGCTAGCATAACTGGCAGCCCTGAGGCTAAAGGAATGTGCTATTTTCAAAAACTTTCTAATCATCCTAGGAAATTACTACTCCTTATCTGTTGTCAAGGTAAACCTTCTACACATTGAAGAAAAACTTCTAATTCCCGCAGGGAATTGAAACCGAGCAAGGCTAGTGTTTAGGAGTTAGTGGTTAGTGATTAGGGGAATGAAGGCGCAGCAGCATTGCTACAAACTGGCTAGGATTCAATGCCTATATGGCTCGAAGTTATTTCCTAATAACTAAACACCAAACACTAAAAACTATAAACTGTTTCACGGACACTAATTCCCGGAAGGGAATGGGTTAGGAATGTAGGGGATAAGGGATAGGGGATAGGGGATAAGTGAAAAAGACCAAACTAGTCCGTATTATCCCCAGTCCCTAATCCCTTGTCCCTTGTCCCATGTCCCTAGTTCCTAGTCCCTAATGTGTCTCTAATCCCTAATACGTTGACTTGAAACCTAAAAGGTGATAGTAGTGATGAGCTTGCTACAAGGTGAAGCTACCTGGGAACGGCTATTCTCCTGATTCCGATGCTCCTGCCGCTCTCTTTATCCAAGTCTATTACCACCCCATTGAGCCAGGCATTAGCCTTAGCTGGTTCGTTTCTCTCCGGCATCAGCGTTAAAAACCTTTTAATGGCTATCTCCTTCTCCATTCCGATTACCGAGTCCATCGAGCCGGTCATCCCCACATCGGTTATGTAGGAAGTTCCTTGGGGTAAAACCCTCTCGTCCGCGGTTTGGACATGGGTATGGGTGCCTATCACTGCGCTTACCTTCCCATCCAAGTACCATCCCATGGCCATCTTTTCCGAAGTGGCCTCGGCATGAAAATCAACTATTATGAGTCTGGTATGCTTTGCTACCTCTTCTACCAGAGCGGAAACCTTTTGAAAACAGGGTTCGTAGGAATCCATGAAAAGGTTGCCGCAAAGATTAACCACCGCAATACTCAGCCCGTCTTTGACCTCGAAGATCCCGTGACCGGCGCCGGGGGTAGCTGGCGGAAAATTCGCCGGCCTGAGGAGCCTCGGCTCTTTACCTATGTAGGGGATTATTTCCCTCTTGTCCCAGATGTGGTTTCCGGATGTAAGGACGTCTATACCGCAGTCAAATAGATATTCAGTGATCTTGGGTGTAATTCCCTTCCCGCCCGCGGCGTTCTCGCAATTGGCTATGACAAAATCGATTTTATGCTTCTCAACCAAATTAGGAAGCAAAACCCGGACCGTTTCCCTTCCTGCTTCTCCTACTATATCCCCTATAAAAAGAACGCTTAGACCTTTGTCCATTGTTCTATTAAATCTATCTGGATTTTGGTTAAATTGGTAATGTTGTTTGCCTAACAAATTGTACTAATCTAGATTTGATCAGACGGACATGGTCATGTTAAATTTTATTCAAGGTGACGACTACATTGCACCTGGTTATCTCGAAACTCTTTTGGTTAATTCAAAAAGAAGTTTCTACATCCAAGAGCCTGCTCTGAGCACATTATCTGTACTCAGTGTAAAGAGAATAAATTACTTTTTAAGATTTCTCCCTGCAGTCGAAATGACAATTCATATAGTTATGTTCCGGGATTTTTGGTAGGCTGAGTTCTTTCCTTGTTATCATCATCCTAGCGGATGTAAATCCGCTCATCCTGAGTTTAATCGAAGGATGGTTTTCTTGAGGTGTTTACCCTTCGACTGCGCTCAGGGTGAACGGAGTTATCGAATGATTGCCCACTCATCCTGAGTCCTGAGCCTTGATGAAGAGCCTTTCCCGAACTAACTTGAGGGAGCATGCGAGGAATCTTAAACTTCAATATCAATAAGATTTCTGCATTTCAGTCCGACATGACAACGTATCTCTGTGCAAAAACTCGTGCAGACATTGCCTGAAAACTCAAATTCACACTATTACAACACTAAATACTTTTATGGTCTTTGAATTTTTAAATCGGACGGGGGTTAGATATAATCTTAGCTAATTGTAATTTAACTTGAGAATTCACTGCGGCTTGCCAGAGAGTTTCTTCTGTCATTGCGAGCACGTTGGCCATGCTCAGTGTAAACTCCGCGAAGCAGTCTGACACAGGACGTCATTTATTAATCTGACAATGGGTCATTACTCTGCAAAAACTATTACTTCTTGCTCCCGCGAAGCTTGTCCTTACCGAGGCGGGGAGCGGGAATTCAAGTTTTAAAAGATGGATCCCCGATTAATGCGTTCGGGGATGACAAATTGGAATAGGATTCCCGATTAATGCGTTCGGGGATGACAGGGTAGGTGGATTCCCGAATAAAAGATTTCGGGAATGACAGATGAGTGGATTTCCGATTAATGCACTCGGGGATGACATGCGTGAAGAATGCTCGATCGATCCCCTGGTTAAACCGGGGGACTGGGATGCAAACGGGGGGATGACTAAAGTTTGCCTCCGTACATCATTAGCGTGTAACGTTCGGACGTGACATTGGCAGGCTAATCCATACTTGAGGGATGGAGGAACCCATAAATAATAACCCACATGACCAATGACCCCAGCACCTCACCCATAGGCGTATTTGATTCCGGCATAGGCGGGCTCACCGTGGTGAGAGAGATTGTCAAGCTACTGCCTCATGAGAACCTTATTTACCTCGGTGATACGGCTAGGGTTCCATATGGCACAAAATCCAGCAAGACCGTGATCACCTACTCCCAAAGCAACGCCTCGTTTCTCCTATCCAAGGGCATAAAGCTTTTAGTGGTGGCATGTAACACCGCCTCCGCTGTTGCACTCCCCAGCCTGAGGTGGGACCTGAGAATCCCAATAATCGGGGTGACAGAGCCTGGTGCGAGAAGGGCGGTCAGGGCGACGAAAACGGGCCGGGTAGGGGTTATAGGCACTCCGTCCACCGTCAAAAGCAATGCCTATAAAAAGGCCATGGAGAATATAGCACCAGAGGTCAGCGTCTATTCCAAAGCCTGCCCTCTTTTTGTCCCCCTTGCCGAGGAAGGATGGACCGATGGGGAGATAGCGGAGCTTGCAGCCAGGAGATACCTGGAGGGTTTTAAAGAATCGGGGATTGACGTGCTTATTCTCGGTTGCACACACTATCCGCTCCTCAAGAAGACGATTCAAAAAGTGGTGGGGGAGAATATAACGCTGGTCGATTCAGCCGAGGAAACGGCCCTAGAAATCAAGAGGGTTCTCGAGGAGGACGGAACAGCGAACCGTGGTCCCGGCATGGCCAAGAGGGAATTCTATCTGACCGATGTGTCCGAAACCTTCGTCTCGATTGCCGGGAGATTCTTGGGTGAGGATATCGGAGAGGTTCAGCAGGTCGATTTATGAAAAAAGATAGGGGCGTATGATGGCCATACGCCCCGTCTCCAAGATTACTCCTGTACTAGAAGCTTCTTAACTTCCTCCGTCAGAGGCGGCAGCACCTCGAACAGGTCGCCGCAAATTCCATAATCGCATTTCTGGAAAATAGGCGCTTCCGGGTCTTTGTTGATTGCCACGATCACCTTGGATGAACCCATGCCGGCATAATGCTGAATAGAGCCAGAAATTGCAATGGCCACGTATAGAACGGGTGAAACCACCTTTCCGGTCTGGCCTACCTGCATCTCAAATGGGGCGTATCCTGAGTCCACCGCCGCGCGAGACGCGCCTGCCGCCGCGCCGAATGCGTCGGCAAGCTCGAAGATGTACTTGAAATTCTCTGCGCTTCCTAGTCCGCGCCCGCCGGAGACGATTCGCTCCGCTTCGGTAAGCTCGGGCCGCTCTGATTGCTTTCTTTTCACCTCTATGACCTTGGTCACAATGTTTTCCGGTTTAAGGTCGACCGATTCGTTGACCACCTCGGCATTTTTGGGGGCTTCCTCTGTTTTAAACACGTTCGGCCTGATGGTGGTCATCTGCGGTTTATGGTCGAGAAATTCTACGGTGGAAATGGATTTGGCGGAGTATTTGTATCTCTGGACCTTAAGCCTGTTATCGTCGGTCAGGTCCAACTCGACCGCGTCCATCGTAAGACCCGCTCCCACGTTAGCCGCTGCCCTGGGGAAAAAATCCTGGCCTATGGATGTGTTTCCGGTAATTACGATTGCCGGGCTGTGTTTTTTGATCAACCCGGAAAGCGCAGTGGCATATCCTTCAGGCGTATAATCTTTTAGCAGTTCGTTGTCTACGACGTAAACCTTTTCCGCCCCATACTTTCCCAGCTCTTCCGCTAGCCCGGAGACCCCGGAGCCGATCAGGACTCCGCAAAGCGGTCCTCCCATTTTACCGGCGAGCTTTTTTCTGGCCTCGGATAAGGCCTCAAAAGTTACCTTCCTCACTTTGCCGTCTATAGTAAGGTCTGCAACTACCCAGATTTCATTGCTCATTTTGTTCCTCCTTGTTATCTACATCTACTAAATGTTGGTGCACTTCGTGCCCGGGTTCGCGGTTAAATTACCTTGGCCTCTTCCCGGAGGAGCTTTACAAGCTCCCGGGCTGATTCAACAATCTCGTTATCCTTTACCATGTCTTGTTTGGACCCCTTAATCACCTTCAGTTTTCTCTCTATCTGCGGAATCCTGTATGAAACGGTCTTGAATCTCGCTCCCGCCGGGCCGAGCGCTTCTTTGGTTAAACCCAATCCAGCCGGGTCAATGCCGTCTATGGTTACCTCTTTAAGCGGTTTTTTCTTTGCTTTCATTATCCCGGGAAGTGAAGCGTATCTCGGCTCGTTTAATCCCCTTTCGCAGGTGATTATGGCCGGAAGTGGAACCTCTACGATGACCTGCCCGCCCTCTATCTCTCTTTGACAGGTGGCCTTCTTTTGGTCGGATGATATCTCAAGCTTGGTGACTATGGCTACGTGGGGGATCCCCAACTCCTCTGCTACCTGGATCCCAACCTGTCCGGTCTCCTCGTCGATCATCTTCTTCCCGGTGAGGATTAAATCGAATTCACCGAGATTCTTGATCTCCTGGGCAATCGCCTTGGAGATGGCGTAAGGGTCCGTGTAGGCGAAGCTTTCGTCCTTTATGTGTACGGCGGTGTCTGCTCCCATAGCCAGGCCGGTACGGAGGGCCTCGGCGCATCTTGCCGGCCCCATGGTGATGAGTACCACCTCGCCCCCTAACTTTTCCTTGATTCTTATGGCCTCTTCGATAGCAAACTCATCGTAGGGATTTACGATCCATTTTATCCCTTCGTTATCGATCGTGTCCCCGCCCGAAGCCACTTTGATCTTAGCCTCGGTATCCGGGGTCTGCCTAACAATGACGATACTTCTCACGGCAGTCTACCTCCTCTTTATTTTAGTTAGTATTCAAAAAATTCGTAAAGACGACTTGGCATTGGTTATAGCTAGTACTTTAAAACCAGTTCTAAATTGTAAGGAACGCATATATGCGTTCCTTAGGAGTTAAGGAAAATTAAAGTATTAGTAGCTGTTTAACAGTTCGATGAAAAACGTAAAAAACTAACGGATTGGCAATTGATTGTCAAGGAAGATGCCGGCTCTCTGGCGGAGCTTTAGCCCGGAAACCTCCGCAGCCGGGTCCGAGCGGGGAATTATATTGCAACTTCTTGCCGGTAATGGGATAATTACTGGGCAAAGAATCAGTAACTCTGAGATATAGCCCTGGAAACAGGAATTACCGTTTGACTCTAAAGGCTCTAGTATAAAGTGGATTATAAATGTCCTTAAACACAAGCGACCTGACCGAAGAGAAGAAACCCGGCCTACCTGAGCAAATCGAGCGTCCGATACCACTCGCCGAAGACCGTTTTTTCCTGGAAGGCCCCCATTCCAGAAAGAAGGAACTATGGATAGTTATTAAGGCGATGTATGAGTTCATAAAGGGATTTCGGAGCCTTCATTTCGTCGGTCCATGCGTTACCGTGTTCGGCTCGGCCCGTTTCAAGGAGGACCATCCATACTACGCCCAGGGAAGGATCATCGGGCGTCGGCTGGCCGAGATGGGGTTCACCGTAATAACCGGAGGGGGGCCGGGGATAATGGAGGCGGCCAACCGGGGAGCGAAGGAAGCAGGGGGAATGTCGGTCGGGTGTAACATTATTCTTCCCCAAGAACAAAAGCCCAATCCCTACCTGGACAGGTGGGTGACGTTTCATTATTTCTTTGTCCGCAAGGTCATGTTGTTCAAGTACTCCTATGCATTTGTAGTGATGCCCGGCGGCGTCGGCACCATGGATGAATTCTTTGAAGCCATAACTTTGATCCAAAATAAGAAGATATTCAATTTCCCCCTGGTTCTAATAGGCAAGGATTACTTCCAGCCGCTCATGAATTTTCTAAAGAACATGGCCATAGAAGGCACGATCTCCTCTTCCGACCTGGAACTTCTTCTTTTGACCGATTCGGTGGATGAGGCGATGGAGCATATAAGGGTGCACGCAGTAGAAAAATTCGGATTAACCAGGCGGAAGATTCCGAGACCATCCAGATTACTCTGGGAGTAAATCTTTCCTTCGGTTGCCTCAGTTAAATATAAAGGAGCATCAAAAAATGGGACTGAATGTTGCACTCCTTATCTTTGTCATCATAACCTGGGGATATTCATGGGTTCTCATGAAGATAGGGTTGGATTTCATGGAACCGTTTACACTGGCTACCTGGAGGTGTGCGTTGGGGGGATTATGTATGCTACCTTTCCTCTACGGCAAGTGGGCTTACTTGCCGAAAGGACGGAAATGGCTCGACTATGCTATCGTAGGGTTTTTCCAAACCACGGCCATGTTCGGTTTCATGCTCTACGGGATGAAGTTTGTCACCGCCGGAAAAACCGCGGTTCTACTCTATACCATGCCTATATGGACGAGCCTTCTCGTTCATTTCTACCTGAAGGAAAGGCTCGATAGCTCGAAGTGGCTGGGGGTGGCAATCGGAAGCTTGGGGATTTTATGCATACTGGGCTGGGATACCATAGTGCATCAGGATTTGGAGATACTGACCGGAGAATTCTTAATCATTCTGGGAGCGATCTCCTGGGCTATGGCCAATATCTGGGTGAGAAGGCGGATGTTTGATGAAGATTCTTACGTGGTTAACGGTCTTCAGATGTTGATTGGAACTGGGGGTCTTGCCTTCCTATCCATTCCTACAGTCGGGCTTTTTAAGGTTGAGATAACCTGGGTATCTGTAGGGGTTATTCTATTCACCGGCCTGGTGGCATCGGCAATAAACTTTACCATCTGGTTTTACTTGATCAGGAAGCTCGACATAAACACGGCAACCTTCTCCTCGATGCTCGTTCCGGTCTTCGGACTGATATTTGACTGGTTACAACTGGGAAACAGGCTGGATATAGGGGTGATGGTAGGGGGAGCATTAATACTCCTGGGGATTTATCAGGTTTCCAATCAGAGAAGGCCTTATCCCTCTCAGGCGGAAATTCGGTGATTAATATGTTTCGGAGCCCCATTTTTTTGTGGATGAACAGCGATTCGGTCCTTATCGATTCTGGCATCACAAGCATTTCTTTCGGGAAATTGAGACGGGGGTGGAAATAGAAGACGTAGTGGATTATGCTCTCCCGTTCGGTCCTATCGGCAGGAGCGTGAACGAGATGGTGGTGAAACACGAGCTTAAAAAAATCTTTGATTACAGAGAGGATGCCCTTGAAAGCATGTTTGGAGAATATGGCTCCCGGGAGAAAAGAATGGAGAGGGCTAAGGGTGTATTATGACGGTTATTTCATGAGATAAAAACAGTTTAATTCACGTAGAAATAAGTTGTAATAGTCAGAATTTGAGATTTCGGTCGATGTCAGCATAAGTTATCTTTAGAAATAACTTTCAACGCTGTCATTCTGAACCGAAGGTGAAGAATCTAGATAGTATTAGATACTTCGCTTCGCTCAGCATGACAACGTAGGCCACTCGCGGATTCCGTCATGAATGTTAAGAAGTGCTCCAGAGTGACATTTATAAAAGTGAAATCATTCTATTAGATACAACTTGCAAAGGCGGTGTCCGTTTGATTAAGTCCTGGCTATTACAAATGGAGTAACCATGAAGAGGATTTATTTTGTTACCTTTCTTGCATTTTGGGTCCTTCTTTTAAGCGAAGCTCCCGGAATATCCCGGGATAAGGACGTAATATTCCAGGCCTCTACCATCGAAGCCCTCTCCGCCGGTGTTTATGACGGAGAGATAACTTATAAGGTGCTCAAAAAGCAAGGCGATTTCGGTTTGGGCACTTTTAATGCCCTAGACGGTGAGATGGTCGCCCTCGACGGCAAATTCTATCAAATAAAGTACGATGGTAAAGCCTATCTTGTAGATGACTCCATGAAAACTCCTTTTGCCACGGTGAAGTTTTTCAAACCGGATAAGGTCATATCCTTGCATGAAGCAGTGAACTGTGAGAGCTTAGAAAAGAAGATAAACCAATCACTTCCCACCGAGAACATCTTCTACTCAATCAGGCTCGAAGGGGTATTCAAGCAGGCCAGGGTCAGAAGCGTACCCGGACAAAAAAAGCCTTACCCTCCACTGGTTGAGGCCCTGGAAAAGGAAACGGTATTCGAGCTTAATGATGTGAGAGGGACGATAGTAGGGTTCCGAATGCCCGAATACATGGCCGGGCTTAATGTCCCCGGTTATCACTTTCATTTTATAACCGAAGACAGAAAGGCCGGGGGACACGTACTCGACTGCAATGTTCAAAAAGCCAAAGTGGAAATAGATTATTCCTCCGACTTCCGCTTGATATTGCCCGGGAGCGGGGAATTCCTGAAAACGGAGTTGGGAAAAGATAAAAGAACAGGCCTGTACAAGCTGGAGAGGCAGACGCCAGAGTGAATTGACACCATATCTATCATCATATACCTTAATCTGAATGAAAAATCTGGATGAATCTTGTACCTGCGGCAGCGGAAAGAGATTCCGGGATTGCTGCTATCATAACGATTCCGTTGTTGACCTCACCCAGTATAAGTTTGACCAGGCAGATAAAGAGCTCAGGATGAAGATTGTAGATTTTTCCCACCGTCCGGACATCCAGGCCCAGATTGGCGAAGCATTTTACATCTGGAAAAACGACCCGGAGATCTTGAACGAAAACATACTCGAAGATGATATAGATGACCTCATGTTCTCTAAATTCTTCGATTGGTTTATACACGATTTCAAACTGCTCGACGATGGGAAAAGGGTGATAGAGCGTTTCTACGAGGAGGAGAGGAAGTACCTTTCCGAGGTCGAGGACCAGATACTTAACGACTGGATGGATAATCTATACAGCTTTTTCGAGGTAGAGGAGGTATTCCCTAAAAAGGGATGCCGGGTCAGGGATATTTTCAGCGGAGAGCTGATAGAGGTAAAGGACACCGCCTCGTCCGAGCGTATTTCCACTTCGGATATAATAGCGGGAAGGCCGCTTAAGACCGGGAACAATTATTATTTCTCAGGCGTGATATTGGTATATCCATCGTCGTTCAAGCCGCTAATCATAGATTTCTTCAATCGGGAATTCAAGGAGTACAAAAAGGTGTTCGGGAGAAAATCGACATCCAAGGACTATTTAAAAGATTGGGGATTTCTGATGGGGAATTACCTGGAAGACGCCCTCAAGCATCAGCGTTTCTTGACCCCGGAGGGGGACGACCTGGTCCTGGCATCGGCGACCTACGACCTTAAGAACTACGACCGGGCGCTGGGAAATTTAAGAAAGGTCAACTCCCTTCAGGAGATGGCGGGAGGAACAGACGAACTCCGGATGTTTTCCTGGTTGAGGGCGGACAAGAGCACGATATACGGAACTATCGAGCTAGAAAAGGACAAGCTTAGGATAGAATGCTACTCGGCTAATATACTCTCCAAAGCCAAGAATCTGGTAGAAAAAAGACTAAAAGGGCTGGTAGTTCATGAGGGGGATAAAATCAGGCAACTGGAATCGCTCATGCCGAAAGGTAAATCTGGCCGGCCCAGTAAAGCTAATAAGAAGTCACGCGCCCGTAATAAGGTTGAAGTGAACCCGGTCCTGGACAGGTACTACGAAGACTGGATAGATAAACCCCTCAAGGTTCTCCAGGGTAAAACCCCCCGGCAGGCTATGCAGACAAGGCAGGGAAGGGATAAGCTAAACTCTATCTTGGATGAGTTGCAGAACCTATACGAGCATGCCCGCGAGCGCGGCGAGCCCTATTACGACGTATCAAAGCTACGGAAGAAACTCAGGCTTGAGTAAAGTTGAACGCCATTTCAATTTTTACCAAATTCGGGGATGTCCAAAGGCTAAGGCAAATATTCTCCGTATTAGCCAGGCATGGCTACGGGCATCTCATCGAGAGACTAGGGTTAAGGGATTCCCGTGTGCTTGGGGTTATTTTCCCCCAGCCGGCTACTCAGACCGCTTCCAATCCGGAGCGCATTCGCCTGGCCCTGGAAGAGCTGGGTCCTACCTTCGTTAAGTTCGGACAGATATTGAGCATACGCCCGGACCTGGTTCCGCTCTCCTATACCGAGGAGTTCTCGAAGCTCCAGGACAACGTGCCGCCCTTTACGTTCGAGGAGGTTCAAGACCAGGTCAGGATGGAACTGGGCGTGGAGGTCAAGGAGTTATTTAAATCATTTGACCCCAGGCCGGTGGCCTCTGCTTCCCTTTCTCAGGTTCACCGGGCAAGCCTTAAGGACGGCACCTCGGTTGCAGTTAAAGTTCAGCGTCCGGGGATTAAACCGCTTATAGAGAGCGATATTGACCTGCTTTATCTCCTGGCACGGATGGCGGAGAGAAGCATCCCCGAACTGGGCTTCTACGCTCCCAGAAAAGTGGTAAGGGAGTTTGAGAGGGCAATAATGAGGGAGCTCGACTTTACCATAGAAGCGGCCAATGCGGAGAGGTTCAGGAGAAACTTCGACGGCGACCCCGATATATATTTCCCCGGCGTTTATAACGAGTTTTCAGGCAAGAGGGTGCTGACCATGGACTATGTGGAAGGGGTAAAGATTGTGGATATACCCCTTTTCGGACACGACCCCAAAGCGGTGGCCCGGCTCGGGTTGAGAGCAGTTGTAGAGATGATATTCCGTGACGGCTTTTTCCATGCCGACCCGCACCCGGGAAACGTATTCGTCCTGGAGGGAAACAGAATCGCCTATCTCGACTTAGGCCAGGTAGGCCGGGTAAGCGAGGAGGTAAGACAGAAGATGCTCTTCCTTCTCCTCTCCATAATAAGAGAGGATTTTGAGGAAGTGGTGCAAATACTCTATAAAATAGGGATTAAAGAGGACGAGGTCGATATGTCCGAGTTTCGGGCGGACGTCATCGATATTTGCGAAAAGCACTTTGGCAAGCCGCTAAAACACATGGAACTGGGAGCGTTCATAAAAGACCTCCTGGAGGGCTCGCTTAGACATCGAATCAGAATCCCCTACGAATACGCTCTAATGTGCAAGGCTCTAATCACCATGGAGGGAGTGGGCAAGACCCTTGACCCGGATATAAACATTTTTAAGGAGTCTCATCCCTATTTAGTGGAAATATTCAAGAAGAGGTACAATCCGCATAGAATTTCCAAAGACCTGACCAAATCCTTGATCACCCTCTCCAGCGTCGTTCAAGAAACACCTCCTCAGATAAAGGGGATACTGGATAGCCTGGAGAGCGGTAGGTTCAAGGTCCGTGTCGAAGACACAGGGATTGAGAAGAGGGCGATCAGGTGGGAGACAATAATAAACCGTGTTATTATCACTCTTCTGATCTCGACCCTGGTTCTTGCTTCCCTTGCCCTGGTTATTCTTGGTGAATCAGGCTGGGCCACCTTTTTCAGCCTGGTGGGATTTTTGTTTGCCGGTTTTCTCGGCTTCTTTTTGATGCTCTCCATTTTAAAGTCCGGGAAGTTTTGAATCTATAGTTTCCTATTGCCAGCTATGATGTTTATTCTCCATCCCCCCTTGACGGGGACAAGCTAAAAATGTATCGCTGAGGAGTAAACTGAGCCAAAAGCTCATGGTTCGACGGAGTTTATCCTGAGTTCATCGAAGGGCTCACCATGATGGTTCGACTCCGCTCACCATGAAGGAGGAGGAAGCTTATTCCAATACTACTTCACCAGCGGAGTCGAAGGGTGAAACAGGAAAGCGAAATGGAAAAGGCTTGGGTTTACATACTCAGATGTTCTGACGGAAGTTATTACACGGGCAAGTCACAGAACCTTGAGCGAAGAATTGCTCAACATAAGGACGGCACATTTGGCGGGTACACCTCAAGACGTCTTCCGGTCGAATTGGTCTTTACAGGATGCATCCCGACTTATGAAGAAGCGATCCGGGCCGAAAGACAGATTAAAGGTTGGTCCCGAGCTAAGAAAGAAGCCCTTATTAGAGGAGATTTCGATTTGCTTCATGAATTAGCTGAGTGCAGGAATGAGAGTCATTATAGGAATAAGAAAGTGGATTAGCAGTATGGAATCATACCCCGACTTCGCTCGGTATGAAGTTATCTGAAAAAGCTTTGCAACCTTTCTTCACCCTGAGCGAAGACGAAGGGTGGAGGAAGTGGGAGGTTAGGCCAGGCGAAGAGGGATTAGAAGAGATTGCAGTTACACCTCAAGTAAAAGCCTGTTTATTGTAGGGGTAAACCTCGTGTTCACCCTTTAAAGAACCGGAGCGAATACTGGATGCGCCTCTACGCGATTGCTACATTAGTTATGTTAACCAGGGTCAGAAAGGCTATTTGAACGAATTAGGGTTAGAATAGTTACCGCTTTATCAACAAAGTTGACAAAAATGTCAACTTTGTCACTCTTGGGGTCTTTACTTATTAACCTAAAAATAAAAAGCAAAAAAACAAAAAAGCCTTGTTTTACAAAGAGTTACATCCACTTATCCCCCTTCCTGATTTTAGGCATACCTGTTGCAATCACTGCAAATATGCTCTGGAAGGAGGGCGAAAGGGAATGAACGCTTTTGCTGAAACGAACCGCTTATCCAGCGAGTTGAAAACCATACACGGATGGATACGGAGGAAATTAGGTGTCATGCGGAATAAGAGCCTTACAAAGTATAAACTCAGCGAAGTAGATATAAATGAAAACAAGTACAACCCAAAGCATATAGCTAGGCTCTTAGCTGAAAAACATCCCGCGGCAAGAGCTCTGTTCTATTTTGGCAGAAACGATTACATCACCCTCTCTTCAAACGGACACTTAAATGTCAGAGGAGGGGGAGAAGAGCTTTTCAAGGCATGGGGACTTTCGGAGTTCGGTGACTTCAAGCCACAGACCATATTTAGAGAACTAGAAAACGAATTGCTAAAAATAGCAGTTAGAGACGCAGCGGGCAATGAGACTCACTCCTTTGATTCTTACAGCGCTTTCTTGGACTGGCTTGGGTATTACTGATCTGAATAGGATCTAAGCTCTAAAAAACTGTAATGGCTAGAAGTTGAGATTCAAGACGATATCAGACAATTTCGATAAAGAAACTGTAGGGAACGTATATACTTCGACCTCGCTCAGTACAGGTATGCGTTCCTTACACTAGTCCGGTAAATGGTAAACGTCCCCATCTATCATTGCCTAATTAATTTCTTGAGAGAAGTATTCTGCTTGAAGCTATCTGATTCAACATTCCTTTCTCGACCTCTGGATTAGGCTCTCAGAAGTCTTAACCGGGTTTTCCACCTCATACATTTAAACTTGCCGAATTTTATTGTGTGTGTAATATTAATATCAAACTTACACATATTTGAAATATCCGAGCTATGAGAAAGAAAAGCTTGCGTTTGGAGAGGAAGAACCTTATCATCAGCGGAGAAAAGCTGAAACGTCTCCAGAAGGTTCTCAGAGCTAAATCGGAATCCGAAGCGGTTCGTTTGGCGATTGATAGAACGCTCGATTCGGAAGAAGCTATAACCGCCTTAAAGCGTTTGAGGGAGAGGGCAACCTGGGGTAAGAACCTTGATGCCTGATGACGAAGTTGTGGGTTGTTGACTCTTCTATATTAATTTCCTACCTGCGTTTTGGGAAATATGAAGATTTTCTCTTCAAAAACCTGTCTAAAAAAACTCTATTTTTCCCCGGGCCAGTTATTGGAGAGCTTTACGCCGGCGCAACTACAAAAGAAGACCGAAAGGACTTGGAATCCTTGCGTCAAGCCCTGGGAAAAAATATTGTAGAAACGACGGTAGAGGATTGGATATTAGCAGGAAGATGCATAGCACTCTATACGATGCGATACGGCAAAGTAAGACCGAGAGATCATATTCTAGATATTCTCATTGCTATAACAGCGGCCAATGTAGGAGCGGTTTTAGTGACAGAAAACCTAAGGGATATGAAGAGGTGGAAGGATATGCTTGGCAGAATGGGGAAAGGGGTCAAATTGGAAGCCCCTAAGGGTTAAAAAGATTTATCAAAGTGTGTCATTTGCCAGACTAAGACGAACGACCCATAACCCCTAAAAAGTGCAAAAGTACATCTGAAAGATATCTTTTTTGTCGGCGAATTAGAAATTTCTTCATTGCAAATCTTCTATTTCAACATTCCTTCTTTCCTTAACCTTTTAATTGTGTTCTCAAAAGCCCTGACCGTCTTCTCCACATCCTCATCGGTGTGGACGGAGCTGACCAGACCGCCCAGGTGGAAGAAATCTATTCCTTCAACCAGCATGGACAACTGAAAGAGTTTGGCCAGATTCTTTTCCATTCCATTTTTGAGGATTTCGGGAGGGAGCTTAGGATTTTTTATATCTCCACCAGTAAAATCCTTTGGTCTCACACCCATGGTAATATGGAAAACCGAGCTATCGCCATACACACATCCTTCTACTTCATACGACCTTATTATTTCGTTCAGGGCTTTTCTAATCTCGGCCGCTTTGTTGGCCGCCTCTTTCTGAGGCTGGCCGGTTGAGACAATCTGAAGACAGGTGATCCCGGCAGCAGCCGAAACCGGGTTTGCATTGAACGTGCCCTGATGCCTAATCTTCCTTCTGTGGTCTTTCTCATCATCACCGCTAAACTTGAGTAAATCCATTACCTCGCTCCTCCCGGCGACTGCTCCGCCCGGAAACCCGCCGGCAAGGATTTTGGCAAGAGTCGTCAAGTCCGGTGTTATTCCATATGCTTGTTGAGCGCCGCCCGGAGACCATCTGAATCCGGTTACCACCTCATCAAAAATAAGTACGACACCGTGCCTATCGGTCAGTTCTTTTAATTGATGGAGAAACCCGTCCGGAACCGGTACCTTTCCCCAGGAGCCGCCCGAAGGCTCTATTATTATTCCGGCTATATCCTCGTCGGATGCTAAGATACCTTCGACTAACGATGAGTCGCAGGGGAGCGCTACCACGGTTTTTAAGACCCCAAAGGGAACACCGGCGGGGGCTTGTTCCCATGGCGGCCTTTCCGCCCTTATGAGGTAATCATGCCATCCGTGAAAGTGTCCTAAGAACTTAATTATCTTGCTCTTTCCGGTGAAGGCCCTGGCCAGCCGTAGGGCAAGCAGGGTAGCTTCGGTCCCGGAACCGGTGAATTTTACCCTTTCTGCCGACGGAATAAGGTTTTTTACTATCTCTCCCCATTTCACTTCAAGCTCGCTCGACCCGCCGTAGTGGGTTCCTTTGCCCATTAGCTCCCTTACGGCGCTGACTATCTCTTCTCTCCCGTGCCCCAGGAGCAATGCACCGTGGCCCATGGCAAAATCCACATATTCGTTCCCATCCACGTCCCATTTCCTCGACCCTTTCGTCTCGGCTATGTAGTTCGGGAATGGAAGTATATAACGGATGTCATGGGTCACCCCGCTGGGGAAGACATTTGCCGCCCTTTCGTAAAGGGCTTTTGACTTTGGTCTTTGCTTTATGTAGGTATCCTCTATCATCTAAGCCCTCAGACACACGCCATCCGGAGTTTCATACATCTCTAGATAAATATGTTATATTCTAAACAGTATAACTGGGCTAAAGATGATAATGCTATGAAGAGATTAGTTCTTTTGATACCGGTAATCTTTATTATTAGCTGTTCCACCGTTTTCCCGCCTTCCAGAGAGGTAAGACCTTACCGGGCGCCTGAAACCCACCACCCGCCCAAGCCGAAGACGGTAGAGCCAGTAGCAGGCAACGTGTTTAATGCCTCTTTTAACGACGTTTGGTCGGCAACGCTTGACGGACTTAAATGGATGAAGTGGGCCCCTGCCTTCACCGACGAGTTGGAGGGGACGATAAGATTGAAGGAGGCTTATGTCTACAGAAACTCGGGTAAGCTATTAAGGATATATAACTGGCCGCCGAGCCAGGAGACGGCTCAATCCAACATAGACGATTATCTTCTTAAAGTTTCCGATTATAACCCGGGCTTTAATCTCGGTCGTCCGGTCTTTACCCAGGAGAGCATGATAGTCAGGCTAGGCGGGCTTTCCGAATCGAAGGTCAAGGTGGATATAGATTACGAGATCAGGCCTTATTTTACTTCGATCGGCTTTACCGATGCGGTGAAATCAAGCGGGTATATAGAATCGCTTCTACTGGAGAGGATTAGAGAGAACCTGAGCGGAAGACCTCAAGCCAGAAGATGATTTTTGCCAAATTTAGACTGAATAGTGGATATAACCCATGCATGGCAAACAAGCTCTGAATGTTGTCATAGCAAGATCATACATCCTGAGCCGGGTCGAAGGATGATTTTTTGAGGTGTTCGTTCTTCGACTGGGCTCAGAATGAACGGATTTTTATCTCTCTTTTTTAGCGGATGCTAATCCGCTCATACTGAGCTTGTCGAAGTATTAATTTAAGGAATTCGCCCTTCGACTCTGCTGGCTAACGGCTCGAGTGCGCTAAAGCCGGATTATTTTAAGGGGAAATCAAGGTTTAATTGGATACTAGATGACCACCATTCTAATCATCCTTGCTTTCGTAATCTGCACGGCGCTTCTGTTCTGGCTGGATAGAAAAGATAAAGAAGATAAAGAGAAAGAAGAAAAGATAGACGAAGGTGTTTTTGACCTCCTCAGCAAGTTAAGCTGGAATAGTTCTCGTCATCAGATGGATGGAAAATTACCGGAAATGGAATTTCTTGACCTGGAGGAGCAAGGTAAGCTTGACTGCATCAACTACAGGCATAAATTTAATGAAGATTTTATCGTGAGCTTTTATTTCCTCAAGGAAAAGAGCGGTAGCCTTTTGGGAGCTGATTTTTATCTTCCCCGTTTATCCAGAAGAAAACTGGACGCGATCTACAGCAGGCTCTGCAAGAAATATGGGGAACCGGTACAAAGCGGCCTGGTCGATGAAAATTCTCTTGAGTGGCATACTGGAGATAGCGTATTGGTCTTGGAAACAACCGACAGCGGCAACCTGGTCTTAGGTTTCTGGAATAAAGAGTTCTATCAAAGTCAATCGGAAGGATAAGATGCCCGCCCAGCGACTCTCATCGCCTCTTCGCCGTTCCTGGACCTGGAGCGGCTTACCAGTACCAGATGGATTTTTATCCTTTGCCATTTGGTGAATGTTGCTTATTACCTGTGTATGTCGCTGCTTACGAAGCTGGAATAATTCTAACCAGGTCGGTCTAAGGCCTGAACAAACCCATATGACTGATGATTTCCTCCATATTCTCCCCGCCGATCGCTCTGGCTCTAGCCGTCCCCTGGCGAAGAATATCCCTGACCTCATCAATCCGTTTTTCGTAGTAATTCCTCTTTTCTCGAATCGGGTCGAGAAGTTCGTTGATTGCTCTACTCAACTTTTGCTTTACTTCCACGTCGCCGACCTTTCCGGAACGGTAGCGCGTTTTCAGGTCTTCCACCTCTTCTTTATTCTTGTTGAAGGCATCGTGGTAGATGAAGACCGGATTTCCCTCCACAGTTCCGGGTATATCCGCCCTTATTCTATTGGGGTCCGTGTACATACTGCGCACGCGCTTTTCCACGGTCTTGGGGTCATCGGAAAGATAGATACAGTTGTCCAGGCTTTTGCTCATCTTCCGATTACCGTCGGTCCCGACCAACCGGGAGGTCTCGCTCACGACCGCTTCGGGTTCGGGAAAGAACTGGCCGTATAAATAATTAAAACGCCGGGCCAGTTCGCGGGTAAGCTCCAGGTGGCTTAACTGATCCTCTCCGACCGGCACTTTCGTCGCCTTGAATATGAGAATATCGGCCGCCATCAAAATAGGGTATCCGAGAAGGCCGACAGAATAGTTCTCTCCGATCCCCATGTCCTGAATCTTCTCTTTCAGGGTTGGTATTCTCTCCGCCCTGGGCACCGGGCAAAGCATCGCCAGTATGGCATATAGTTCGGTAATGGCGGGTACCTGTGACTGGATGTAGAAGGTGGAACGGGTGGGGTCCATGCCCACGCTTAGCCAGTCGATTACCATCTCTAATACGTTCTTCTCCACCTCCTCAATTTTGTCATAATGAGTGGTGAGCATGTGCAGGTCAGCGACCAGGAAAAAGCATTGGTAGTCATGCTGGAATTTTATTCGGTTGTATAGAGAGCCAACCAGGTGTCCCAGATGCAGTCGCCCCGTAGGTCGGTCTCCGGTTACCAGTATCGGCTTAGCGGTTGACATTTATTCAGTATTCCTCCTGGCTTCAAGTAAGTAAGCGGAACTAAATAGCGACGATTATGGATTATACTTGCGTTGATGGCAGAATTAAAGACTCCGGGCATTACTGTGTAGAGACGCAAAATGTTGCGTCTCTACAAGAATTCAAACGTAAACCTTCATTTTCTAACGGTCATGTCTTTCCTGCGGTTAAACCGGGGGGATTAATCCACGTTTTTGTTTAAAATAGGACGAAGTCCACAGGGTTTTGACACAAGAAATGATATAAAAATTGACACAAATTACAATATGCCATTTCCAACATAAAGGCCCTAGGATTAGTGATCCATTCTTTTGAAGAGGACGAGGCTAAAATTTGCGCAGAACTTTACTCTGTTGGTAAGTCTCTTGGGCTCTCTCTTGGGGATAGAGCGTGTCTCGGCTTGGGGTTAAAGCTTGGATTACCGATACTGACTGCAGATAAGACATGGTCTAAACTTAATTTAGAGATAGACATACGCATCTTATGATAAAGACACAGAGTGTAATCAAATACCAATAACCTTTAAGAATTCCTGGTTAATTCTCCGCTTCGTGGAATGCGGCCTCCCATGAAACAAATAAATAAAAATCAAATCCACACCATCGGCCACTCAAACCGAAGCCTCGAAAATTTGATTAAAATTCTAAAATACTACGATATTGAGGCCTTGGTGGACGTCAGGCTGTTTCCTACCTCCGGGCACAATCCTCAGTTCAAGAAAGAGGTGCTGGAAACCGAACTCCCGGAAAGCGGGATTGAATACGTCTGGATTGAGAATCTGGGAGGGTTCAGGGTACGTGGAATATACGGAAACGGAGGAATTCTGGGTTTATTTGGAGAAATTAATCGAGATTGCAAAACAAAAGAGAACGGCGGTGATGTGCGCCGAGCTTTTGTGGTTTAAGCGCCACCGCAATTTTATTACTAATGTCCTTACCGGGCTGGGTTGGGAAGTTATTCATATTTACGACGATAGGAAATTGGATAAGCACAAGTTTGTGGAGAGCCTCTTTTGCTGGCCGGATTGCTGTGTTCATAAATTATTAACCTGGGGATTAATCGGATATCATCTCCGCATGTCATCCTCGAACGTTCCCCGCTAAAGGCATGCGGGGATAAGCTTAATCGGGGATCCATAATTAAAAACTGGATTCCCACTTCCGTGGGAATGACAAATTGCTATGTCTTCTCGCTTCCGGAAATGACAGTTATAGGCCGGGGCTGATAGGATACCGATTTAAGACCCTAGGTATAGTGAGTCAAAACCTTAGGTCGCGATTATAAGAACGGTGCTGGAGCTTTCTTCTAGCTCGGTCACCAATGGGACAATCATCTCTGAGCATTGCCCATTCTTCACATTGTCCATTATCCTCGAAAATGATTATGGCGGCGTTCTCAATGAGGCAGATAATCATACAATTTTTTGTGGTCGATCTTTCCGCTGGGTGTGAGCGGCATACGCTCGATGAAATAAATACGAGCGGGGGTTTTGTAAGCGGCTATTTGCTTCAGGGCAAAATCCCTCAATGCCTGTTCAGTCAGGGTTGCTCCCGATTTAGTTACCACAAATGCAACTGGGACATGACCTTCTTTAGGATCGGGAACGCCTATGACAGCGGCTTCCGCCACGTCCGGGTGTTTATAAAGCGCCTCTTCTACCTCTCCGGGCATAATGTTGGACGTGTTTCGTATGATTATATTTTTGATACGGCCGGAGAACCAATAAGCCCCGGATTCATCCCGGCTGGCGCAATCACCAGTCCTGAACCAGCCGTCGACAAAGGCCTCTTTTGTCGCCTGCTCATTATTCCAATAGTGCGACATTACCATATCGCCTTTGACCCAGATTTCACCTACCTCTCCAACTGGCTGGTCGTTGCCGATGCCGTCCACTATGCGCAGTTCGACGCCGGAAACCGGTTTCCCGATGCAGCCCGGGCGTTTCCATTCCGCCCTCCGGCAAATGGTTAGCCAAATTGCCTCGGTCATGCCGTAGCCCAGTTGGATGGGTTTTCCGGTTAGCTCGAAAAACCTTTTTTGCAGGGACCCGGGCAAATCATCCCCCCCGGTATAAAGCCCCCGGAGGGATGAGAACGTGTTCCGGGTACATCGGCCTGAATCGAGCAGCTTCAAGAAAATATCTATATGAGTGATGATCAGTGTGGGCTTTTTCTCTTCTAGGCTGGTCAAGTAGGCGTCGAGGTCAAAGCCGTCATGCAAGACGGCCATTCCGCCATTCAGAAGAACGGTGAGTGTTTCCATGAGACCGCTAATGTGGCACTGGGGGTCGCATACGAGAATGATGTCTTTTCTGGTGACGCCATCTAAGGCGCTTGCGGTTGACTCCAGAATGCCTTTAACAGATCGATGGGTATGAACCACGCCTTTAGGCTCTCCGGTGGAACCAGAGGTGTAGAAGATGACGGCAGGTTGTTGTGGGGCAAAATCAGGCGGTGTAAAGTGCTCCGGTCCTTCCAGCAATGTATTAAAATCAGTGAAATCAGTGTTACTTTGCTGCCCCACTACAAATATCTTTTCAATACCAGTCTCCTTTAAATCAAGGTTGTTTAATAGCGCCAATCTGTCAGACTCGATTATGAGCCATTTAGGCAGTGCGTTTGCAAGGACGCGATGTAATTCCGGCTGTGCATAACGGCGGTTTAACGGCATGGCTATAGCTCCCGACTTGAAACAAGCCAGATAAGTAGTCAGTATCTCAAATCCGTTTGGGAGCATGAATGCCACCCGCTCGCCTCCCAGGTCAGCACCTTTAAAATGGGAGGCGATTATATTGGCAGCGGTATCGAGGTCTTTGTAGCTGTAAGATTTATCACCAAGGATTATGGCCACCCGGCTGGGGTCCTGTCTCAATGCAGATTCCAAAAGTTGGCTGATTGCTGGGGAATTCATCA
The DNA here is from genome assembly GCA_035559815.1 of Thermodesulfobacteriota bacterium. NCBI lineage: Bacteria > Pseudomonadati > Thermodesulfobacteriota > Thermodesulfobacteriota bacterium. The sequence goes on from DATMAT010000023.1 coordinate 278,259, forward strand.
AGAGGGTCTCCCATAGTTTTTCTGGATGAACATACTAAACATTCTAAGACGGATAAGTCAAGGGCAATGAAGCAGTTTTTAGGGCCGATTTCTCCGAGCAGGAGAAGGCCGATCAATTTGACGGTTTATTGTGGAGTATTTAGAATTCTCTCAGCTAATTTTAGGGGTTTGGTGAAAACTATGGCTATCACTTATCTGAAAAAACATCAGGTGATCGTAATCGGAGCGGGACACGCCGGATGCGAGGCAGCGCTCGCTTCGGCCAGGATGGGCTGTAAGACACTCGTCCTCACCGCTAATATTGACACGATCGGGCTTATGTCCTGTAATCCTTCTATTGGCGGGGTGGGAAAGGGGCATCTGGTGAAGGAGATAGATGCTTTAGGCGGCGAGATGGGAAAAGCAGCAGACGCCACTGCCATTCAATTCAGAAGACTTAACACAAGAAAGGGAGCAGCGGTTCAGGCAACCAGGGTTCAGGCAGACAGGCAGGCTTACAAGACATACATGAGGAGAGTTCTCGAGGCAGAGAAGAACATCGACATAAAACAGAGAATGGTGGAAGGATTCCTGGTTGAGGGGGGTAAGGTGGCAGGCGTGAAAACGAACCTGGGAGAGCATTTTTTTGCAGAGGCGGTGATAGTCACTCCGGGTACTTTTCCAAACGGTTTGATCCATATAGGGCTTACTCAGATTTCGGCAGGGCGTGCCGGGGAGGCGCCGGCATTGGGGATCTCAGATTCGTTTGACAGCCTAGGTTTTAAGATTGGTAGGCTCAAGACCGGTACTCCTCCCAGGTTGGACGGACGGACCATAAGATGGGATATTCTAGAATTGCAGCCCGGCGACCCCACTCCCAAGCCCTTTTCCTTCTCCAATTATAGGATTGAAAGGGAACAGCTTCCATGCTATATAACCTACACTAACCAGAGAAGCCACCAGGTTATCAAAAATAATCTTCATAAGTCGCCTCTCTACTCCGGGGTGATCAAAGGGGTTGGTCCTAGGTATTGTCCTTCTATCGAGGACAAAGTGGTTAAGTTTCCGGATAAGGAAAGGCATCAAATATTCCTCGAACCGGAAGGTATCGGCACCTACGAGATTTATCCTAACGGGATCTCCACCAGCCTTCCGCTCGATGTTCAATACGAATTCATAAGAACGATTAAAGGTTTAGAGGATGTGGAGATTATGAGGCCGGGATATGCGGTTGAGTATGATTTCTCCGACCCTACTCAGCTAAAGCCCACGCTAGAAACGAAGATCGTCGAGAATCTTTTTTTTGCCGGGCAGATAAACGGTACTACTGGATACGAAGAAGCGGCTTCTCAGGGTCTCATTGCCGGGATAAACGCTGCCCTTCGCCTGAGGGGAGAGGCCCCTTTCATACTAGACCGTTCGGAGGCCTATATCGGAATACTCATTGATGACCTGGTAACAAAGGGTGTAGACGAGCCCTACCGGATGTTCACCTCGCGAGCGGAGTATCGTCTCATCTTGAGAGAGGATAACGCAGACCTAAGGCTTAGGGAGAAAGGTTTCAATATTGGGTTGGTAAGAGAGGATGATTTTGAGAGATTTCTCGATAAAAGGAAAAGAATTAAAGAGGAACTGGATAGATTGCAGCATACCAAGGTTCTTCCTAATGCTCACTTCAACGAAATGTTAATACAGTTGGGTTCTTCTCCGTTGAAGAAACCGCAAACTTTGGCAGAGATCCTAAGAAGGCCGGAGATCACCTACCGGGAACTCAGTGCAATCGACCAATCTTCTCATGCTTTGATTGATTCCGATATTTCCTTGCAAGTGGAAATGGAGGTTAAATATGAGGGGTATATTCAAAAGCAGATGGAACAGGTAGGTAAGTTTAGACAGCTTGAAAACACGAGAATACCGGATAATTTCAGCTATGAAAGCATCCCCGGCCTCTCCCGGGAAATCGTCCAAAAGCTGACACGAATCCGCCCAAGCTCTCTGGGGCAGGCAAGCAGGATATCCGGTATCACGCCTGCTGCAATTTCTGTATTAATGGTTTATCTTAAACGAAGAGAGATGCAAAATAGGGATGTTTATTCTTCCTCGGGTTCCTGATTCGATTCGTCCTCCTCGGCATCAGCCAATTCCCTTTCAAGCTGTTCCATAATATCTTCATAGTCTCCGCCGACGTAGCCCGAATTTTCCGGGTCCTCAAGCATGTCCACAAGGTCCTTTATTTTTTTACGACCCTTCTTAGCCATTATTCATTTCCTCCGTACCTTACTTGAGAATATCAGAATGAAGTCGAATTTGTTAGTGCGTCACGAGAATAGTTAAAATTAGTATTAGCACCAGATTAGCTTAGCACGAAACAAAAATATTGGTTACGCTCTAGCTTTCGTAAAATTATAAGACCTAGTTCCTGAAAAACAAGTTTTTTCCTCTCAAGGTTGAATTACTTTCCATCATATAATAACCTATTTTCTTCGCAGTGTATACGAAGTAGAAACAGGATTATAGACCGCTCTTGGCGCGGGGAATCGGGGGGGCTTGAAGTCGATTGCGTGTCTTGATTTTTTTCGGGCATAGGGTTATTATTTCCTACCCAAAAGGATAAATCCCCAAGAAGAAGGAAAGAGGCGGAGGTAGAAACAAAACATGGAAAAACTAGAGAAAGAGCATGTAAGCAAGCACGTCGACATCGAGTCCAAGAGGTTTTTTTTCGATGTGAAGGAAAACCACAAGGGGAAGTACCTAAGAATCACCGAACTAAGCGGTGGAAGGTCCTGCATAGTAATTCCACTTGGTGGAATTAGGCTTTTCAAGGAGAGATTGGGAGAAATTATACAAGAGGCTGAGAAGCTGATCACAGTCGAAGAGGAATTTTAAGATTCATCCCTGGGATGGGGAAGTGGAAGGGCTTTTATTTTTTCCTTTCATATAAAATTAATATCAGGGCGGTTAACTCAGCGGAAGAGTGCCATCCTCACACGGTGGAAGTCACTGGTTCAAATCCAGTACCGCCCACCATTTTAGGTAAATGCTGATTGGTTTAATCAGACCTAGAAATCCGGCTAATCGCTGGTATCGAGCTGTCGAGCGATTTGGTGGAAAATACCGTTTCACAGCGTGGAAAGCATAGTTCTATATGGGCCTTATTTGCCGATAACTGGTTACTTACTACTAATTAATTTGTCATTGCTCCAACAGTAGGGGGAACGCATATCCATCGACGTGCGGGGACAGGTATGCGTTCCTTACACTAATATAGGGTTGATATATCCACATCACAGAAATAGTTATTTTTTGAACTGCCTCGAATAGAATTTTCGATAAAGCGATTGAAAATTACCGAGCGGTGATTATCCTCTTGTCGACCAAGGAAAGAAAGGCCTCAACCACCTGAGGGTCGTATTTTATTCCTCTTCCCCTGATCAGTTCGGAAATGGATTCCTCGGTTCTAAGGGCAGAACGGTATGGGCGGTGGCTGTGCATCGCATAAAAGGCGTCGGCTACGGCAATTATCCTAGCCTCCAGGGGTATGTATTCGCCGGCCAGGCCAAAGGGATAACCCTGTCCGTTGACCCACTCGTGGTGGTAGAGCACTATGGACAGAACTTCACGTAAAACGGCGAATTGCTGAATCATCCGTCCACCGATGATAGTATGATGCTTGACCAACTCGTACTCATCGGGAGTGAGGCGGGAGCTTTTGAGCACGATCTTTCTGGGAACCGCTATCATGCCGATATCGTAGAGTATCGCACCAAGCCTAAGGTTTTGGAGACGGCTCTCTGGCAGGTTCAGTTCTCTACCTAGACTAAGTGCATAGTTAGAAACGCCGGCCGGCTTTTGGTAAAGCAACTGGTCGTCTTTACTCAAGGACGAGTAGAAAGAGGCCAGTTGCTCTGTGGCAAATTCCTTTAACCGAATATTTATATCTTGGGCAAGACGTTTGATCTCTTCGTCAAAGGGCAATTGGTCAGCTTCAGTTTGGGTGTTTTCATCCTGATGAAAGAATATCTGGTTCTTCCCTCTCTCCTTTGCCAGGTATAGCGCCCTGTCCGCTTGCCTTAAAACCTCATCTGCTCCCGGGGTTTTGTAGGGGTTAATCTCTACAATGCCTCCGCTCAGAGTGACCCGGACATTTCTTGTAATTGAGATTTCCCGGATGATCCGTTTTAGGGCTGTATAAGCCTCTTTCTTGTCAGTTTTCATGATCGCAGCAAACTCGTCTCCCCCCAGCCGGAAGACCTTATCCTCTTCCCTCAGCAGCTTTTTGAACTGCGCCGATACCTGTTTCAGAATCATGTCTCCAAAGGAATGACCATAGGAATCGTTTATCTGCTTGAATCCGTCTACGTCAAATATGGCCAGGCTCAGGGCGTTGCCATTTCTTCGCGCCTCGGCTATATCCTGGGGGAACAACCGGTAAAAAGCATGACGGTTGAATACTCCGGTGAGAGAATCGACAAAAGCCAGTTTTTCGATATTTCTCCTTTCTTCGAATTCCCTTATTTCCCGCTCCCATAGGGCTGAAAGGAAATCGGCTATTAAATTGATATAAGGGATATCGTTTTCCTCCGTATTCACCGGCCCACTCGTGGAGAAATTAATAAGTGCTCTTATTTTGCCCTGAGCAAATATCGGTATGGTCAACGAGAATTTAGGCTCGTTGGGCCCCTCGCTACCGATAAACTCTTCTTTGGGATGAATGGCCAGTTGGTATTCGAACGGCTTTATATCGACCGAATTATTGAGAGCAAATTCTCTAATGCTTTCCTGGATACGGGATAGATAGTTTTCTTTAACCTTCCTATGGGCATATATGAAACATTTCCGGGTATCTAATTCTATCGAGACGAAGAGGGATAGGTTTGAGATTAAACGTCTGGAGTTTGCTCCCAGATAGGATACAGTATCCATGAAACTATTTTTCAGTGAATAATCGAACAAATCGCTCAGAAAAAGAAGTTTCTTACTCTCCTTTTGCTTGTCCATTTAGCCGCTCTATACAGATGCGAACCCTCTTACCTTATCGCCGATGCGTCTATGACCTTTATATCGATCTCGTCGGGAATCGTGTTTAAATACCCGATTTTTACCCTTCTAAGCACCTTTTCGCTATAAGGCGGCAGCACTTCGTTAACCGTTACCCTGTTTGAGCCCATCGGTCTTCTCGGAGACTCGGCAAAAAACTCTACGCTAAGAAGTATGTTGGTGTAGGTTATTCCGCTTCTATTCTCCAGTACGATTTCATCGAGCACGCCTACAGTCCCGGGAACCCCTCCTCCGGCCCAGGTATAAGCCTTGACCAATATATCATCCCTGGGAATGGCCACTTCCTCTTCTTCCTCCTCTTCCGGAACCTCTCTAACCGTGGCTGCTTCTCCCGGGGTTACAGCTACCTCACCCTCTTCTTCGAGTTCCTCCTCTCTGGCAGAAGGCCTATCCTCCTCGACATATTCTTCGGAATCGCCCTTGAATATTCCTACAATTCTTTTTCCCAACTTCGATACGCTACCCATAATTCCGCCATTCTCTTCCACCTCGGCTTCTTCCTCTGTGGCGGTAACGGTTTCAATCTCTTCTTCCGAAGCCCCTTCCGTTTTTGTAGGACTCTCCGCTTTACTTTCCCTTACTTCACTCGCCTCGGGGATAGAAGGTTCTTCGGTCTTTTGAGCAAGCTTTTGCCGATATCTCTCTGAGAGGCTCAAAGAGGACTTTTCAGAGGAGGTTTCTCCAGATGCCGGAGCCTCAGCCTCGCTTTTTTCCTTTGTAGTTTTCTTGGCTACCTTTTTGTAGCGTTTTTTAACGGGCTTACCCTCCTTTTCGGCCAGACGGTAGTTCAGTTCTTTAGTGGATATGGCAACGGCGTCAGAGACGCTTATATGGCTGTTCTTGGTGTCCGGGTGCTTGAACCCTACGTTTATGTTATTGAAGGTTTTAGTGCTGCCTGCGGGAAGCACATCGTGGATTACTATCCTGCTGGTATAACCCTCATAACCCACCTTGCTGGAGCCGCCTACTCCCAGGTTATCTACCTTTATCTTTATGTCTTTATAGTGTTGTCCGCTTTTGTTCTCCAGGGTGATTTCCTTGAGTATAGCTTCCGTACCATATTGACCACCTGTCCATTGCCAGTCCTTGACCAAAATTAAGTCTTTTGGCGAACCGGGTGGGCCTTGTTCAATCGTTTCGGCGCTAACTATTCTTAGCACCGTTTTCTCTAGCGGCGAGTGCATGATGCCAAAATTAACCCGGTGGAATGTGTTTTCACTTCCGGCTGGTAGCGTCTCGTGAATCGTCGACCTCAAGGATCCTAGGGGTATATCGTTTGTGGTGAAAAGCTCTACCTCGACCTGTAGGTTTTTGTAGTCCTTCTTGCCTTTGTTCTCCAGGGTTATGTCTTTCAGTATCGCTGCCTGGCCCATGCCACCCGATAGCCACTTATAATCCTTGACTACAACTACGTCCTCGGGAGACTCTACTTTTTTGCTGGCGGCGTTCACACTTAAGGTCAAATTAGCCGATAGAAAAAGGTAGACAAATAAAAAAAGAGCAGGGTTTACGGCGAGGGATAGGAACAAATTTAGCCTGTTAATACTCAATACTTTATCATGCTGCATACCAAATCTCCCGTCTGGATTTGAATTAGATTATACATTATAAGATTTAAAATAGTAGCGTCCGATATCTTCCTGAATCTAGTACACCGGCACAAGAAATGGGCAAAACCCCTTGATTAATGATAGGGAAAAATGTTATAAGATAAACATAAGCTCAAATTAAGGAGGGATATTATGGGCACATACATTCTAATAAGCAAGCTTACACCAGATGGGAGAAAAACCATAAAGGAAAGACCGGGAAGAATAAAGGAAGTGGATATGGAGCTAGAAAAAATGGGGGTGAAAGTTTTGGAACAATATGCCACGCTTGGTCCGTACGATTTCGTGAACATAGTCGAGGCCCCTGATAACGAAACTATCGGGAAGGTTTCGGTGGACCTTTGCTCTAGGGGGACTGTAGAGATAATGACCCTTGCTGCGATTTCCGTGGACAGGTTCATCTCTGCCCTTAAGTCCGCAAAAAAAAGCAAGCCTAGGAGTAAACCAAAAAAAGCCAAAGCGGCTAAGCCGAAGTCAAAGAAGAAAAGATAACCCAAACAACCTATCTATTTTGCTCTGCTAATCGTCTCGGTTTTACTCTTGGAATCTAGGCATATGGTTTGATGTTATTCTCGAGTATGACGCTTTTTCGAGGAGGAAGCTAGTTGTATAAATCACCTGGGGATAGTATTATCCGAAATCAAGATTTAAGCGTTTTTATCTGGTTGCTCTCTTATTATATCCATTCTTAACGGGTTTGAGATAGGTTTGACATTATCTTTTCTTTGACTGTCTTAGTCCTTTTATGTAAACTGGCTGGTTATTAGATGGGTAAAATCAGACTTCTTCCTGACGAGCTGGTGTCCAAAATTGCGGCTGGGGAAATTGTGGAGAGGCCGGCATCTGTGGTAAAAGAGCTCATCGAGAACTCCCTCGATGCCGGAAGCACGCTGATAAGGCTAGATGTAAGAGCGGGTGGTAAAAGATTAATAAGCGTTTCCGACAACGGCGAGGGGATGACCAGAGACGATGCTCTTCTTTCCCTCGAGCGTCATGCCACTAGTAAAATAAGAGAAATAAAGGACCTTTTTTCTATAAAAACTCTAGGGTTTCGCGGGGAGGCCCTACCCAGCATTGCCGGCGTATCCAGGTTTAGGCTTACCTCAAGAACCAGGGGGGAAATAGTCGGTGTCCGGATTTCGGTTAACGGCGGAACCTTAAAGTCAGTCGAGGAAATAGGCTGTCCGGAGGGAACAACTGTTGAAGTTGCCAATCTCTTCTACAATACGCCGGCCAGGCTAAAATTCATGAAATCCGACGAGACCGAGCTTTCCAACATTCTTGACATCGTACAAAGAGAGGCTTTATCCCACACCGATGTAGGGTTTGAATGTCTTCACGAGGGAAGGATGCTGATTCAGCTCCCTGCGAGAAAAACGGTGAGAGAGAGGTTATCAGAAATCTTTCCGGATACAGAGCTTTTCGAGGTGAGGGCAGAATCCGATGGAATTAGGGTTTTCGGGTATATGGGCGGTCCCCAAGATGCCCGGTCTACGGCGCAGAGGTTATATACCTACGTGAACGGCCGGGCGGTCAGAGACAGGTTCCTCTCTCGTATGATGATCGACTCTTACGGAAGGTTGATAGACAAGGGAAAATTTCCTCAAGGGGTTCTCTTTGTGGAGGCGCCGGCAGATGAAATAGATATAAACGTTCATCCCACGAAAAACGAGGTCAGGTTTAGAAGGAGCAGAATGGTGGGGGATTTAATTAAATCTTCGGTCATGTCCATGCTTCGAGACGCACCTTGGATAAAGGGTTATCATCAAAGGGTCGAGAACGCCGTAAGGAGTTTTTACGAGGGTAGGGATAGCCTTGATTACACCTCCACCAAATTGACTATGGGCGCTTCCCCGCATGAGAGTAGAAGCAGCATTGTCGAGAGCAAGGACAGTCTGAAATTGCACTCGAACGAGAGGCTTAACCTCTCTGATGAAGGACCTGCAGATTCTATGGAGCCCGAAGCCCAGGCTCTTTTCGGCAAAAGAGGCTTTTTCTCCAGCCTGGAAATACTAGGACAGCTTGGACGGCTTTATATAGTTTGCGCGTCAAAAGAGGGGATGATTCTAATCGACCAGCACGCCGCCCATGAGAGGGTCAATTATGAGAGGTTGAAAAATGCATATTTGAAGAGGAAGGGGCTCGAAAATCAGGAACTCTTGATACCGCTGACCATTGACCTTTCTCCCCAGGAAGAAATGGTATTGTCAAAACATAAGGAAGATCTGGAGTCTCTGGGGATAAAACTGGAGGAATTTGGGAACGGCTCTTTTGTGGTAAGGTCAATCCCTTCGATACTTAAAAATGCCGATGTGGAAGGGATCATGAAGGATGTGATCGGGGAACTTTCCTTGCTGGAGGAGGAGAGGAGCCTGGATAATAAGGTGGATCATTTAATATCGACTATGGCCTGCCACTCTTCTGTCCGGGCCAATGACTGGCTTAATCGGGAAAAGATGATAGCCCTTTTAGAGGACCTAGACCGCGCCGAATTTCCGCATTCTTGTCCCCACGGCAGACCGGTGGCCAGGGAGATTACCTTTGAAGAGCTTGAGAAGATGTTCAAGAGATCATGAGTATGAAAGAACAGATAATATCTAAACTGAGGGAGAGCGCCGAGCTTAAGCTTAGGTTCGCAAAGGAGTCCTTGAAGGAGATAGAGGAGGCCACCGAGACTATAAATAAGACGCTGAAATCGGGCGGGAAAGTTCTTATATTTGGGAACGGGGGAAGCGCCGCCGATGCCCAACACATAGCGGCGGAATTTGTAAACCGTTACCAGAAGGAGCGTAAGGCCCTTCCGGCCATTGCCCTCACCACCGATACATCCATTCTCACATCGGTGGGAAATGATATTTCATTCGATAATATCTTCATTAGACAGATCGAGGCTCTTGGAAAAAGAGGGGACGTGGCCTGGGGAATCTCTACCAGCTCTAAGTCACAAAACATAATAAAGGCGCTTGAATATGCCAAGTCAGAAGGACTAAAAACAATAGGTTTTACCGGCGGGGATGCCGGAAAGATAAGTAAGATCGTGGACGTTTGCATAAATATTCCTTCCACGTCGACACCAAGGATACAGGAGCTTCACATCACCATTGCTCATATAATATGTGAGCTGGTAGAGGATGCAATTTGTAAGAAAGACGAATTAAAGAAGGAACCCGCCAAGAAAGACCAGTCCAAGTGATGAAGTATTATCCCATCAATCTGAACCTCAGGGGAAAAAAGTGTGTAGTTATTGGGGGAGGACGGGTTGCCGAGAGAAGGGTATTAGGACTTCTTGAATGTGGAGCGGATGTAGCCGTCATAAGCCCGAAGCTTACCCCTAAACTCAGTGAGCTTTCAAAGAAAAATGAGATCCGGTATATAGAAAGGCCCTACCGTCCCCAGGATTTAAAGGGTGCCCACCTGGTAGTGGCTTCGACGGATAATCAAGGGGTAAATCGCCGGGTTTGCCGAGAAGGGAAAAAGCTGGGCATCTTGGTGAATGCGGCAAGCGCGCCCCTATTATCTGATTTCACGGTGCCATCGGTGGTAAGAAGAGGGGATCTTATGATTACCATTTCTACTTCCGGAAATAGCCCCGGGCTTTCCCGGAGGTTGAGAATGGACTTGGAGAAGATATTTGGCGAGGAATACGAAGCCTTTACCGAGATTTTAGGCCGGGTAAGGAGAAGGTGTTCTAGCCTCTCCTATGGAGAAAGGGAGCGTATATACCGGGAGGTGGCGATGTCGGATATCCCTCTCCTCTTGAGAGAAAAGCGATTCAAGAGCGCGGAAAAAAAGCTTAAAAAGATCACTGGATTAGGCTTTGGGGATATCGAATTTTCGCCTGGTTAGAGACCGGGCGATAACTTGATTTATCCCCCCTCCTTAGACATAATTTCAAAATACATGCGGGTTAAATGTCCGAGATGCGGCACGGTGGTAGAGTGGCAGGGGAACGAATGGAGGCCATTTTGCTCGGAAAGGTGCAAATTGATCGATCTTGGAGCCTGGGCATCGGAGGAATATAGAATCCCCGAAGAGTCGTCGATGAAAGAGAATATAGAAACTGTGAAGAAGAACGATTAGAGAAGATGAGCACAAGTCACGTACTCAAGCTGGTGTATATATCAAAAAGGGCTACAATCGGCGTTTACGAGTCTCTCTCGAACCTCTATCTGGTACCAGACAGCTTGATTAAGATAGAGGAGTTCATGAGGGAAGAGGGCCGGCACACCATGATGACGGTAAAACGGCTTGATGAGCTAGGAATCGAGACCCCGAAGAGAGGAGGAGAGCTAGCGGAGAGGTTCGGCGAGACCATCGGCCGAGCGGCTACCGTCCTCGGTTGGAGGGGAACCTGTTTTTTTATGCAGATCGGGGAGGAGGTGGAAAGACTCTTTTTAAAAGCGGCTTTCACGGTATGCCGGAATAGAAGTGACCGCGAGGTACTCAATCTTATTATATTCGACGAGAAAAAGCACAGCGAATGGTGGAGAAGAAAACTATCCGAGAGGAGGCATTAACAATGTCAGTCGTGGATACGAGCGGCTTTTACAAGGGGCTAAAGATCGAGCTGGAAGGCGGGATCTGGGAGGTTCTGGAATATCATCACTCGAAGATCGCCCAACGGAGCCCTGTGGTGAAGACAAAGTTAAGAAACGTCATTACCGGTGCGGTGCAGGAAATGAACTTCCGGTCGGGAGAGACGTTTCATACCCCGGACATCGAAAGGAGAACCATGCGGTTTCTCTACAAAGATAACATCGGATACCATTTTATGGACTCGGAAACATATGAACAATTTGGGTTCAGCCAAGGCCAGGTTGGGGACGTCGCCAGATTCTTAAAAGAGCAGCAAGAGGTGAATATCTTTTTCTACAAGGATGAGCCTATAGGTATCGACCTTCCCACCACCGTGGAGCTAATAGTAACCGAGACCGAACCCGGGGTGAAGGGGGACACGGTATCGAATACCACCAAGCCGGCAACTGTTGAGACCGGGGCGACCCTTTCTGTACCTTTATTCGTGGATATCGGCGATGTAATTAAGGTAGATACCAGAACGGGGACCTATATCGAGAGAATAAAAAAGAAATAGTATTCATTCAACCCCCGCTTAACTCCGCATTCCAATCGACGGTCTCTTCGGCATGCAGCTTTTCTAGCGGCCAGTTTATCGGAAACCCAAAATTTGGAAAAGGTTGCCATACGCCGCTATCTATTACCCTTGCCCCGTTATCCTTGAAGGTTCTAAGCAGGGTTAGGACAAAATCGTTTGAACTAATATCCGCATTGCCAAAAAGCATCCCGTCGGGCATCTTGCCCCAGTTAACGAATTGCTTTAAATCATCCGAGTGAGTCATAATAAAGTTATTGACCAGACTCTCGAACTCTTTTAAGATCTGCTCTTTTTTCATTGCCCTCTCCTTGTAATATTTTTCCTGAAGCTATAAAAGCCAGGATACGACACTTCTCACCGTAACCCTTTTATATTAAAGAAAATTATAATGCTAATTAACAGTGCATACAAAAAAATCTCACCTATGTGTTTTAGGGTTAAACGATAGCATACGATGAATAGGGCTAGAAGGTGATTGTCTGTCAATGGTTAGTAAGCAAGCGAATTTGACAAAGCAAGCCCCTTTATCTAAACTAAATTGTTTACGTATGGAGTAATAGGGCCCATAGCTCAGTTGGTTAGAGCGGCGGACTCATAATCCGTTGGTCCCTGGTTCAAGTCCGGGTGGGCCCATATGTAAGACAGGCTTCAGAGTCTATAGATGCACAAGGAAATTCATAACCCCCTTTATCTTAACCCTCAGTTTCATTCCCATCCATACTTACTAAGAATAAAAAAATCAATCAAAAAAAGAGGAGGAAGAAATGAGAGACCAAATTACAGCTCTCGAATCACTTCAACAGCTTGATTTGGAGCTCAGAGAGTTGGAAGATAATCTCGAAAGATATCCACGAGAAGTATTGTATTATAAACACGAACTGGAGAAACTCGAGGAATCAATCCGTAAAGCTAAGGAAGAGCTGGACACGGTTAAGAAAAGAAAGAGTGCCACCGAACTCCGGCTTGCTCAAAATCAGGACTCTATAAAAAAGGCAGAACAGAGGCTCTTTGAAATAAAGACTTATAAAGAGTATGAAGCCCTTCAAAAAGAAATCGGTGAGACCAAAAGAGTTAATTCTGAACTGGAAGAGCGGATTCTCGAAGAAATGGAAGAAGCGGAAAGACTGGAGAGACTGGTCAAGGAAAACGAGCTTGAACTCTCTCAAAAAGAGCAAGAGTACGAGAAGATAATCAATGAGCATGCCCTGAAGATAGATGAATTGAAGGGTATATATGAAATCAAAAAAGGAGAGAAGAAGAAACTGGCTTCGCTCCTTTCCCCGGATATACTTTCCATTTATGAAAGGATTAGAAAGAAAAATGGAGTGGCACTCGCCTCGGCCAGAAACGAAGTGTGTACCGGTTGTAATATGAACATTCCTCCACAGCTCTTTAACGAGGTGTTAACCCTGTCCAAAATGGTCCAGTGCCCTAATTGCCATAGGATTCTCTATTGTGAAGAAATATTCAACGGTGAAGCCCAAACAGCATAGCCTCTCCTTGAATAGTACGGTAAAAACAACCGCCGAAATATTCATCGACGGTGCCTCTAGAGGAAATCCCGGTAGCTCGGGGCTAGGAGTATTGATAAAAGACGAGGATGGCAACATCCACGAGATAAAAAGGCCTTTGGGCATCCTCACCAATAACCAAGCAGAATACGAAGCATTATTAACCGCACTCACTAAAGCAAAAGAACTCAAAAAAAGCCATCTCAAGATTTATACCGATTCACTCCTTCTGGCCAATCAGATAAACGGCAAATGGCGCGTAAATAATCCTAAAATTACAACCCTCTATAATAAGGCCAGAGAACTAATAGCCCAGTTTGAAAGAGTGGAAGTCAATCACATTCCCAGAGAATTTAACCAAGAAGCGGACAGACTTGCCAATCTGGCAATAGATGAATATTCTTAATTGAAGAGACGAGTGAACTAAGCGGTCGCTTGCTTTTCTAGCAAGAGGAAAGTCCGAACTCCAGAGGGCAGAGTGCTGGGTAACTCCCAGGTGTCGTGAGACAACGGAAAGTGCCACAGAAAATAAACCGCCCAAGTTTTCTGGCACAGGAAAACAGGCAAGGGTGAAAAGGTAGTGTAAGAGACTACCGCGCAGGCTGGTGACATCCTGCGGCACGGTAAACCCCACTTGGAGAAAGACCGAATAGGGAAGCATTCGTGGCCTATTATAGGCCACGGGCAGGTTGCCCGCCTGAAGCTTCCGGGTGGGTTGCTCGAGGCATCCAGAAATGGGTGTCCTAGATGAATGACCGCTCTAGACAGAATTCGGCTTACCGGTTTACTCGTCTCTTTTTTACTCTTTGAGCTTTGTTTTTACCACTACTTCGGAATGGAGGGTGCGATGCACCGGGCATCTGTCGGCGATTTGGAGAAGCCTCTGGCGTTGTTCCTTATCTAAGGGCCCGGTGAGCTCGATCTCACGTTCTATAAGGTCAATCTTGCCGGTCTTGGTCTCACATTCCTCACAGTCCTGAGCGTGAATCTTTTGATGCCTAAGAATCACCGAGACCGATTCAAGAGGCCAGCCCTTTCGGTCGGCATACATACGGATGGTCATGGAGGTACACGAACCAAGGGCGGCGGTCAGGTAGTCGTAGGGGTTAGGTCCCATACCGGTACCGCCGACCGAGACGGGTTCATCAGCAATTAGCTTGTGGCCCCCGGCCTGGATTTCGGTTCGGTATCCCTGTCCTGTTATTGCCACCACCCAGTTGTTTGTCTCATCTGCATTCGATTTCTTTTCCTCTGCCAAATCAAGCCTCCTTTTTTACTTTGCAAGAAGAGTTTTATCGTTATCTATATTAACATACTTTTATTTATCACCTCCCTATCTTATGCTTGTCCATTCAAGAAAGGCCGGTTGAAAAATGTCTTCTATTGTTTGATAATCATCTCAGCACTAATATGCTAGAGAGAATAATAAAAAAAAGATTATCTATAAAACAAAACATATCCCTCTATTGTGCTTTGTATAGTGACCCCCGGGTCCCCCGGATAGCAAAGTGGCTCTTATGGATTGCGGTCAGCTATATTGTATTGCCGTTTGACCTAATCCCCGACTTCATCCCGGTGATAGGACATATAGACGATGTCGTTATCGTCCCGCTCTTGCTCGGCTTGGCGCTATGGATGATCCCAAGAAAAGTATATGAAGAACATCGTAGGCGGATATTTGAAGAAGCAGTAGAATAATGCCCTGGCCGAAGGATTGAAACAGTTCTTTTTTCGAAACCGGTGTGATATGAAGCCTTGTTATCATATCAAGCTATAAGGATAAGGATGAAATGGCGCTCCGTTTGATCGAGATGTTTTTACCTGCCGAAGAGAACCTGGATAGAGTTCAGGACCTCCTCAAGGACCATCCGGCATTAGGGATATGGCAGGAAAATCTATCTGAAAACCATTCACTCATAAAGGTTCTCATCGATGCCGAAGAAACCGAGGAGGTTATTGATATTCTGGAGAAATATTATTCCAACCGAAATGACTTCAGAATACTAATCCTTCCGGTAGAGGCGACTCTACCCCGGCCAGAAAAAAAGAAGACATTTCCTTAAAAGAGCAGGAGACTCAGTCTGCCCAGGGCTCTTCATCCTCCAAGGTATTCCGAATAAGCCGTGAGGAGCTGTATTCCGATATCGTGGATACGACTAAACTATCAAAAGTCTATATCATCCTAGTCATCTTATCCTCTATCGTTGCCGCAGTCGGTATATTGCGAGATAACGTAGCCGTCATAATAGGGGCTATGGTTATTGCGCCGCTCCTCGGGCCTAATATAGCCTTGTCTTTTGCCACTACGTTGGGGGACATGGATTTGGTACAGAGAGCGATGAAGGCCAATCTGGTCGGCCTCCTAATAGCATTTATTTTTTCTGCGTTGATCGGTTTTATTTTTGAGATAAACCCGGAGGTTCCGGAGCTTTCTTCCAGGACGAATGTGGGTCTGGCCGATGTTGCCCTTGCCCTGGCCTCTGGCAGTACCGGGGTGTTGTCATTCACCGCCGGGGTGGGGAGTGCCATAGTGGGCGTGATGGTAGCGGTGGCATTGCTTCCTCCCTTGGTTTCTTTTGGAATGTTGCTCGGCTCGGCGCATTTTAATCTGGCGTTGGGGGCGATGTTGCTGCTTTTAGTAAACGTGATTTGTGTTAACCTGGCCGGAGTTACCACCTTTTTGGCGCAGGGCATACGTCCTAAAACCTGGTGGGAAGCGGACAGAGCTAAAAAAGCAACCCGTGTGGCTATCCTGCTATGGACCTTTTTACTGCTGGTACTAATAGTGGCGATTCTTCTTTCGCAGAAGAAAGTAACATGATCTAGTTTTTTGATTCCTCAGGGTCATTGAACATTGTCTCAGAGCTATTCCGTCAGCTTGTAACTGCTTTGGTTTTGTATAAAATGAATTGTCCTCGCTCGCTTGCCAGACGGAAACTCAGTTGTCGAAGAGTTTTGCCGAGCATTGGACCGGATAATAATTGGACAAAAAGGAGGTAGAAGGTGAAGGTAAAAGAAATCATGGTGCAGCCAGCCATCGTGGCCGAAGAGGACACCACTTTGGAAGAAATAGCCAGAATGATGCTGGATAACCGTATTGGATGCGTACCGGTTGTGGACGGCAAAGGTAAGTTGACCGGGATTATAACCGAGTCGGACTTTCTAGCCGAGGAGCACTCTGTTCCATTCTCCACGTTTCAAGCTCCGCAACTGTTCGGCAGGTGGTTGCCTAAGGAGGGGATTGAGGAAATTTACAAAGCTGCTCGCACTATAACTGCCAAAGAAATCATGACCAGTCCGGTGGTAACGGTATCAGAGGATGATCCCATAGAGGAAGCGGTTAGAAAACTGCTAAGCCATGATATTAACCACGTGCCGGTTGTACGAGAGGGGTTCCCGGTAGGGATAGTGGCGAGACACGACTTATTGAATCTTATGATCCAAAATAAGCATCCAAAATAGTTGTTATAGGGTTTTTAGGATTAAATTGTGTTTCTTTGTTCAATTACTATGATTTTAAGCCGGTCGTGTGGTAGGAATCTATTGGAGTTGTAATAGGGGAATGATATATGCTATAATGTAGGGGTAATATTTATTGCTGGTTGTGGCAGGGGTGGATGACAGGTGGAATCCACAAAATAGGGGGAAAGTAATATGATGGAAGATCGAAGAGGCTCTAGAAGGATTCCTTTTAGAACCAAAGTGAAGTATGGGTCTTCTACTCCTAATTTGGGTGGCTATGCGTTTAATCTTTCTGAAGGTGGAATTGGTATTAAAGCGTACCGAGTGTTCCCTCCTCAATCTAAGATTGCCATTTTTCTTTACATGGGTGATGAGATAATGAGACTGGAAGGAGTTGTAAGATGGGTATCTCCCACTTTACCCGGTACCCGTTCCGCTATGGGCGTAAAGTTCATCAGCCGCACCGATAACATCAGGTCTCTTTACCAGCAAAGAATAAACCGCATGACTGCAGACCTTCCCAACGTAGCTTAGGACTGATCGGCTGAATTACCTGGTCTCGAGGTTGCGCGGTTGTTCCGATTGTCCTTACAAACTGATAAAGTCATTAATTGACATCACTGCTCTTTCCGGTAACATTTGGAAGTGAAAGGAGATAAGAAATGTTTGGCGCATTTGGCGGGCTAGGTGGATGGGAACTAGTCATAATTCTGGTAATTCTCCTGCTTATATTTGGTCCAAGCAGGTTAGGTGACTTGGGCTCTGCGTTGGGGAAAGGCATAAAGGGATTCAAAAGGGCCATGAAGGAACCGGACGAAATCGATGTCACCCCGGAGAAGGATGAGACCAAAAAGATTCAAGATACCGGCCTGGACACCCCAAGCAAGGCTAACGAGAAAAAAGAAGCAGGTTAACTCCCCCGATTTAACTCTCAGGCATTTCGGCAAGCTCGATTAAAACCCCGTTCATGGCTTTCGGATGGATAAAGGCTACTCTCGCACCATAAGCTCCCGGACGGGGAGATTCATCGATAAGCTGGATCCCTTCCTCTTTCAATCTTTTGAGTGCTAATTCGATGTTGTCTACAGTAAAACAAATATGATGAATTCCTTCACCCCTCTTTTCCAGAAACTTTGAAATAGGCGAGGCATCGCTTAGCGGTTCTAGAAGTTCTATCGGGGTTCCTCCATCCTCTGGTTCGAGCATGGAAGACCTTACCCCCTGGTCTTCAACTACCTCCCTGTGGGTGACCTTAAGTCCCAATGCGGTTTGATAGAGCCTTTCTACTTGAGCAATGTTTCTCACCGCAATGGCTACGTGGTAGAGACTCCCCGTTTTTCCACTCTTCATAATCGCCTCCTCACTGGCTATTTTGTAGGAATTCTAATTGTCAATCGAGAAAATTCAATTCTCTGTTGTTAGAGACACTTGGATTAATGGTGGCAAGGGGTAAAATTACAAGACTAAATGACTCACGGAGATTCGAGGATGAAGTCGCATCATGATGTACAAAGGATTACCCTAATACCCGGAGACGGTATAGGCCCGGAGGTTACCGATGCTGCGATGAAAATCATAGAGGCGTCCGGGGCCAAGATAGAATGGGAGATAGCACCCGCTGGTGCTGAAACCGTGGATAAATATAAAGCCATCGTTCCGGATATGACGTTTGAGTCGATTAAGAAGAATAAGGTGGCTCTAAAGGGGCCTATAGGCACTCCGGTTGCCGGCGGGTTCAAGAGCGTAAACGTGACCATAAGAAAGACGCTCGACCTTTATGCCAATTTGAGGCCGGTAAGAAGCTTTCCCGGTGTTAAATCAAAATACGAGGGGATTGATATCGTAGTGGTGAGAGAAAATACGGAGGACCTGTATTCGGGGCTGGAGTATGAGATTGCTCCGGGGGTGGTCGAGACCCTCAAGGTCATAACCGAAAAGGCATCTCTCCGGATTGCCAACTTCGCCTTCCGGTTTGCCAAAAAACGGGGGCGAAAAAAGGTTACCGTGCTTCATAAGGCGAATATTATGAAGCTAAGCGACGGGCTATTCCTTAATTGCGTGAGAAAGGTAGCCAGTGATTATCCCGGGATCAAGTATGAGGAGATGATAATCGATAATGCGTGTATGCAGCTTATTTTGGATCCTAATCGTTTTGATGTCATCCTCACCGAAAATCTGTATGGGGATATAGTCTCCGAAATATGTGCCGGTTTGGTCGGGGGACTGGGATTTGCCCCAGGAGCAAATATAGGGGATGAGTGTGCTGTTTTCGAGGCAGCCCACGGAAGCGCGCCGGACATTGCCGGGAAAAACCTGGCCAATCCCATTGCTATAACACTTTCCGCGGCTCTTCTCCTTAAATACATCGGCAAAGGCAGGGAAGCCAGGTCGATAGAAAACGCCATATCCAGGGTATTGATTAAAGGAGAGGTTCTCACCAGGGATATGGGCGGGCACGCGACCACTACCGAAATGAGGGATGCGATTATCGAAGAGTTAAAGCGCTAACGTGCTTTGAGTTGTCTGGCGTTTTGTTTGGTAAATCAAGATTGCGAATAGCGGCTGCTTTTATCCTTTAGTAGTTCTTTCCAGTTTCCTTCTTATCCCTCTTTCAAACCTCTCTTCGTTGATTACGTACATATCGTTATAGCCCGAGGCGATTTCTTCCATCTCGTCGAAGGCTTGAACCTGGAAGAAAATTCTATTCCTGTCTAGCTCTTTAACTTCGGCCCTTATGGTTATAGCCATGCCTATCGGGGTTGAAGCAAAATGGTTCACTTCGATCCTGGTGCTAACCGCCATTTCTCCTTCATCCAGGAAAGGAGCCATTAAATCGGCGCAGGTGGTTTGGAGAAAGGTGATCAGTGAGGGTGTCGAAAGCACTCTGGGCGAACTTTCGTGAAAACGGGATGCGGCCATATCCGGGCTTGTCTCGATCCTTTTTTCTATGAACATCCCCGGCTCGAGTTTATTCTTCATGGTTCCTCCTTGACGTACGCCGGGCTATAATTATATCTAATCTTTTTTTCATGTGAACATTCGTTTGATTTAATTGTTGGTTATTTGAAGAAGGAGTGGAAATCAGGTCAACTTTATATAATGTCCCTTCAAAACTCTCGTCATTGACCTAAGAAAGATTCCTAACATGCTGATTGCTCCCGACTCAAGACCCTTAGTCTCAGTATGTGTATTTTTTTCGATACTCCTGTTATTTCTCTCTGCCTATAGAACCGGCCGTGGTGAGGTCGTGTGGAAGGGGACTAAGGTATAGAGCGCTGACTGATGAAAGCATTGATGTTGCCTCTTCCACTGATCGAGTTGTATCCAGGTAATCTCGGGAAAATCTGTCTTCGAGTTTCGGTATTTCCCTATTGTAGAGCGGACCCAGCGGGTCGTCTCTACGTAGAACGGTTAATTCCTCCTTTATTTCTTGGAATTCAAGAAGTAGAAACGATTTTTAACTGGCCAGAGATTAGTATTCTCATGTACGGATAGAGCTAGCCTATTTAATCTTCTCTTTCCTATTGGAAACTGAGTCTGCTTGGTTGGGATTAGCGTATCCGGTAAGTTCCACGTAGCCGTTTCCGAAGATGTCCTCTCCTTCAACCTTAACTGCGCCCTCCCAGTAGGTGAAAGTAAGTGAGAGTTCCTGATTGGACTGATGCGGGGTAACGGTGAGGTCTATGTTATACCTGGGGATTTTTATTCGCCATTTTGAAGGGTATATAGCACCGCTATTGGGACTCTTCCAGTTATCGAGTACTTTTATACTGAAATCATCAACACCAAGATGGCGTACAGCGCCGTCACTCTCGATTAAGCTTCCCGAAGAGTAGGGGTCGATACCGCCGTTCTTAAGGCGTATCTGGTAGAGCATGACCTCCCGGTTATCGCTCAGTTGAAGCGAAAACCAGTCCCAGCCGGCTTGTTCCTTGCTGAGCGCGCTCGTGCTCCATTCGCGGTCAAGCCAGCTAAAACCGGCTACCACGAGTGTCTCTCCCTTGACCGTGATGGTTCCCTTAGTATGGAGGCGTGTTTCTGAATAGTAATAGGAGGCGTTTCCCGGCTCGGCGCTTTTCTTACTAAGACCGTTGTCCCCATGAAGTATAGTTGGCTTCTTTGGCGTGAGTATCAGGTCTATTTCTGCTGAATCGTTTTTGGCTCGAAGGCGAACGGATTTCCCCTCGGCAGTGGCCGACCAGTCTTCGACCCAGACCCGGTATGGATTGCCCTCGGCTCCGGCCAGCCCTATTACGCCCCGGCTCCATCTTTCGCTCGGATAAAAGGCACGGTTTTTAACGTCGCTCACGGCAAAGTGGGCGAAATAAACCTGGTTCGTGGCCCATTTGGATAAACGTTTATTTCCGTCCGGGCTTAGCGCCCTCCTGAAGAAGGTGAGCTGAAACCCAAAATGGCGCCCGCTTTCATCGGTCAGGTTGCCGGTATAGTACCACCATTCCGTCTGGAATTGAGGATGAGGCCCGGCGTCATCGGGGAAAACAAATTCTCTAACCCGGTCGGCCCGGGCGAATCCGGAAGCGTTGTCTTCATTAGAGAGTGTATCGACGACGCTTGCTCCGAATCCATGCTGGTGTTGCGGACGGGTAATGTAGACCAATCCGGTTACAATTGCCGCCAGTATAAATAGAACTGATAAGAGAAACTTCATTATAAATAACCTCGATAAAAATTGTCCAATATTGTAGAGACTACCCGTCGGGTCGTCTCTACAAAGTCATATTATTCACTTTATTCACTCCATCCGCAATGCGGATGCAATCTCGGTCCGCCCAAAACGAATGGCCGGATATATTCCGGCCAGGACAGCCGCGGTTATGGCTATGGCCAGAGCGGCAAAGAAGTATTCTCCGCGCAGTATAAACTCGATGGTCCATCCGAATGAGCGAACATTTATTACGTGAACCAGGATAAGAGCAAGAACTGTTCCCACTGGCAATGCGATAAGTCCTGAGGTAAAGCCGATCAGGCCGGTCTCTAGGATGACCATACGCCAGACCTGAGAAATGCTCATTCCGTTTGCGCGGAGCACCGCGATTTCTCTCGCTCTCTCTAATTGCAGTGCCATCAGGGTGCTGAAGACCCCGATGAATGCGACTATCCCCACTAGAAGCCTTAGCGCGGTGGTGGTGATGAAGGTACGGTCGAAGACATCGAGTGCCGAGAGGCGAAGGGCTTGGTTCGATTGTACGAGCAGGCTGTGACGGCCGGCGAAGCTCTCTTGTAGGCTCTGTATAATGGAGTCTAAATTCTGGCCAGGAGCAACAAAAGCGGCGATAGATGTGATTTGATTATCGTTCCAGAATCTTCGGTAGGTCGAATCTGACATCATTACTATCCCACCCGGGGAGGCGTAGTCGTAGTATATGCCGGCAATCTCAAAAAGTTGGGGCCCCTTATCGGTCGGTAATTCTATGGTGGTGTCCGGTTTTGCCGAAATCTGATTGCGGTAGGCAAAGGGCTCGGAGACCAGTACTGCTCCCTTCTCTACTTCATTCCAAATGTTGCTGACGTTTCCCTTGGCCCAGATAAACCGGCGATTCCTAGAGATGTTGTCGCTGACTGCAACCAAGTTAACCGGGCCGTATCGAGGTGTAATGATTTGCACCCTTCGTGCTGTAGCGATGCCCAGAATGCCCGGGAGCTTGCTTATATCCTGTCCTATCGAAGGATCAAAGCCCTCTTTGCTGCCGATACCGGTAGAGGGTGCGGAGACAAAGATGTCGGCGGTGAGGGTGTTATCGAGCCAGGCGGCTACGGTGTTACGAAAACTGCCTATCATGATGTCCACACTGATAATGACGGAAACGGAGACCATGAGTGCGGCAATGGCTACCCCAGTGCGGCTCTGAGAGCGGATAATGTTCCGCAGAGCCATGAGTCCGATAACTCCGGCGAACTTAGCGGAAAGGGGGGTTAACAGTCTTAGCAAAAGGCTTGTCGAGACCGGCACCAGAAAGGCGGCTCCGAGTAGGACGGACAGTAGCCCGAAGAAGCTTATTTCTACACTGCGAGTGGACAAAAAGAGGGCTAAGAATCCCAAAAAGCAAAGTGTGAGACCCCCGATACTCACTCCGGGTAAAACACGGCTGACCCGATTCTCGATTTCGGAGCGCCGGAGAACGCTAACAGGCACTACATTGCTGGCTTCCCACGCCGGTATAAGCCCGGCAACGAAGGATGCGCTGACGCCGATGAAGGCTCCTTTTATGAAGCTCAAGGGTGACAGGCTGAAACCGGTTACGGTAAGGGTGAAGTAAAGGTCATTTATGGTTTGAGAGACGAGTTGAATCAATCCTTTTCCCAAGATTATTCCCAAACCTAAGCCAAGTAATGTTCCTAAAGCGCCTAGTATTAAAGTCTCGGATATTATCATGCCGAATATTTGCCACTTGGTGACGCCCAGGGCGCGAAGCTCCCCTAGCACGGGGCGGCGCTTGATTACCGAGAAAACAACGGTGTTATAAATCAGGAAGGCTGCGACTACGAGAGATAAAAGGCTCAGAGCAAAAAGGTTAAATTCAAAAGCGCTCTTTATCTCCTCGATGACTGCGGTACGGCTCTCTGAAAGATCAACACTCGCGCCCGGCGGCAAGATCCGGCGAATTTGTTCGATTTCGGTCTTTTCGGAATTTGAAGTGGCATCTATGAGGAGGTCGATATAGCTTAGTCGGCCTATTTGATCGAGGGTCTCTTGCGCCGTAGATATATCGGTAATAATAATCCCGCTTAGAGCCTGGCGGCTTATTCGGTCATCCGGTTGTAATAGCCCGGCTATGAACACTTCGATATTGCGCGAGCCGTGCTCCAGAGTTAACTTGCTGCCCGTTGTCATACCGGTAGAGCGGGCTAGGTCTTCGGATAAAAGCACTGAATTAGGCCGGGTGAGGATGATATTTAAGGTTTCAACGGGCAAGGCTTCATCGGTATTAGCAACATAGTTTCTGAAGGGAGCCTCGGCAAATGGGTCTAAGCCCAGCAACTTCATCGGACGTTGGTTTAGTTCGATAACAGTGACATAGTCCTCGACTACCGGGGCTGTTTTCTCCAAACCCAGTTCCAGTCGGAGACGTCTATAGAGATCCTCATCAAGACCGGAAGGCCCGCCGGTAATCCGGTGAGTGGACCTGCCGGTT
Source organism: Thermodesulfobacteriota bacterium (assembly GCA_035559815.1). Lineage (NCBI taxonomy): Bacteria > Pseudomonadati > Thermodesulfobacteriota > Thermodesulfobacteriota bacterium. Next base: position 302,146 of record DATMAT010000023.1, read on the forward strand.
ATGCTCTCGGCGGAGATTTGGAAGGAACGGGAGGCGCTCTCATTGGCCAGGTCAACTGCTACTATGACAGCTACTCCGATGGCTACACTGATGATGAGCAAAACCGTCTGCAAGGGATTTTGGTTTAAGTAGCGTAATCCAATACGAAGCAATATAGGTTTCATCTAATTTGTATATACAAGATTAAGATTCGGAATAGTGAAGTTTGCCATCCTCAACTGGAGCAACAGGGCGGTGTGTTGAGAGCTTGCTGGATAGTATATATAGAACAGACAGGAATGTCCGTTCTACCAATACCCATACGGTGGGTCAGACATTCTTGTCTGACTCTTGCACTCTCCGGTTTTCAATTTATTTTTATGATATCAATCCGTTAGCTATAATCCATTATTTCCTGGCAATTAAAAACTCACTTTGCGTAGAGAATTTTACCAGTCGGCAGTTCTCAATTTTATACACCTCGTCGGCAAGGGAAATTATATCTACACTGTGCGTGGCCACTATCATTGTCTTACCCTCGTCTCGGGTCAATTCCAGCAGGAGTTCCATCACCTGTTTCCCGGTCTCTATGTCTAGATTGCCGGTCGGTTCATCGGCTAACAATAGGTCAGGGTCATTGGCCAGCGCCCGGGCGATTGCTACCCGTTGCTGTTCGCCCCCGGAAAGGAGGTCCGGAAAAACCTTATAGCGGGTCTCCAGGCCAACCCTTTTTAAGAGGCTCATCGCTTTTTTCTTAGAATCGCTTTCGCTAAATCCGTTTAGCTCCCGGGGTAGGGTCACGTTCTCCAGCACGGTCAGGGTGGGAATTAAATTGAAGAATTGAAAGATGATTCCTATATGATTACGCCGAAAAACGGTGCGTTCATACTCGGAAAGGCGGGTGATCGGGGTATTATCGACCCAGACCAAGCCGCTACTCGGACTATCTATTCCGCTTATGAGGTTGAGCAAGGTGCTCTTGCCCGAGCCGCTTTTGCCGAGAATAGCGGTAATTTTCCCGGCAGGGAACTCCGTCGAAATATTGTCCAGTATGTTTAGGCGTATGCCGCCTTCTGAATAAAACTTGCTGACTCGTTCGAATCGTACGCTAACGGTCTTCATGGATAATACTTTAGAATGCTCGGCAATCTGGTTTGGTCTTGAAGAATGATCTTTATGAGAGATTCCAAGAGATTAGAAAGCCTACTTGATAATTCAATCGAATGGAAATACTAGGGGGTTTCGGAAGGGATGTTCAAGGTGAGAATTTGTATGTCTTTGGCTCCTTCAGAATCGGAGGCTATGACTTCAATCCGGTGCTCCCCGATGTCTTTCTCCCCGAATTCCCAGGTTACAAGTCCGCTTGCCGGCTCTATGCTCATTCCCCCTGGGGCATTCTTGAGCGCAAATTCAATCGGGTCGCCATCCGGGTCTTCCGCTCTCACCTGATAGGTGAACTTCCCGCCTTCCATCCTTGCTTCCGGCTGAGAGATAATCTTAGGCGGGGAGTTAGGGATGGTAAACCCCTCTTCGCTCCTCCAAATTCCTTCATCTTCTCCGTCAAATGGAACTATCTCCACCGATATGTAATCCCCTTTTTTAAAATCCTCTTGCCAGGGAAGCACCTCTTCCACTGCTCCTACTATGTCTTCCTCGTTCTTTTTCCACTGATACCGGAGGCTCACTTCATCTCCATCCGGGTCTTGTGCCTCAACATCTACCCGGAATCCGGCCCTAGGGTCGCTCTCGGAGGCGCTGGCGATTCTTATCGATTTTATCTGAGGGGGTTGGTTCTTCCCAAAGTCGGCCTGACCGGCCTCAGTCTTGGCGCCTTCTACCTCGGCAACGTTATTTTCTTGAGTGTCGTCTGATTTTGCTCTTCCGGTATTTTTTTTACTTTCGCCGCCGCTACAAGATAGGGACAGAATCAATAAAATGGGAATAAGACTGATAACAATCCTATTCATCTCTTCTTCTGCCAGAATTCTTTTGTTGTCTTATTATTGCCGCTCGTACCCTTTTCTTTCTCTTCTCGCTGGGCTTTTCATAGTGGTCTCTTTTCTTGATTTCCGAGAGTATTCCCTCTTTTTGGACGAGCCTCTTGAATCTCTTGAGTGCGTTGTCCAGGCTTTCATTTTTTCCGACTATTACTTCGGCCATCTATTATCACCTTTATAAACGTTAAGATATAAACCGGTCTATGTCAACTTGGGAACAAGCATAATGGTCTCCTATAAACGGGCAAGGTAGCGTAATAGCTCACTCGGCCCTGACCCAGAAGTCGGCCAATTTGCAGTCTTCAGCCTCTAAGTGTATTCCCACCGAATACTCTTCCTCCAGTCGTTTTAGGTTCTTCCCCTCGATTTCCCTGAGTGTGGTTATAACCTCCGGATTAGCTCGAACGATTATTTTTCTGACCAGGGGCTTGGCGATATGAGCCTTTATCTCTCTCAGGATTTCGTAGGAGACGGTATCCCTTGACTTCTCGTAGCCTATACCGCCGCAGTGGCTGCAGGGCTCGGCCAGAATCTTTAGAAGGCTCTCCCTGACCCTTTGCCTGGTCATCTGTACTACCCCGAAAGGAGACATGTCCAGTATTACCGAGCGGGCCTTGTCTTTCTTGAGTGCCTCGGCAAAGCTCTGAAATACGTCGTCTCTTTTCTGGCGGTTCTTCATGTCGATAAAGTCGATCACGATGATACCTACCAGGTTTCGAAGTCTTATCTGACGGGCTGCTTCAGAAGCCGCCTCCATGTTGATGTCGAATATGTTGTCTTCATGATTGTCGCTGCTTATATATCTGCCCGTATTTATGTCCATCACAGTTAGGGCTTCGGTTTCCTCTATGATTAAATATCCGCCGGATTTAAGCCAGACTTTTTTCTCAAAAATAGTTTTTATCTCTGGCTCGACCCCGTATTTAACGAATAGCGGGGTGGGCTCTTTGTGCAGTTCAATCCTGGTATTGGAACCGGGAAAATGCGCCTGCAAATAATCAAATATTTCTTGATAGGCTTCGTTGGTATCAATAACGATGGTTTTTATTTCTTCGGTGACCAGGTCTCTTATAGCTTTTATATGAAGGCTAGGCTCTTCATAGAGAAGGACAGGGGCTTTGTGCTCCTCTGATTTTCTTTTAATCTCTTCCCAGATTCCTGCCAGATATTGCATGTCCTTCTCGATTTCATCTTTTGTTTTTCCTACGCTGGCAGTCCTGGCAATAAAACCAATCCCTTTAGGCTTGGACTCTTTTATGATAGATGTTAGCCTCTTCCTCTCCTCTTTGTCGTCGATTCTTCTGGATATACCCACTAAATCCACTGTCCCCAGGAGTACCAGATACTTTCCGGGAAGCGCTATATAGGAGGACAGCTTTGCTCCTTTCCCTCCGACCGATTCTTTTAAAACCTGAACCAGAACCTCCTGCCCTTCCCGTAGCATATCCTGTATGAGATACTTGTTTGTCTTCTTACTACTAGGGATTTCCTCCTCTTCTTCCAGAAAAAACTCGGGAAATGAATCCTCCTGAACGTCTTCTACGGAGATAAAGCCAGATTTCTCCAGTCCCAGTTCTACAAAGGCGGCTTGCATTCCGGGGACTATCTTTCCGACCCGACCCTTGTATATGTTTCCAACTATCTGCGGGCGGGATTTCCTCTCCAGATATAACTCGGCTAGCGCACCATTCTCCATAACCGCGACCCTCGTTTCGTTGAACGTCGAATTGATTAGAACTGTACTTTCCATTAGGTAGTTTTAATGTTTTGTTTTTAGAACCCTCGAAGAAGCCTCCTTAATTATAGACAATAAATTAAGTATGTTAAAGCTTGGAAAAGGCAAAACCTCTTTTAATTATTCGAAAAAGGTGTTAAATTTTAACTGATTTGAGGTTGTTTACTTAGTTTTCGGAGAAAATCTTAAATGGAGGTTGGGTGGAATGCGCTTAAAATCAGCTTTGATTGCCCTTCTTTTAGGTGGTATGGCTTTCGCCCAAGGTGGGCTCCCGGAGCCCAAGGGTGGCGTGACCGTATATGTAATCAGGCCGGGGGATACGCTCTGGGATATATCCAAGAAGTTCTTTAATAACCCCCTTCTGTGGCCCCGTCTCTGGCAGATAAACCCGTTTATCGATAACCCGAACCTTATTTATCCCGGAGAGTTACTCAGTCTAAAACCCAGGCCGCCTGCGCTTCCGGTAGTCAAAATTACCCCTCAAGCTGAAACCGTATCCCTGGAGGAGGTGGCGGAGCCTCCACCTCCCGTATTCTATTATTCCCGGGGAGGACATGAAGGGTTCATCGCCGCGGATGAGTGGGAGCATATGGGAACGGTTCTAAGTTCTGAGCCCCCCAAGATACTTCTGGGTGAGGGGGATACGTTGTACGTGAATGTAGGCTGGGATGATGGGGTCATGTCCGGAGATAAATTTACGGTGTTTCGTACCTCAAAGGTGGTTCTGAATCCTCTAACCGGAAAGAGGGTGGGATACAAGGTGGCAATACTGGGAGAGGTGGAGATAGCGGAGGTTCTGGGTAAGAAAATGTCCTCGGCTAAGATTATCCAGTCTTACCGGGAGATCACCCGCGGTGCCAGGGTCAGGCCGGCCGGGCCGGTTGTGAAAGAGGTGGTTCTCAAGAAGGGAACGGAAAGGTTAGACGGAATCATTGTTGAGACCCTCAACAATATCGAACTTAGCGGCCAGTGGGATATTGTTTACATAGATGTGGGAGAGGCTGATGGGGTGGTTCCCGGTAATACCTTCTCCATCTATACACTTCCCCGTAAGGTTTTTGACCCCGATGCCGGGACAACGGTCACTATCCCTCCGGCGCTTAAGGGTAAGCTCGCTGTGCTCAACGTTCACACGGATACGGCTACCGGCATCATTCTCCAAAGTTCAAGGCAGATAGAGAAAGGGGATATGGTAAGCTTGGATCTTTAGCTTTGATGAGCGGTGAAGCTTACCGTAGCCTTCGTGAGGATTGCCGGGGCTTTCCGATAGATAGCCCCGGTTATTTCTACATCAGTTCTTCCTCGTTTTTTGCGCCTCTCCGGTCATGGGGACAAAACGAACCGGGGTTATGGTTTTCATATCCACGCCCTTTTCCTTCTTCTTGATAAGAACGAGCTCCTGATACAGGTCTCCAACCGGTATTATCATCCTTCCGTTTATCTTGAGCTGGTCGATAAGGGGTTGGGGGATGTGGTCAGGCGCGGCAGTAACTATTATTGCATCAAAAGGGGAGAATTCCTCCCAGCCTTTGTATCCATCGCCCGTTCGATAACGGATGTTATCATAGCCTAGAGATTCCAGGGTCTTCCTTGCTCTTTCTAGAAGTGGCTCCAGTATCTCTACGGTGTAAACCTCGCATCCCATCTCGGCCAGTATGGCCGTCTGATACCCGGAGCCGGTGCCTACTTCCAATACCTTTTCCTTTTCCTTGAGCTTTAGAAGCTCGGTCATCAGGGCAACTATGTAAGGCTGGGAAATTGTCTGGTCCATACCTATAGGAATCGGGTTATCGCCGTAGGCCGACTCTCTTAAATCCTCGGGCACGAACATATGCCTGGGTATTTTGAGCATGGCCTGGATGAGCCTTGAATCTTGGATTCCCCGGGATATTAGTTGGTTCTCTACCATTTCCCAACGGTGGGGCATGTATTCATCGGGGTCTTCCTCTACAGTGGGAAAATCGGTCAATAAGAAAATAGGTAAAAGGGTGAATGTTAAAAATACAATTTCCACCACATAAATATAACCCAAGTAAACGATTTAAAGAAACCGAAGGCAACCTCAGTTAAGGTGTAGGGTTTGTAATTGCAGCTATGTTTATTGAGTAAGAGGCTAAGCTAAACTTGTCCGAAATAATAGATTGGTTGTCGCTAAAAGAGAGCGGCCCTCGCGGAGGGGAGCCAGTATTGGTCTTGACTAAGGGTCTATGGTTCGACTCAGTTTATCTTGAGCGCAGTCGAAAGGCTCACCATGAAGGCAGATCTAAAACTCGCAGCAATACCTACCATGCCCTTCACCCTGAGCGGAGATGAAGGGTGAGCAGGTTAAAAAGCTATTTCAACAAATAGGATTAGGATGGCGATTGCACAGCAAACATAAGGGAGTGACCTGACTTTAAAAAGACGTTTTTAACATCTAAAGGCCTTGCTTTACTAGTATGAACCCCTGGTTTCTAATATTTGGGACAGCAGCAAGGAGAAGTATTAAATAAGTCTTAAAGTATTTTCGATAGCACGATCTCGGCGCCCTCGTAGGGGTCTATCTCTCCGTTTTTAACCTGGTTTAAGACCCTTTTAATCTCTCCCTCTTTTAGCTTTTCCGAGATCTTGCGCTCGATAATTTCAGAGAGTATCTGGGAAAATTCTTCTTCCCTTCTTTTCTCCCTTTTTTCCCGGAGAAGGGTTCTTTCGCTCTGAAAAGCCTGGTGCTTTTCGATTTCTTCGACTAATTCCTTTATTCCCCGTCCTTCATGTGCCGAGGTAAGCATCACCGGAATAATCCAGTCATCCTCTCTAGGCTTCAGTGAAACCATGAACCTGATTTCCCTGGTGATTTTGTCCGCACCCTCCCTGTCCGCCTTGTTGACTATGAAAATGTCCGCTATCTCCATAAGACCGGCTTTCATGGTTTGTACTACGTCGCCTGCTTCAGGTACCAGCACAACCAGTACCGTGTCGGCAAGCTGGATGATATCAAGCTCAGTCTGACCTACCCCTACCGTTTCGATGATGATGTAATCCATTCCGAATGCGTCATAAAGCTTTATTATTTCCTTTGTCGCCCTGGACATCCCTCCATGGCTTCCCCTGCTTCCCAGGCTCCTTATGAATACATTCTCATCTAGTGCATGGTCCTGCATGCGGATCCGGTCTCCCAGGACGGCTCCGCCGGTGAAGGGACTGGATGGGTCAACCGCCACCACCCCGACTTTCTTGTCTTTTTTTCGGTAGGATACAATCAATTCGTTTACTAAAGTGCTTTTTCCTGCTCCCGGGGGACCGGTAATACCGATTATGTAGGAATGTCCTAAGTCTCTTGGAGAGGCATTACTTGCCTTTGAATTTACCCTTTTGAGGATTTCAAAAACAGAAGAGTGCCTGCTTTCAACAAGCGTTATGAGACGCGCCAACGCCACCCGGTCGCCGCTCAGCATCCGGTCCACAAGCTCTAATTCTTTCTCAGAAATGGGCATGGGAATACGATAAATTGGGGTAGGAGGTTTGTCAAAGTTATCTTAAGTGAGCATGCTATTAAGCATTTTGTTTATTATCGCTCTTTGCTTCTACCTTTAGCCACGATAACATCAAACTCTTCCTTAGTAAGCGGCATGACGGAGAGGCGGCTCTGCTTGATGAGGGGAATATTTTTTAAGCGTTTGTCGTTTTTGATTTCTTCCAAAGGAACCGGTTTCTTCAGGGTTTCGACCGGCTCAAGGTCGACCACCACCCATCTTTCATCGCTGGTAGTGGGGTCCTGGTAGGATTCCTTTGTGACCTTGGCGATTCCTACCACCTCGAGGCCCTCGTTGCTGTGGTAAAAAAGCACCAGGTCGCCCTTTTTCATGTTATTCAAATTATTTCTGGCCTGAAAGTTCCTTACCCCATCCCAGTAGGTCCAGCCGTCTTTTAAAAACTGTTCCCAAGAGTATTTGAAAGGTTCTGATTTCACCAGCCAGTAGTTCATGGGTTTATATTATAGAATGAAGAGCCATATATTTTCAACTTCAGGGTAAAGCGGTAGATGTATATTATTAATATCGTCAATTCAGGGATTGGCTTGAACAAAATAAAAACTGGAATAAGGAAAATCCTATGCCATTCATTCTAAAAATCGTTCTCTCGGTATCCATTATTTTCATCTTGGTGTATTCATACGTAAGCTCGAGGATAATAGGCGCGCTAAGGCTGATTACTGGCTGGAATCGCCACTATATAAAATTGGCAGTGTTAGCCATCGCAGTTTACATTCTCATTTATCCACTTATCGCCCTTGCTACCTATTTCTCGGGCTCGGAGCATTTCTCGTCCGCAATTCGCGAGGGAAACAAGTTTATTGATTATGTCTTCATGTATCCATTCTGGCTCGGGGTTATTTTTGTCCTCCAGGCGGGTGTTCTATTTCTCTCCCTGGAAATCATAAGGTTCCTCGGTTCTTTGATATTCAAGCCAGAGATTATCAGGTTAGCCCATGCCTGGCTTGTGTTAGTGATTTCTGCTATATGTCTCGTCTACGTCCCGGCAAAGATATATTTCGACACAAAAACGGTCAGGACTGAGCGGGTGCAAGTGATGATTCCGAACCTGCCTGAAAATTTAGACGGATTCAAAATAGCCCATATAAGCGACCTCCAGGCGGATAATAGGACGGTCAGACCCAGGATGGAAAACTACATAAACGCCGTCAACAAACTGGCTCCCGACATAGTTGTATTCACGGGCGACCTGGTAACGTATGGCGAAGAACATATAGACATAGGGGCAGAAATGATGGGAAGGCTCAAGTCAAGATACGGAGTGTATGCCTGCTTGGGCGACCATGATTACTGGGCCAATCCGGAGATAGTTATGCGGAGTCTGAGAGAAGCCGGTGTAATTATTCTTGAGAATGAAGATTATACTCTCGATGTCAAGCCTGAAAAATCAGGGTTGATGGGGCTAGATATGGCGACCGAAGATGGCTCATTTACCGGAAGCACAAACATCCACATGACATTTGTGACAAACATCTATAGTAAGCGGCCGAACAAGGAAATTCTGAAGACCCTCGCCACTGAGGACACTGATCCCACTATCAAAATCTTTGTTACTCATCAGCCGTCGGATGGGCTTGTCCGGTTTGCAGCGAAAAACAATTACGACATTTTTCTTGCCGGGCATACACATGGGGGTCAGGTTGTTATCACGCTTTTCGGGGTCAAGCTCACTCCGGTTTTGTTTGAGACCAGCTTTTTATCCGGTCAATATCGGTTTGATTCAATGTTTGTGAATGTAAATAACGGTCTCGGTCTGACCTTCTCCCCGGTTAGATATAATTCCCCGGCTACCGTTACCCTCATAGAATTGAAGAAGGGGTCTTAAAAGGTTTAGTAATCAAGATTTATTCTGTCAGACAATGTCAGCAGGATTTTCTTCCTCTCTAAATTCTCAAGACTGTCACTTTGAGCCCTTAGATGCTTCAGAGTCAGCCCTAGCGGTAAAGCGAAGTAATATGCTTGGCAAAGTAATCTGATAAAAGGTGTCATTTCTTAAGGCTAAGATTTCTCCCCCATGAGATATGACCCCGTGGGATAGTAAAACTTATCCCACTGGTCTCATGTGGTCGAAATGCCTGTGCTAAGCAGTTTGACTAGTTCACTACTCGAAGGAACAGGGAGGTGGCCGAGATGACAAAGAGAAAGTCGAACTGACCGTCCAATTTGTTATCATTCCCGCGAGGCTTATCCTCGCGTACGCGGGGGTGGGAGTCCGCCGGTCTGTCATTCCCACGCAAGCGGGAATCCATTGTTTTGAGTATGGATCCCCGATTAATGCATTCGGGGATGACAACCAGGGTGGATCACCCGATAAAGTTTGTCCCCGCACTCTTTTAGCCGGAACATTCAGGGCTGACATGCAGAGAGGGTTAAAGACGGGGGACCTAAGCTAAGAATAAATGGGTACTTTCATTGTTTTCCCAGCGGATGAGTATCCGCTCATCCAGTCTTAATCGAAGGATGGGAATTCTTTAGGAGTTTGTCCTTCGATCCTCCTTAGAATAAATTCCTATGAGGGAGCTTATGAGGAAGTCAGTTAAGTTCCAAGGGTTCTCACTTTCTTGTCATTCCGAACGCATGTGAGGAATCTTGAACTATAATAATGCTGGAATATTTCCATAACCTAAACACCATCCACTAACTACTACTATTTATTCGGTTAAGATTTCTCCCTCTGGTCGAAATGACAGGGTAGGAACTGTCGAATGCTCCACATTGTGAATTTAGTTTTTCTGCTTAAAGAGATTATCTCGGATGCCCGGCTCCTTTTATTAGCCCCATATTCCAGTATATTTATTGGTGAAATGAAACCACTCACCTATTTGTTCCTTACATTAAGTTTGGTTCCTACGCTTATTATTCACAACGCTTTTTCTGTCGATGAGGCTGATCCTGCTGAAGGGAAGCCCTCGATTAAGGTAGAAAAGATCGCAGTTATGCCGTTTTCCTCGAAGTTAAAAGGAGTCGCGGAGACTATGACCACGAAAGAGCAGTTTTTGACCGATTCAATGTATAGTGAATTGATAGCCAAGGTAAAAGGAATCGAGTTTATATCTCCTCAATCGTCGAGTGAAGAGCTTACCAGGGTTAGAGAAGACAATCCCATTCTTTTAGATAAAAGCGCAGTGGTCGAGGCGGGAAAGAACCTAGGCGCCGATGCTGTCCTTTTCGGTTATATATCGGAATATAAGGAAAGAGAAGGCGGAGAGTTGGGTGTATCCTCTGCCGCATCAGTTGCGTTTAGTGTACAACTGCTGAATACGGTAGACGGCCAAATACTCTGGGAGGATTATTTTGCCGAGACCCAAAGGCCTCTTTCGGAGAATCTTCTTGAGGTTAGAAAATTCTTACGGAGGGGAGCAAAGTGGATAACGGCTGATGACCTGGCAAAAGAGGGTGTCGTAGAAGTAGTAAATGAACTCAATATGTTCCTGGTTAAATTTTCAGCCGCAGCGGAGAAAAATTGATGTAGGATACACGATGCATGATACAGGGTAATTTTAAATCATGCATCCTGTATCATTCAACTGAGCTCACGACGAAGTTTTGCATCGGTTAGTTTCTGGCTCATAAATGGTTAGAAGCGAACTTTGGGAGTGGGAAAGTGCTAATCATCCCGGCCATTGATTTAAAAGAAGGAAAATGTGTGAGGCTTTTAAAGGGCGAAGAGGGAACAGAGACTGTTTTTTCAGGGGATCCGTCTAATGTTGCCAGAAAATGGGAAGAGTGTGGAGCAAAGCTTATCCATGTTGTTGACCTGGATGGGGCGTTCTCGGGCGAGCCTAAGAATGTCGAAGTTATAAGAAAAATTATTGAATCCGTTTCTTCCTCGGTACAGATAGGTGGCGGTATAAGGAGCATCGAGGCAATAGAAAAATACATCAATATGGGTGCAGGTAGGATTATATTAGGCACCGCCGCTTTTCTGGATAGCAGATTTTTAACCGAGGCCTGCCGGAGGTTTCCGGAGAAGATAGCGGCCGGTATCGACACTAAGGTGGGAAAGGTCGCAGTGAAGGGATGGAAGGAAGTGGTGGACCTAGAAATCGAATCGGCCCTTGAGAATTTAAAGTCGGCCGGCGTCTCTTTGATAATACATACCAATGTTGACCGGGATGGCACCATGGGAGGAGTTGACCTGGAATCGGTTAGGAGATTCGTCAAGGCATCACCAATCCCGGTTATAGGGTCGGGTGGTATAGCATCTATGGAAGATATAGAGAAGCTGTCATCTCTAGAGGAACTGGGCCTTATCGGTGTTATCCTTGGCAAGTCTATTTATACTGGAAGGATTAATTTGAAAGAAGCGATAGAAAGATTTTCTTGAAACTAGCCACGAATTGACACGGATGGACACGAATAAAAATTAGGAAGATACAGGATACAAGATGATTTTAAATCGTGCATCGTTCGACTTGGCTCACGACGAAGTTTCGCATCATTTATTAGTGTTAATTCGTGTTTATTAGTGGCTAAATAATCAAAGTGTTCACTATGCTAGCGAAGAGAATAATTCCATGCCTTGATGTGAAGGATGGGAGGGTGGTAAAGGGAGTGAACTTCCTTAATCTCCGGGATGCCGGGGACCCGGTGAAGGTAGCAAAAAGATACAGCGAAGATGGCGCGGACGAAATTACCTTTCTCGACATTACCGCTTCCTTTGAGGAGAGAAAAACCATGATCGATGTTGTGGAGCGCACTGCAGGAGAAGTCTTTGTCCCCCTAACCGTCGGAGGAGGTGTCAGGACCTTGGAGGACATCAGGCAGTTACTGCTTGCCGGAGCGGATAAAGTATCGATAAATACGGCTGCGGTGAAGAATCCGGAATTCGTGAAAGCGGCTGCCGATAGATTCGGGAGCCAGTGTATAGTAGTAGCAATTGATGCCAGAAGAATATCTGAGAACGGGTGGGAAGTTTTCACTCACGGAGGAAGGAATCCTACCGGGATTGATGCGGTCAAATGGGCGAGGAAAATGGACGATTACGGGGCGGGAGAGATCCTTCTTACCAGCATGGATAGGGACGGAACTAAAGCCGGATACGATTTGGAACTCACTAGAGCAATATCCCGGTCCGTAAGCATCCCGGTGATTGCTTCGGGAGGTGCCGGCACTCTGGAGCATCTCTTCGAAGGCCTCACCATGGGAGAAGCCGACGCCGCACTGGTTGCTTCTATTTTTCATTACGGCGAGTATTCTATTCAGGAAGCCAAAGAGTTTCTGATAAGGAAAGGAATTCAGATTAGATTATGATGTTACGAATCCTGCAGGTTACAAACTATAGTGTAAGAAGGTCAACCCATATATTTGTAGGGAACGCATATATGCGTTCCTTACATTAAACCAGCGGATGCAATCATTACCTTTTGAGTATAGGTTTACATTGTTGATTTTTGGGAGACTATAAATTGACCATAAGGGAAGAGCTTGAAGAGATAGAGAAAAAGGTGCTTTCTCCGTTTGCCGCTCTCAGCTCCGAGAGTAAAGGAAGGATGAGACCGGAAGAACCCTGTCCGATCAGGACAGCCTTTCAGAGAGACCGGGACAGGATAATACATTCAAAGTCCTTTCGGCGGATGAAGCATAAAACCCAGGTTTTCCTCTCGCCCACGGGCGATCACTATAGAACTAGGCTTACCCATGTGATTGAGGTCTCTCAAATAGCCAGGACCATATCCAAGGCCCTAAGGCTTAACGAAGACCTCACCGAGGCAATCGGTTTAGGGCACGATTTAGGCCACACCCCCTTCGGCCACGCCGGCGAGGACGCACTTAATGAGATATTCCCGGGCGGCTTCAAGCACGTTATCCACAGCCTTCGTGTAGTGGATGTGCTGGAGAGGGACGGGCAGGGGTTGAATTTAACCTATGAAGTCAGAGACGGAATTTCTAAACACTCAAAGGGTATGGGACCGGTGGATAATCCGAAATACCGTCCGGAGACTATGGAGGGACAGGTGGTGAGGGTTTCCGATTTGGTCGCTTATGCCAACCATGATGTAGACGATGCGATTAGAGCGGGGCTGATCACGATAGATGACCTGCCCCAGGAATGCCTCAGGGTTTTAGGAAGGACGAATTCGGAGCGGATAAACAGGATGGTCAGCGATATTATATTCGAGACCAAAAAGCTCGGTGAGAAGAGGGTGGTTATCAGCAAAGAGGTTGAAGAAGCCATGGTCGAGCTCAGAAACTATCTCTTTAACACGGTTTATATGAACGAGGGAGTAAGGAACAACTTCCTCAAGGCCAAAAAGATGATGAAGGAGCTTTATGAATATTTCTGTGGTAACCCGGAAGATTTTTGGAAAATCAATAAGAGGAGCCCGAGAGAAGGTGAAACCGTCGAACGCGCGGTGTGCGATTTTATCGCCGGTATGACTGATTCTTATGCCATTTCAACTTATGAAAAAATCTTCCTGCCGAAAAGATGGCATGTTGATTAAAGCACACTATTGGTCATAAGTAGGGCCTTTAGTTATAATCCCTGCAAAAGTAGGAGAACAGTTTTGATTAAGTTGGGTTCGGTGCCTTTTCTAAACGTAAAGCCTCTGGTGTTTCCACTAGAAGAGGGTCTGTTAGAGCATGATTTTGAGATACTGTACACACCTCCTTCCCAGTTGTCCCAATTGCTTTTGGAGCAAAAAGTGGACCTTGGACTTATTCCTGTAGCTGAGTTAATTAGGGGTAATAATTACACCGTCGTACCCAATATCTCCATTTCCTCATTCGGTAAGGTAGAAAGCGTTGTTCTCGTGTCCAAGTCAAGGATTAGCGATATTAAAACAATCGCCGTTGACGCCAGGTCAAGGAGTTCTACCGCTCTTCTAAGAATAATCCTCGAGGTATTCAATGGCATTTTCCCAACCTATGTTAAGAGGGAACCCGACGATAAGTTCTTAAACGGTGTTGATGGTGGGATGCTCATCGGCAACACCGGGCTTAAAATCCACAATTATCCCCCCCGGGGATATAAGGTTTTTGACCTGGGCGAGATTTGGACGGATAAAACCGGGCTTCCTTTTGTATATGCGGTATATGCGGTAAATAAAGGCGTTCACCTGGGGAAAAATCTTCAGGCTCTGGAAAAAGCAAAATCAGTCGGCCTTGAATTGGTTAAAAATATTGCCAAGTTTGAGTCGGAAAAGGTTGGGCTCCCCGAGGAAATTTGTTCACGCTACCTGACCGAAAGGATCAGATACGACCTGGGGGAGAGAGAGGTAAAAGGGATAATGGCTTATGCCAAGTTTCTCTCGAAGCTAGAAGAGATTAAGGAGGTTAGGGAGTTAGAGATCTATTCGGAGTAGAAACCAAAATTGCTTAAAAAATTTGGGATTGTCTACATAAGATGCTTAATTGTAGCTTAAGGCACATCATCGTCATTGCGAGCACATTCGCTCTTCTCAGTATAAACTCCACAAAGCGAGCTGACATAAGGTGTCATTCTGAGCGTTGCAGTTCCCTGAATTTCCTGCCTCCTAATCACTACCTCAGGTCCCGCGAAGAATCCAATGGATTGCTTCGCCACAGCGTCTACCCTGAGTCAGCCGAAGGCCTCCTGGCAATGACCACAATAAATTAAAAAAGAGAGGACTACACATTGAATAAAATCACAATGAAGCTAGGGCACAGCCCGGACGCAGACGATGCCTTTATGTTCTACGGAATGGCCAGCGGGAAAACGACTTCAGACCGTATCCAGTTCGTTCATGTAATAGAGGAGATCCAAAATCTGAATAAAAGGGCCCTACAGGGCGAGTTGGAGGTCACGGCAATCTCCGCCCATGCCTACCTTCAAGTGCAGGACAAATACAGAATTCTCTCCTGCGGAGCGAGCATGGGAGATGGCTATGGGCCCATAGTCGTGGCTAAAGAAACCCTGGATAACCTCCGAGGGAAAGAAGTGGCCATTCCAGGGAAGCTGACCACGGCCTTTCTTCTTCTAAGCATTTACGCCGACGGTTTTACACCTGTGGAGATGCCCTTTGACCAAGTAATGGAAGCGGTAAAGGATGATGAGGTTGAAGCGGGTCTCATAATACACGAGGGCCAGCTCACTTATGAAGCCCTGGGACTAACCAGCATTCTCGACCTTGGCCAGTCGTGGGCGAGGGATACCTCTCTTCCTCTCCCGCTCGGGATAAATACCGTCAGAAGGGATATAGAGGAGGATTTACAAAGAGAAATTCTGAGGATTCACAAAGCAAGTATCGATTATGGGCTTTCCCATAAAGACGAAGCCCTGGAATATGCCCTTCGATTTGGAAGAGGAATGAGGAAGGATTTGGGCGAGAAATTCGTCCTCATGTATGTGAATGAATATACAAGAAATATGGGGGAGCGGGGAAAGAAGGCTTTGGAATACCTTTTCAACAGGGCCTTTCAGAAGGGGATTATCAAGGATAAAGCCGTATTGGACGTTCTCGAAGACTAGTGGCCTGTCTTATAATAGACTTTGATGATGCGGATATCTAATGTAATTTGTAAGAGTCAGAATTTGAAATTTCGATGGTGTCAGATCAATTGTAAAACCTAACTGACCTCATTCCTCTGCTAAATGCAGGAGGAGTGCGTTCTTTATAAGGCAACTAGCTTGGAGTCATATCTGTCTCCTGTTTAAACCCGGGGATCAATCGGGTGCCAATGCTTTTTGTCATTCCCGACAACGATCGGGAATCCAGAATAATATGAAGATGGATTCCCGCTTTCGTGGGAATGACAGGTAGTCAGCTCCATAATTTAACCTTGATCCACAAACTTCTGCTAGTTTTTCAGAAATAGACTAGAAGAGTGAGCGAGTAAATTATAAAATAGACTTCCGCTCTGGTTGCGCATTATTACTACAGTGTCAGTATTATCAAATCTAGGTTATTACCTGTAATTACCCAATCCGCAGTTACTAAACTGGCTCGTCGATAACTGGCATTGATGGGTCAAAGTCTCTTGGCTGAGCACTAGCCTGGCTATATGCTGGCTTTAATTGAGGAAATCAGGTCCTCTAGTATCCTGATAAGCCTCACGAACTTAGAGGGATTCTTATCTGGCTGTCTTAGCCTTTCACTAATCTCAACCTGCATGGCTGGGATACGAAGCCTGCTGGAGATGAATTTGGTGATGGTCATCTGGCGGGAAGCGGGGAATACCTCCGTTCCGCCCAGGATAAGCCCACTCGATTTGGCCAGTTCCTCGAGCCTATTGAGGTAAGTATCATTCCCCAGCAAGAATTCCCGGTTATTGCCAACCCCTGGATATATGTCTTCATTTCTCTTGGTTCTAGTCCCGTGCAAATCTATAACGAATTTAATTCCGTATTCCTTGATCACCTCTTCGATTTTTTTCTTGAAAGGCGCTTCGTCATAATAGTTTGGGTCGACTTTAGAGGCCAGGTGGGTATAGATGGCATGAGACCCGGTGAGGATATGAAGAATTACGGCAATTGCCCCGGTATGATGCTCTTCGTATTTTAATACGTTCATCCTTAAATGTGCTGTGGCATGGGATGCGGTAACCAGTATGGGGGCCTCCCCTTTTAAAAATATCGACCCGATGGAATCATCCGGGGGAAATTTTCTGTAGCGTTTATGCTGAGGTTCTTCGAATGTTAGGGCGAATTGGGCCGGGTTAGCAAATGCCGCCGACCCGTATCTCCTCCAGTTCCCGGTTTGAATTCTGTTTTCTTCTTTGAGCGCTTCTTTTAAAAGCTCTCCCGCTTCATAAAGGTAGAAGCTGTACCCTCCGTGCCCTAGTTTTTTTCTCTGGTAGAATCTATCTCTCGTACCTTCTACCCTGTCCAGGTATTCCAATTTTTTATCGACATCTCTAGAGATCCAGTAAAGCTCACCGGCTACGGTTTCCTCAGTGTTAGGGTCAAAGGAGGCGGCGGGATACCCTCTCAAGGTGTCATAGAGTTTCCCGGGCACCTCCAGGGTTCGGATTAGCTTACAACCCTCTAAATAGCGGTTCCGTGGTTCTCCTTGAAGAAGAGTGCCGTAAACAAATAGTTTGTCTTCGTTAAACATTTAGATTAGCCGTATGGTCAATTTGAGAGTAGAGTATTTTCCCTTTTACCATGACCAGTTTTACATCCTCCTGGCGAGAGGAGATGACTGAGATATAAGGATTGGAGGAAGAGCTTCCGGGAGAGAGAAAGACCATATCTGCATCCTTTCCCGGGTCGAGGCTGCCGATTTTATTCTCCAGGAAAAGAGACCTTGCTCCGCCCAACGTGGCTAAGTAGACAGTGAAGAAGGGGGCTTGTCTTCCCAGCCTCCGGGCAAATGTCAGGTAAAAGAATCTTAGTTCTTCAAGAAAATCCAGGTTCAGGTTGCTGGACATACCGTCTGTCCCAATACCTATTCTTTCGAGCTTGGAATAGAGTTCGACCGGTGGGGTGCCCACCTTGAGGAAGAAGTTGCTCCGGGGGCAAAGCACAACACCCAGGTTAAATTCCCTCAGGTCCTCTACCTCTTCCGGAAGAACCTGCACCATGTGAACGAGCGTAAACCTGGTCTTGTCGAATAGACCTAATTTCTTGAGATACTGGAGCGGGGTTCGAGCCTTGTCTCTCTCGAAAGTTCCCTTCCCTAAAAGCGGGAATACCTTGTTTTCAAAGTCGTTATACTCGCCCTGGATGAACTTCACCTCCTCGTCACTCTCGGCGGCGTGAATTCCCATGGGGATTTTCCTATCTCCGAAGGATTTTAATACGCTCTTGAGAAAGCCGGCTGAACAGGAATAAGGGGCGTGAGGGAATGGCCTCTCTTCAAACAGGCCATCGTCCTGGAAGGATAAGGTGTCCAAGTATTCTTCATGGCGGTCAAAGAGCTCGGTGAAAAGGACTGTTCTTAACCCCGACCTTTTGAGTAACGGTTTGTCTAACCCATCGTAAGACGATACTTCCCCGACGGTGGTCACGCCGTTTTTGATGAGCAGGGTGATTCCCTCTTCGACCGATGACTCTATTTCCTCCGTTGTTACTCCATCAGCCTTGGCTCTTATGATTTGCTGAATCCATTCGATAAAGCTATCGCATTCTCCTAGCTTTTTTGTTATCCAGCCTAGCTCCAGGTGGGTATGGGCGTTCACAAAACCGGGTAGCAGTATTCCCTTACCCAGGTTTAATATCTCTATGTTTCGATGTTTATTAATCACATTTTGTGCTTTTCCGATTTCTTCGATTTGACCGTCGGCCATTAGAACCGCTCCTTTACTTATTGGCGGGGAAGAAATGGGTAAAATCGTTTCTGCCGTCGCTATAATCTTTTGCCTATTCATCGGTGAATCTTCAAGACCCTGAAGAGGACAATTTATTAATGTTTTCTATTAAGTCCTCGCTGATAGTGCCATAAGAAACCTCTTCGACAGGCCCCCGCATCCTCAACGACCAGTCATCCCTGACTTCTATCTGAAGCTCCCCGCCGGGCATGGAAATGGTTACGTACTTGTCGGTGAGACCGTTTTTGACGCATGCAGCGGCCACCGCACAGGAGCTGCTGCCCGAGGCCAGGGTATACCCTGCTCCCCGTTCCCAGATTAGGATCTGGACCAGGTTTCTAGAAACGACCTTGGCGAATTGAACATTGGTTCGCTTGGGAAAGAGGCGATGAGTCTCGATTATAGGGCCGAGCTTCCTGGTGTAGCCTTCGTCGAGTGTATCGACAAACGCCACGCAGTGCGGGTTGCCAACCGAGACCGCAGTGAACTTTAGAATCTCACCGTTTATTCTCATCTCTTCACCCACCACTTCCCTTTCTTCCCCTTCCACCGGGATCAAGGTGCTGGTGAATGTGGCATTCCCCATCTCCACGGTGACGAATAATACCCGGTTGTTTCTGGTCTCCAGTTCTGCACTGACTATGCCACCCAGGGTATCTATGTTAAACGAATCTTTGTTGGTATAACCGTGTTCGTAGAGGAATTTGGCAAAGATCCTAAGCCCATTACCGCTCTTTTCGGCCTCACTTCCATCCGGGTTGAAAATTCTGAGTCCGAAGTCTGCCTTGTTCGTGGGGATGAGAAGCAATATACCGTCCGACCCTATCCCATAATTTCGATGGCAGAGGAGCTTTATAACCTCGTCTGTCAGTTGAAAACCGATATCGGCTATATCCAGGACGATGTAATCGTTTCCTAGCCCGTGGGACTTAACAAACCGGTTCATAGGTTTATCCTCATTCTATTTTGAGCAAAAGAGTATAATATTTTATCCGAAATTCAAAACTGCTTTTTGATGAATTATTGATTGAGTAGGGCTTGAATTAATAGCCTATTCCAGTTTGCTGGCTGGGGTGTGTTAATGACAACTCTTCTCCGGGTGTTCAATCTGGGATGGGAAGAAATAAGGAGGGGATTTTAATTTAGATTACTTCCTCCTGATACCCTTCCGCCGCTCTGAATGTTAGCCTGAACAGGTCTGTAGTGGAAATGATACCAACCAGTTTTCTTCCATCCATGACCGGAAGATAACGAACATTCTGTTCGTACATGATCTTAGTCAATTCGTCGATGCTGTCCTCTGCCTGGGCGCATTGGACTGTTTCGGTCATGACGTCTTTAATCTTTGTCTTCTCTAGGTCTTTTCCCTCTGCAATCACCCGGGTTACCAGGTCGCCCTGTGTAAAAATTCCAAAAGTGGGTTTTGGGGTCTGGACAATCAGCGCTCCTACATTGTGTTTGGCCATTATTTGTACCGCTTCCTTAACCGAGGTATTCTCGTCGACGGATAGAACATCTTTAGTCATGATTTCATTTGCTTTCATGTTCGACCCCTCCTGCATGAAGGTATCTGCTCATGGGAAAACCATTAACGTCTATAATTTGTTATAAATAAATTGGTGCTCATTGTCAACAAAATTTTTAGACTGGTAAGGATAGACTGACTGCCTTTTAGGAAGAAGGTTTGTAAAGGCCATTAAAGCTGGAATTATATTTAGACATCGATCAAAATGTCATTCAAAATCGATTGGTATAATTTTCACATTTTGCTTTTATTGCCGGGCAAAAGCAGGGCTAAGCCTATTGGTTTGAGGCCTAGCCCATTGCTATATAGACTGGAATATAAAATCACTTCGAATCCTCTAAGATAAAGGTAATGCGTACGTGAGCCCGGTATTCGGTTATCTTTCCTTTTTCGATGTGGGCGTTCATTTTGGTGATCTCTAATCCGGTGAGGCCCCTTAGGGTCTTGTTGGCTCTTTTTAAAGCATTTTGCACGGCATCATCCCAAGACTTTTCCGATGAACCTATGACTTCCGTTATCCTTGCTACAGCAGCCATTTCAACCTCCTTTAGTGCTAGTTTTAGTCAACAACTATCAAATCCCGAAGATAAAGTCAAGTATGATTTTTTAGTAAAGCCATTTCAGAATGCGTTTTTTAATAGAGACTTTGGTAGGAAAATCTTTTATGGTATTTAAAGTTATCTCTGCAAAAAGCAATAACAAAGATGCGGATGGCAATGACTCTGGCAGTGAAATTAAAAATATATCCGTCGGGTTCATGCCGTCTACAATTGATTTGACAAATCGCAATAAAAGGTTAAAAATCTCTAGGCTTATTCCAATCAATACGTACAATTCGGAGGAGGTGTTTTTATGATAAATGAGCTATACGACTTGAGTGGCAAGGTTGCGCTTGTCACCGGGGGTTCCAGGGGCATCGGCAGGGCTATATGCCTTGCTTTAGCCGAGGCCGGGGCGGACATTCTTCTAAACTATGCCAGAAGCGATAAACAGGCCGACGAAGTGAAGAAGCAGATCGAAAAAATGGGGAGGAAGTGCGTTACAGTTAGGGCTGATGTAAGCAAGTTTGAGCAAGCCCAGAACCTGGGCAAGGCTGTAATCAACCATTTTGGCAAGGTGGATATTTTAGTGAATAACGCTGGGGTAAACAGGGATAGGACATTACGGAGAATGACTCCCGAGCAGTGGAAAGAAGTTATAGAGACCAATCTCAATAGCCTGTTTAACTGCACAAAGGCTGTAGTGGAACCCATGGTCGCACAAAAGAGCGGCGTAATCATATCCATTTCGTCAATTATAGGGGAGATGGGAAATGTCGGTCAGACCAATTATGCATCGACCAAAGCGGGTATAATTGGTTTCACCAAGAGCTTAGCCCGAGAACTGGCCGGCAACAATATTCGGGTGAACGCAGTTGCTCCCGGGTTCATCGAGACCGATATGCTCGGAACGGTTCCCGAGGATATCAGGAAGCAAATACTGGCACAGATACCTTTAGGAAGATTTGGTACCCCAGAAGAGATTGCCCTTGCTGTTCTCTACCTTTGTTCTCCTGCTGCAAGCTGGATTACGGGCATCACGTTGAGAATCAATGGCGGGCATTATATGTAGTAACGGTTTATCTGTTTGCCTGTTACGAGTTTGGCAGTTTAGACTACGCAAACACAAAAACTCGCTAACCCGCAAACAATTCATTTAGACCTTTGTATAAGCCAGTCGGCTACCTTTGGCCAAAGCTCCTTGAGTGACTTACTACTCACCGAAAGGCCTATATGGCCTGTGGGGTAAATTATGGTCTCTTTATCCTTACTAGATATTAAGTCATTAAAAACTAAGCTCGAAGCCGGAGGGACGAGATGGTCGTGCTCGGCTATGAGGTTTAATACCGAGCATTTGATGTTTCTAAGGTCAACCAATTTTCCATTGATTCGAAGCTTGTTTTGTACCAGCAGGTTCTCTTGATAACAGTACTTGACGAATTCTCTGAAAACCTCTCCGGGGACCGGAATGTTGTCATTCAGCCACTTCTCCATGGCGAAGAAGTTGTCGACGAACTGCTCGTTTTCCACATTTTCATAAAAGCTAACATACTTGGACACCAGGTTCTGTACCGGTTTCATTATGAGAAAGCTGGCCTGGAGAAATTCAGGGGGAACGTTTCCAAAAGCCTCTACAAATTTGTCTACATCAAAGTTGGGTTTGTCACTCCATAGATTCAAAGTTCCCTCCACTTTGAAGTCGATGCCCGTGGTCATGAGAATTAAGTTCTTCACATCTTCGGGATAAAGCGATGTATACATCGCTGACATAGTGCCACCCATGCAATAGCCCATCAGGCTTACCTTGTCCGAGCCGGAGACCTTTTTTACCTTGCTTACCGTTTTTCTTATATATCTGTTTATGTAATGGTCGAGACCGAGATGCTTATCTTCGTCTCCCGGTACACCCCAATCAATCATGTATACGTCTATACCCTTCTTCAATAGGACTTCGACTACACTCCTTCCCGGCTTTAGGTCGAGAATATATGGTCTATTAACCAGTGCAAAAACCATTAAAAGCGGAACGGGGTAAGTTTTCTCGGCTAATGGGTAGTAATGGAGCAGACGTAACTTATTCTCGGTAAAAACGACCTCGTGAGGGGTCACCCCAACTTTTACTTCCGGCGGGTTCACTACGGCCAGCTCCACCGCCTTGGCCAGCTTTTCCTTTGCTTTTTCTGCTTCCTGAATCAAAGATTCGAAGTAATTAATCGTCATATAGGGTATCCCTCCTTGGTGTCAATGCTGTCACGGCTATAATACTACCACCAACCCGTGTATAGCAAAAACCTGAATATTAAACCTTCACACTTTCGTTTGACCGACTGGGTAGAACTGTGAGACTCTTTGTTGGCGAAGGGTGGCTACTTCTCGATAACCTACTTATTGGAAGCCTTCTTTGTCAATTTGATCTCATCTACTTTGTCCATAAGGTCGTTTATCTTGGCTTCGATGTTGTTAATCGTAGAAAGGATCCGGTCAACGTCAGTCTTCGTAGGAATGCGCATGTTTTTTAGGTTCTTTTCAATGACTTCGTCCAGGTATTTCTTGAATTCTGAGGACCTTTCGATTGCCTTTCCCATGTTAGCGGCGAATAGGGGACTGTTAAGCCACATTTCTAGTGCTTCGGATGTAGTCTTCTCCCAGGTTTCATAAAACTTCTTGTAGTTTGCAACCGGGTCGAATTCCGCATTCTTTGGGTCTGCTGATTCAGCTTTATTGAGGAAGGGGCTTTTAGTCCAAATATCTATTGCCTCGGACATGGTCTTCTCCCATCCCTCGTAGAATTTTTTGTAGAATTCCGAGTAGTCAAAGTTTTTGCTCATGAATCTTTTTCCTCCTGGCTTTTTTTGGCCTAGTCTGTTTTTTCTCTTTAGTTGACGATGGAGTTGTTTCTAAGGATTTGATTTTCTCTTCGAGTTGATTGAGCTTCTGATTTATCTTGTTTAGTGAAATCGCCAGCCTTTCGGTATCGTTTTTAATGGGAACATATCTGAGTCTTAGGTTTCGCTCCATGGTGTCTTGTATATAATTCTTAAACTCGATTGATTTCTCCACCGCCCTTTCCATGCTGTTTGTGAATAGAGGACTCTTTAGCCAAACATCGAGTGCCTGAGAAGTGGATTTTTCCCAAGATTCGTATAGTTTCTTGAAGTAACTGAAATAATTAGACTCTTCTTCCTTCTTTTTTTCAGGCATTAGAGTCCTCCTACATTCTTTTTATTAAACCCCTTTTAAACTACCCTCCCTCGATACAATTAACACGTAAATGCAAGCGGGATAGGAGCTAGTTTACCTAGTCTTTATTATGATTTAAAGAGGTTTAATTGCTCTTCAAATGCGGAGAAAGCCTTCTCTGTAGCTTTGTGGGTTAGGTTAATAAAGTCCTTGGCAAGCTTATCCGATACGTTTCTCACCAGCTTTATATATTCTTTCTGAGCATTTGCCAACCGGTCGAAGTTTCCGTCAAAATAAAAATGCGGGAACTCCTTGGGTAGCTTTTCCAGGTTTGACTTTATCTGGGCTGCATATTCTTTTTGTGCTGTGAAAAGTTGCTCAAGCTGGGCGTTTACGAACTTTTGGTTTTCCTCCCAAATAGAAAGGGAGAGCTCCAAGCCGGATAGGTAGTTTTCCTTCACCAAACCGCTCAGGCCCTTAACAAAGTCACTAAAATCCTCAACCTTTACCTCTACTTCTTTTTTCTTTTCGGCCATTTCAATTGCCTCCTTTTTTTATTTCCATTTAATATAACCAGGGCATTATAGGTTGTCAAGCGGTTTCTTCGCATTTGCGAAAAAAAAATACATAGTGATATTAGTAGATTATAAGACTTAAAACCTATTTTCTAGAGCATTAGCGAATAAAACATGGATTTAATTCGAATATTCGGCGAGGGGTGTTTTCGTGTAAATGGTTTTGGTAAATTTTTCCATCCGATGAACGGAGAACCACTCTATTTGTGAAAGTCGGGTAGAATGGTATTTTGATTCGGTTTCGGGACGGGCTCTTTGATCCTTATTATTTCTATACTCATCTTTCTTAGCCTATTTTATCCTTACAGAGTACCCTCGGCTCAAGAACCGACTCCATTACATCCATCCGGGAAATTGAACACTAATTTAATTGGCTGCTTACTGCCCCTGAGCGGTGAGTACGAGTTGGTCGGGAGAAAGGCTTTAAGGGGCATCCTGGCGGCAACGAATACAATCAATGGACAACTTGGGTTTCAGGTGATTGTCAGAGACTCTGGCGGGAGTATAGAGGAAACGAGAAAGGCGCTGGAGGAAATGGTGAGAGAGGACGGGGTGTCCTTGGTGGTCGGCCCCATTCCTAGCGGTCTTATTGATGAAGTGAACGGTACTATAAAATCCCTAGAGATTCCTACCCTGGTTTTTCCTGTCTCAAATAGGGGAATTCCACACAATGCTTACCTTATAAAATTCTCATACAACATTGAAGAACAGGCCCGAGTTCTGGCACGGTACGCCGTAGAGGCGATTGGTATAAAGACATTCGGGGTTCTTAATCCAAGGAATCATCTCGGGGAGCAGTTTAAAGAGGCATTTGTCAGGTCGGTTAAAGCGCTGGGAGGTGACCTCACCTATGCTGGCTCTTACGACTTAAGTCTCGATAATATCTGGACGGAAATAGAATGGCTTAACTCGATTCATCCTCAAGCTATTTTCATCCCCGACGGGGCCACGCGCTCAGCAGAGGTAGTTAAGTTGTTAAAGCAGAGGTTGACCCTGGGAAACGTACTCTTCCTGGGGCCAAGCACTTGGAACAGCGACTCATTCCTGAGAGCTATTGGTAATGAAATCGATGGAGCAGTGTTCAAGGTCCTCTTTACCGATTTCTTTTTCCCAGGAAGCAATGGGTGGTTGGATTTCAGCGACAGGTTTGACTATGCTTTCGGCGAACGGCCGGACTCTCCCCTGGAATACCAGGTGTACGAGGCAGTCAAGCTTACCCTCGAAGCTTTGAAAGACCCGGTTGAGAATAAGGACATAATGGAGCGGCTGTTAGCTCTGGCGGATGATCAGCGTTTCGAAATAACCAAAAGCATGAACGGGGGTCTAGAGATTACTCCGAAGCCAGTTTTACTTACAATCAAGGATGGGAATATTATCGAGATAAGATGAAATGCATGTTAATAGCTGCCGAGAAAATCGTGCTGTCCAGGTGCTAAGTAGCCGATTACGAAAAATGTAAAAAGTATGACACCAAACCCTAAGACCGCGCCCAAAGCCGCTTTTCTTCCCCTCCAACCGGAAGCAAGCCGGCCATGAATCAAAACCGCATACAGAAACCAGGTGACCAGAGACCAGGTTTCTTTGTGTCCCCAATTCCAATCGGATTGCCAAATTTCCTTGGCGGAAAGGAGTCCCAAAGCTAGTCCTATGGTAAGTATTGGGAATCCCACCAGTAGGCAAAAGTGGTTGAGGCTATCCAGGGTAGTAAGCGAGGGCATATTTATAGAGACTCCTCCCATTTTTTTCGATTTTATTCTCTTTTCCTGGAATATGTAAAGTACGCTGGCAATGAAGGCAAATGTGAATATAGCTTCTCCAAGGAGCGTCAGGGCGATATGCACCACGATCCAGGGGTTTTTAAGGGAGGGGTCGTGTTCGATTATACCTTGAGGAAGAATCACCGATGGTAAGGTCAGGATGAGGGCAAGCGGCGCCACGAAGGCACCTATTATCAAGACCCGGGGCTTAACCCGTGAAGCCACGATATAGACCAGTGAAATAAACCAGGAGAACAAATAGAGCGACCGGTCCAATCCGCCGGCTATTGCTTCTCCTCTGGTGTAAACAATCACTAGACTGATAGTATGTAGCACTGTTCCGATTATGATGACACTATATCCCAGGGCTGAAAACCTCTCTCTTTGAGTCCAGAGGTGGGCGAAATAAAAAAGGGATGATGCTAAATAGCAAAGGGCGATAAGCCAGTGCCAACTCATGCACCTATATTCTAATGAATAAAATCGTATTTATAAAATTAGGGAATACACGTCGCCGACATCTCTACTGATATTTCATTCCAAATGATCAATAGAGGGGGGATTTTTTCAGGCTCTCCGCTTGGTAATAGGTAATCAGAGGCTGGATAAGCTCATCTAGATCTCCATCCAGGATCGTTTCAATCTTGTGGAGGGTGAGTCCTATGCGGTGGTCAGTAACTCGGCTTTGGGGGAAATTATAGGTCCTGATCTTCTCGCTTCTCTCTCCGGTTCCTACCTGGTCCCGGCGGGTAGAGGATATTTCCATCTGGCGCTTTTGCTCTTCTACCTCGTAGAGTTTGGCTTTCAGCATCCTCATTGCTTTAGCCCGGTTTTTGTGCTGCGATCTTTCGTCTTGGCATTGAACCACTATCCCGGTGGGAACATGGGTGATCCTGATGGCGGAGTCCGTTTTATTGACGTGTTGCCCGCCGGCACCGGAGGCCCTGAATGTGTCGACCCTTAAATCCCTCTCATCTATGGTGACTTCTAAATCATCTGGTTCGGCCAGGATGGCTACCGTAGCGGTTGAAGTATGTATTCTTCCGCCGGCTTCGGTGGAAGGCACCCTCTGCACCCGGTGTACGCCGCTCTCGTGTTTGAGCTTGCTATACACATTCTTACCCTGTATCGACGCGATTATCTCTTTAATACCCCCGATTCCGGTCTCGTTTATGCTCATTATTTCCACCCTCCAGCCGTTCCTCTCCGCATATCGGGAATACATCCGGAATAGGTCGCCGGCAAAGAGAGCCGCTTCTTCACCGCCCGTCCCCGCTCTTATCTCTAAGAAGACGTTTTTGCTATCGTTGGGGTCTCTGGGCAAGAGCGCGATACGCAGTCTTTCCTCTAGTTTAGATCGTTTCTCCTCCAAAGAATCGAGTTCGCTGCGGACAAGCTCGCCCAATTCTTTATCCTGGAGAAGCGCTTTATTCTCCTCTATTTCTTGCAAGGTTTTCTTGTATTGGCGGTAAATTTCTACTACCTCGGAGATCTCAGATCGCTCCTTGGAATAGCGGTGAATATCGGAAGAGCTTATACCGGGGTCACTGAGGATTTTTTCAATCTCCTCATATTTTTTCTCTACTTCATCAAGCCGTTTAATTATCCCGAATTCTTGCATATTTAGATAGAATATTTACACATCTTGCAAAAATTTCAAGATAAAGTTAAACTTGTGTTGATAAGATTATGAAATCAATGGATATTCTTGAGAGCAGAATAAAAGAGGCTTTATCCAGAACAGCTCAGTTAGAGGCAGAGCGTTCAAACTTGGCGGAAGAGGTTACCAAACTTAGAGAAGATATAATGAAGATCGAGCGAGAAAAGCGCGAGATCAAGATGAGGCTTGAACAAATCATCGAGAAGTTAGAACTTTATCTTATCAGGTCCGAGGCATAAAGGTGAAACGTATAAAGGTCAGCGTTTTCAACAACGATTTCATGATAAAAACCGATGCAGACGAGGAATACGTGCGCGAAATAGCTCGTTACCTGGAGGATAAGGTAAAAGAAGCATCGCCACAGCCGGGTAATATGTTGATACCGAGGCCTTTTCTTCTAGCCACTCTCAAGATAGCCGATGATTACTTCAGATTAAAAAGAGAGTTTGAGGAGTTTAAAGATCGTGCTGAGGAAAGATCAAGAAGCCTGGTCGAGATATTGGACATTGCCCTCAAGGGAAAAGAAACCTTTAGTCCTAGAAGCGAAGAAGAGACGAGAAAGCTCAGAGAAGAACAGCGGGAGGATTCTCTTAAATAGTGATGAGATCCTAAGGCCTGTCTCCGGTCTTCCCACGCTAGAAGTAAAGGATACCAACCCTTCTTTCAAGAAAGATAAAGTCCGCCGTGAGCTACTGGAAAAAAGACTTCTTCTTCCTGCAAAAACTGTAATCAAAAACAGCAAAAGGATTACTTCCCTGGCTATTTATTTTGAGCCATTCAAAAAGGCTAAAAGCCTGGCGCTTTACTTTCCCGTCAGAAACGAGGTAAGAACCGAAGGGATATTTGAGAGGGCAAGACAACTGGGCAAAGGAATTTACTTCCCGCGCGTCTCTGGTTCGATTCTTGAATTTCTTGAGGTTCATGATCTCAGTGACCTAAAACCGGGGAAATTTGGAATCCCGGAACCGGCATCGGGTGCGGATAGAAAGGAGGCAGAGGATATTGACCTGATAATTGTCCCGGGAGTAGCCTTTGACCGTGAGGGCGGGAGAATGGGATACGGTAAGGGGTATTACGACCGCACTTTGAGGCGAGTGGATAGAAGGAGATTATTAGGATTGGCTTATGATTTACAAGTGTTGGACAGTGTCCCGGCGGAAGAAAGGGATATAGGAGTGGGCTTTTTAATCACAGAGTCGGGTATAATTTTTGCACACGGAGGATAGCCATGACCATTATTTGGTTTACGGTGACCGCAGTTCTGGCGCTTATTATTGGCATTGCGGCACATTATATATACAGAATGATAATAGAGAAGAGAAATCTCGACCTTAAGAAAAACGAGGCTCAGGTAATTATCGAGATGGCCAGGAAAGAGGCCGAGAAGATCCGGATAGAAGGGGAGCTTAAGGCAAAGGATATTGTAGAGAAAACGAAGGCGGAAATTGAACGGGAGATGCGGGAGAGACAAAAAGAGCTCTCCAGAATAGAGAAAAGGCTCCTGAGCCGGGAGGAACAGCTCGATAAGAAGTATGAGTCTGTAGAAAGAAGAGAATCGGAGATTTCCCGAAAGGAGAGGGATATTGTTACAAAGGAAAAGGCCCTCGACGACAAGCAGGCCGAGCTTGATTCTATTGTGGAGGAGGCAAAGATGAAAATAGAGCAGATAGCCGGTATGACCCAGGAGGCGGCCAAGAGAGAGCTGGTGAATATGATCGAGAATGAGGCCAGACATGAGGCGGCGAAGCGGCTTAAGCTGATAGAGGATGAGCTTCATGAGAATGCGGAGAGAAAAGCAAAGGATGTAATCGCCCTGGCCATTCAAAGATATGCTGGCCAGTACACCAGCGAAAAAACGATATCCGTCGTGAATCTTCCCAGCGACGATATGAAGGGCAGAATCATAGGACGGGAGGGGAGAAACATACGTTCGATAGAGGCCCGGACCGGGGTAGACATTATAATAGACGATACACCGGAGACCGTCGTTGTTTCCTCTCTAAACCCGATACGAAGGGAGATAGCCAGAATTACTTTGGAACGGCTGATCTCCGACGGCAGGATTCACCCGGCTAGAATAGAAGAGATTGCACTTGAGGTTGAAAACGAGATCGAGAAGGAGATTCAGAAGTCCGGGGAGGAGGCGGTATTTGATATCGGTGCGCATAACATGCATCCGGAGCTGGTGAAGCTGGTAGGGAAGCTGAAGTACCGGACCAGTTTTTCCCAGAACATACTTAGCCACTCGTTAGAAGTGGCCTTTATTTGCGGTATCCTGGCTGCGGAGATCGGCTATGACCCTAAGCTGGCCAGAAGGGCGGGGCTTCTTCACGATATTGGAAAGGCCCTTGACCATGAGATTGAGGGTTCTCACGTGGAGATCGGTGAAGAGGTTGTGAGAAAATATGGAGAACCACCCGAGGTAATTGAGGCGGTAGCTAAATACCATGACCCGCAACCTCAGTCGCTTCTGGCCATTCTGGTACAGGCGGCAGATGCCATTTCCGCAGCAAGGCCGGGAGCAAGGAGAGAAACCTACGAGACGTATGTAAAGAGAATAGAGGACATCGAGAGAATAGCCGGTTCATTTCGAGGCGTGGAAAAGTGCTATGCTATCCAAGCGGGAAGGGAGGTTCGGGTTATAGTGGAGAGCTCGAAGGTAAACGACGAAGAGGCTGCTTTACTTTCTAATGAAATCGCCAAGAAGATCGAGCGCGAGGTGGCCTATCCTGGCCAGATAAAGATTACGGTAATAAGGGAAGTACGAGCAACTGCCCATGCCATGTAAAGGACAAGGCGGCATAAAATTGTTCTTTCTTTTTAAATAGCACCTCATTTCATCTATTAGAATGGGGGGCGACGCAAATTGCCCCTATTCGTCGCTCTATTCAACCGACATTAACAGGATGAAATCCTGGATTAATGCATAAACTCAAAACCTACGGAAGCTTTATAAAGGTCGAGCACACACTTTTCTCTTTCCCCTTAATTCTGTCAGGGGCGTTCCTTGCGGCGCGAGGCGTGCCGAATATTAGATTGCTTTTGCTTATTGTTCTTGCCGGGGTCGGGGCCAGGACTGCCGCACTCGGACTGAATAGAATAATAGATAAGGAGATTGACCGGAGTAATCCCAGGACTGTAGGGAGGGAGCTTCCCTCGGGGGAAATAATGTTGCTGGAAGCCCTTTTAATCGTCGGTTCGGGTATCACGATTTATTCCATCGCCGCTTATCTCATCTGCGACCTGGTCTTCTATTTATCCCCGATTCCACTGGTCGTTTTCGTTTTATATCCTTACATGAAGAGATTCACTTACCTCTGCCATTTTGGGGTGGGGCTTGGACTGGCTCTCGCTCCATTGGGCGGATGGATTGCGGTGAAGTGTTCTCTAAACGGAATTTTCCCGGCCCTTGTTCTCTCCATTTTCACTTTATTTTGGGTCTCCGGATTCGATATCATCTATGCCACTCTAGATGAGGAGTTTGACAGACAAAGCGGGGTGCATTCCCTGGTGGCAAGGTTCGGGAAGAGAAATGCGCTCCTTGTTTCCGCTGTCCTCCACTTGATGGCGTTTCTTTTGCTAGCCGCCCTTTATATCACTGAATTTAGGTCGGTATACGCTTTCCTGTTCTTGATTGTCACCGGATTTTTCCTTTTCTTGGAACATAGAAAATCGTCCGATGTAGACCTGGCTTTTTTTAAAATAAACATCCTGGTCGGCTTCTTCGTTTTCATTTTTATTCTCTCTGGGATATACTTAACATGAAATGCGAACAATCGTAGGAATTACAGGCGCTTCGGGCGTAGTATATGGCGTAGATTTCCTGAGAAAGTGCCCTGACGACAAGTTTCTGGTAGTGAGCAAATGGGGAAAGAGGGTTCTCCAGGAAGAGCTGGGTTTAAAAGTTGAAGAGATTAGTCCCTGGGTAAAAAAGACTTTCAATGATTGGGACCTAGCCGCACCTTTTTCATCCGGAAGCAACCATTTCGATAGTCTGGTAATAATTCCCTGCTCGGTGTCGACTCTGGGCAAGATCGCCTCCGGAATCGCCGATACCTTGATAACCAGAGCGGCACAGGTTGCGCTCAAGGAGAGAAGAAGGCTGGTCATTGCGCTGAGGGAGACCCCGCTTAGCTCCATTGCGCTTGAAAATGCGCTTAAGCTTTCCAGAGAAGGTGCAATAATAATGCCGATAAGCCCTCCTCATTATATTGATGCAAGTACCGTAAATGACCTGGTGGAGGGTTTTGTGAATAAGGTTCTGAAGGTAATTGGAATTGACGATGGGAGCGGATGGCGGCAGGAGGATTTAGAATAGCTAACTAGGGTATAAAAATGACAACGTTACTTTCAAAAGCAATAAAGAAAGTTGAAGCTTTGCCACCAGAGTTACAGGATGGAATCGCCAAACAGATTATAGAGGATATTGATAACGAACTCAAATGGCAGAAAACGCTTGATCAACCACAGAGCAAACTTGAAAAATTAGCGGGAAAAGTTCTACAAGAGTCTAAAGCCGGAAAGACGAAGAGAATGGGATTTGACGATCTGTGAAATCGGAGCTTACTGAGGAGTTTATTGACCGTTTTCCCAAGTTACCAGAGAGAGTAAGGCGTACAGCACGAAAGAATTACAAGTTATGGAAGAAGAATCCTTACTACCCCAGTTTAGAGTTCAAACCGGTAAAAGCAACTAAAAAATCCATTCCATAAGAGTTGGACTTGGGTGGAGGGCTCTAGGGGTAATGAGAGAAGATAAGAATACGGTCGTGTGGTTCTGGATAGGGTCGCACGGTGAATACGATGCTTTGCTAAAAACCCTCTGACAACGAAACACAAATGAAAAAAAGGAACTTTCCCGACCTTCAGGAATTCATACGATATCTGGAG
Source organism: Thermodesulfobacteriota bacterium (assembly GCA_035559815.1). Taxonomy (NCBI): domain Bacteria; kingdom Pseudomonadati; phylum Thermodesulfobacteriota; species Thermodesulfobacteriota bacterium. The sequence goes on from DATMAT010000023.1 coordinate 334,729, forward strand.
GCGACTGGCGACCTAAAAAGGATAAAAGCTGAGGTTGACCCGATCCTGGAAATCACCGAGATTTCTTCGAGGGTGATCAAAGAGAACGGACCTGCCCTCATTTTTGAGAACGTCAAGGGTTCACCGTTTCCTCTGGCCATTAACCTCTTTGGGAATGAAGAGAGGGTTGAGCTTGCCCTGGGAAGAAAACCGAGAGAGTTAGGCGAAGAGCTAGTTTATCTTTTCGAGAAGTTAAATCCGCCGTCGATTAAGTCGTTTTTCTCAATTCTGCCAAAAGCATTTGGGCTCCTGTCCATGAGGACCAAAAGCGTCGGGAGTGGTGTAGTTCAACAGGTAGAAGAGGAACCCAACCTGGACCGGCTTCCCATAATCAAGTGCTGGCCCAAGGACGGCGGAAGGTTTATCACATTAGGGTTGGTCTTGACCCAAGACCCGGTCACGAATAGAAGGAACTTGGGAATCTACCGGATGCAGATATACGATAAACAAACAGCCGGAATGCACTGGCATCCGCACAAGGGCGGGGCTGCACATTATCACGAAGCGACCAAGCTGGGAAAAGACCTGGAAGCGGCAGTAGTTCTCGGAGGCGACCCCAAGATGATTTTCACCGCCATTGCTCCGCTTCCCGAAGGCATGGATGAGCTTGCCTTTGCCGGTTATCTTCGCGGAAATCCGATTCCCATGGTTCGGGGGAAAAGTATATCTCTTAACGTCCCGGCAAATGCCGAGTTTATTATAGAGGGTATCGTCCCCCAGGGAGAACTGAGAACAGAGGGCCCATTCGGAGACCACTTCGGGCACTATTCGATGGAAGCCGATTTTCCGGTATTCAAAGTGAAGGAGATAACGCACCGAAATAACCCGATCTACCCGGCCACCGTCGTAGGGAAGCCGCCTAAAGAGGATATATTTTTGGGAATCGCCGCTGCGGAGATGTTTTCTCCACTCATAAAAATAATCCAGCCGGAAGTGAAAAGGATGTGGGCCTATCCGGAAGCCGGGTTCCACAACCTTCTGGTAGTCTCGGTCGACGAGAGGTACCCTAAGAACGGAATAAAGGCCATGCTGGCACTCTGGGGCACCGGACAGCTTCTTCTTACCAAGTGCATGATTATGGTCTCAAGCGATGTCAATCCCAGAGACTGGGACGCGGTTCTCAAAGAGATAGGTGAAAATTTTGACCCGCGTGAAGATTTTCTTCTTATTCCCTGGGCGCCGGTTGATACTCTGGACTTTACCAGCAGAAAGCTAAACGTTGGGAGCAAGATGGGGATAAATGCGGTGAGGCGGGCTAACAACTCGGACAGAAAAAAAAGAAAAATTCCTGAGACGGTGCCCGACCCTAGAGAAAAGCTTGACCAGGTTCTAGACTACAGGCTTTTACCCGGCGGATTCCTGGTGCTTAAGGTTAAGGAAAAGCCCAAAGACGCCATCCGCAGAATTTTTGACCTGCCTGGGTACAAGGATTTAAGGATTGTAGCGGTGGTAAGCGCAGATATTGACATTCATGATGACACCGAGCTAATATGGGGTATATTTACCAGGTTCGATCCTTACCTCGATGTTATCTTTGAGGAGACCGAATTGAAGGGTTCGGCGGTAGTTTATAACGGAAGGATGGGGATAGATGCCTCATTCAAGGAATGGTATCCTGAGGTAATCGAAATGTCGGAAGATGTAAAAGGGAAGGTGAGCAAGAGATGGAAGGAGTATTGGACAGAATAGGAACCCTTTGCCGGGATAAATCCCTTCTACCGATCCTGAAAAAAGTCGAAAATGGAGAGCGCCTGAGCTTTGAGGACGGGCTAAAGATCCTGGAAACCCAGGACCTGAATGCGGTGGGGATGATGGCGAATTATGTGAAGAGAAAGAGGGAAGGGGAGAAGGTTTATTTCGTCGTAAACCGTCACGTTAACCCCACCAACATCTGTGCCATCTCCTGTAAATTCTGCGCCTTTGGGGTAACCAAAAAATCTGCCTATGCTTATGAATTAAGCCATGAGCAAATACTGTCAATGCTGAATGAAGAGATAAGAGAGGTGCATATCGTCGGCGGTCTCCATCCCGACTGGAGGTTTGAGCATTATCTGGGAATTGTGAAGCTCATTAAAGATGCGTTTCCAAACACTCACGTGAAAGCGTTCACCGCAGTGGAGATTGACTGGTTCACGGAGATAAGCGGGAAGAGCATCGAAGAGGTATTGGTAACGCTCAAAGAAACCGGAGTGGATGCCCTCACCGGCGGTGGCGCCGAGATCCTTCATCCCGATGTTAGAAAGAAGATATGTGCGCCAAAAACCGTTGCCACCAGGTGGGAAGAGATACACAAGATCGCTCACAAGCTGGGCATACCTACCAATGCCACAATCTTGTATGGACATATAGAGGAGCCTTTTCATGTCGTCGACCATTTGGAGAGGCTAAGAAGAATCGAAGATGAATCCCCGGGATTCTTTGCTTTCATACCGGTTTTATTCCAGCCTGAGAACACTGCACTCAAGAAACAGGTGAAATTCGTCCCCGGGTCTTATGACCTGAAAATACACGCGCTTGCCCGCCTTTATCTGGACAACTTTCCGCACATTAAATCCTACTGGATAACCCTCGGCGAAAAACTGGCCCAGGTCGCCCTTCACTACGGAGCCAGCGATGCTGACGGCACCATCATGAGAGAGAAGATAATCCACGATGCCGGCGCCCCGTCCGAGGTCGGCCACAGCCGGGATTTCATGGTTAACATGATAAAAAACGCCGGCTACATCCCGGTGGAAAGAGACGCCCTTTACAACGTGGTGAGGGTGTATAACTAGAGGTTCGTCAGTTGCTATGCTATTATGTGTTAGTAACTCCGAGCTAAATTTTTGGTATGAGGGGTTATGTCAGTCCGGGTTACAAAACGTCAATTCAACATAACTGAGTATTACCGCATGGCTGAGGCCGGCATCCTATCCGCGGATGACCGAGTAGAGCTCATCGAAGGTGAAATCATAAAAATGACCCCGATTGGAAGCCGCCATGCCGGCTGCGTTAGTCGTTTAAATGCTTTACTCAATCGCCTTCTTAGTGAAACTGCTATAATAAGCGTCCAAAATCCACTACGTCTAAGCAACCTTTCAGAGCCTCAACCTGATATCATTTTGTTAAGACCACGCAATGATTTTTATTCTAACGCCCATCCGACACCCACCGATGTTTTGTTGATTATAGAGGTAAGTGATACATCTTTAGAGTACGACCGGGACATCAAAATACCTCTTTATGCAACGGCATCAATATCTGAGGTATGGCTGGTGAACTTGATTAAAGACATGATTGAAATTTATAGAGAGCCGCAGGAAGGTATGTACAAAGAGGTTCGTTACTTTACTCGTGGTGAAACCGTAAGCCCTTTGTTCGACCCAGAACTGACCCTAAGCGTTGATTCCATTATTGGTTAGTTGTTATATACTGTCGAAAGAGACGTTTTTTACAACGGTTGGGGTTAAAGAGTAATTAAATGTCATCGTCACGGCAACTAATGGGAATGAGGGGTGTTTTTCTTGTTGCTGCTGAATTGTCTCGACTCGGCTTCATAGTTTCACCGGTATCGTGCAGCTCTTTTGGCGCCCATCTGCTTGTTACTGATCAGTCGTTTCGCCCTTAAATGTTCGACTTTAAGAATTGTTCCTAACTTATCTTATTTATTAATAATCTTTTCTTCCTTTATCAACACTCCACCCTCAAAGATGAGAACCTGATAGAATCCCTTCACCGGCCCATACACCCATCTCTCTATTACCATTTCCCTTCTCTGGTCCGGGGTCAGGGTGTATCCTATTACCTCCCTTATGACCGGTTCGCCGCAATCTATCAGAACCTGAAAACTGAGGTCACCCTTTGAAAAGAATTTCTTACCGCAGGTAAATGCATGAGCAGTATTCAGAGCAGGAATTAGAAGGGTAAGTATAATGCTTATGCAAAATATCCCTTTCATACTGTGGAGTTGCTCCTTTTTGTTTAGCTGGTTGATACATCTTACAATAACTGAAACTTTTGAACAAATAATCATGATTTCTTTCGGAAGCCGCTCTCAGGAAGAATTTTTCTACCGGTGTGTTAGGGTAACAGTACGTAAATTGAAATAGCATTTCCTGTGGTATATAATCGGCCTTACAATACGAAATGAGGAAGGTGGTAAATGGCCAATGACCCATCCAGCAATTCTGACCAGTTGTGCAAGCTCTTGTACAATGCAGCAGGCGATTTGTCCCGCGCCGTGGCCCCCGATATTTCAAATCAAGGTAAATTAGCAGGTTCTTGGGAAAGAACTCCCGCCATCCATTTTCTATGGGTTTTAATACTAATCTCTTTCCTATCTGCCTGTCAGCGGTCTAAAGACATTTGGGATATAACTGAACCGAGCGTTACTCCGGGCTGGGTTACGTTCAAGGAAGAGGCGAACGTCAACCCAAAGACTCTTTTTGATGACTATGCCGAAATCTTTCAACTCACTCCCGGTAATAAGATGGTTATTGTTTCCGAAGAAAGTGATGAATTGGGAATGGTTCACTATAGGTACCTGCAGTATTACCAGGAAATTCCTGTAGAGAATGCTGAGTTTATGGTTCACGCCAAAGAGAGCCGTGCGCTTAAAGCAAACGGCACCCTGGCCATGAATTTTGCTCCACCAGAAACCACACCGGCGATTTCAGAAGAGGACGCGCTACAAATAGTGATGAAGCTCATTCCGTCGGAAAGATACTTTCGTGAGGATAAACTGGTCGAAGACCTGGAAAGCGCCGACACAAAGAATGAAGGACAAGAATATCGCCCCAAGGGCCAGTTGATTTTTGCCCAGAAGCCAAATACCGATTCGGACGAATGGGTGCTGGCCTGGATGTTCAAGGTGTACGCACTTCCGTTAGACCGCTCCAGGCAAGTTTACATCAATGCCTCTGACGGCTCGGTGCTCAAGGAACTTCCCTTGTTTGCTAATTGCCACGCCGGCAGCGGAGACACGACTTTCAGGGGAAATCAGCAGTTTAATACCAAAAATACGAACAACCGTTTTTACCTTATCAATGACTGCAATGGAAACGAACTAAAGGCAGTTCTGCTGGATAATACGGATAAAGCCGTTGATGTATTTGACGATGATAACAACTGGAACGGCAATAATAGGTCGTTGGTTACCTCCTATTGGGCTTTGGATATCACCTATGATTATTTTCGGCTTGTGCATGGAAGAAACAGTTATGACAACAAGAATAGCAACATGACCATTCGCAACAACCCCAATCTGAAGGATAAAGACGGGAATCTGAGTCCAAACAATGCTTCGGGAGGCGGAGGCGTGATAGACATCGGCTTCGGCAGCACCAATAGCGACAACGATGATTACAATACCGTAGACATTGTAGGGCATGAGTTTACTCATAGCCTCATTCAGACATCCGCCGGGTTGGAATACGATGCTAACAAGGAATCGGCTGCGCTTAACGAATCCTTTTCCGATATCATGGGACAATTGGTCGAGCGCTGGGAAGAGCAAAATCAAAACCCCGACTGGGTCATCGGCGATGGCAAGGGCTGCACCGGAGGCGCTATTTGCCGGGATCTTAAAAACCCGAAGACCTATAATCAACCGGACACTTATAAGGGAAAATACTGGCAAAGCACGGGCACGATAGACCCGCACGTTAACGGCAATGTGCAGAATCGTTGGTTTTACTTGCTCACCGACGGCGACACCGGCACAAACAGTGAAACTAACGTCCAGTACTCGATCAACGGAATCGGCATTCAGAAATCTGGTAAGATAGCCTATAGGACTCTTACCAGATATCTCAACTCCAATTCAGGCTATGAAGACGCCCGTGAAGGCTCGATCCGCGCCGCCGAAGACCTTTACGGGGTAGATTCTCAAGAAGTAGGTCAGGTAATTAAAGCCTGGTGTGCAGTAGGGCTTTGTCCATACACACAACCCAAACAACCCGACCGGTTTGATAAAAAAGGCGGAAACCCTAACCCCGTATCTCCGGATAACAACAACGCCCTGGCAGGAGCAACCCCGCTTGGCACGAATACTTTGCGGGGACCGATCTTGCTGGTCACGGATAGTTTGGATTGGGTAATCGATGGGAATGAGCCGCCGAGAATGTGGCTATCCAGTCTGAACATATTTCCTTTTGATGACAAAGATTATTTTAAGATAACCTCCCCGGACGTCCGAAATCTATTGGGCGCGTGCTCCATCCCTAGCCTGGCATTTAGTTTCACCAACAATGTTAACGCAAAAATTTACAACGGAGATGCCGTCGTAAAAACTTATACCAATGCCTCCTATTTCAGCACTTCAATCTCCGGTATAGGTCCGAGCAGTTTTACAATTTCCGTCGAGCCCGCTTTTCCTGGTCAAATTCTGGACTACGACATGCAAATCTCGTACTTTTTTTCGTTTGACAAAGACTGTGGTGAAACCGAAGTGAGGCCGGAATGGGAACTGATAAAAGAGTGCATCATGTGCGATTATGAAATATTATCGGAGCGAGACCGGGTTATTCTAGAACCGCCCTACCGGGCCGAATTTAAAGCGCCGGTGGAGAATTACTACTTTTATTACGATGGCCAATCTCCTCTCGACATTAACGTGGAGGTTATGAGCGGCAATAAGCTCGAGGCTAAGTTGATTGATGATGATGGGGGTGTGATTGATGCTTCCGACAAGATTGAAGAAACTGATGCCGGGAATGTCTTGCGCTTAAGCGGCGGTCAACTGAGGGAAGGGGTATATTCTCTTCGCTTCAACGGGTTCGGGAACGGCACGGAAGTATCCATAAAATTACCCGGCCGGTGAGCCAGGTCGAAGCGTAGCAACCTATTCTATATTTCATACAATTTTTCTTATCACCAAAGTACGGATAAGGGAGGATGAAATATGCAAACGATACTATGTTGCGGCGTCCATAACCTGGGGATTTAACCCTGCTGATGGGACCAGGCTTCCCTTTGACCAGCGCTGGCCGGGGATTCTGCAACTGGAATTGGGAAATTCTGTACGGGTTGTGGAGGAATCCCTCATGGGAAGAACTACGAATTGGGATAGTCCTTTCCTTCCGGATAGGAACGGACAAAAGATGCTGAGCACGGTGCTCGAATCTCATTCGCCAGTCGATATGTTCATCCTTATGCTCGGGACTAATGATTTGTGGAAATCCTTCAATTTCACGTCGTCGGAAATAGTGGCCGGGTGTCTATCCCTTATTTGGACTGTCCAGAGAAGCAAGTGTGGGCCAAGACTGGGAGTGCCGGAAATACTCTTAATCTCTCCCCCACCGCTCGGAAAGTTGTCCAATTTTATGGGTGTATTTTTTGAGGGCAGGCAGGGAGTCTCAAAAGAATTGGGAAAGGCATACGAAGAGGCGGCTAAGTTTTCAGGATGTCATTTTCTAGATTCGTCTAAATATGTGAAAGTCAGCAAGGTTGACGGCGTTCATCTAGACGCACAGGAACATAAAAAACTGGCAACAGCGGTAATAAAGGTAGTATCCGCTATAATGGAAATAGGCAAGAAGTAAGTTTGATAAAGGGGGGTGATTGCTGAATGGCTAAACTAAAAAAGGTGGTCATAGTAGGAGGCGGCGTTGGCGGTCTGACCACTGCGCTTGCTCTCAGGCGGGCTGGAGTGGAGGTAGAGGTTTACGAGAAGCGCACGAAACTACAGCAGCAGGCCACCGGGTTTACCATCTGGTCATATGCAATCGGGCATCTCATGTCGCAGGGACTGGAGAAAGAAATGCTTGATTCGTTTGGGGCTGCGATTGAGAGGACGGAAATTCGTAACCAAGAAGGGAGGCTGATTGAGATGATGCCGGTGGGTGAAGTTTCACGTAAACTTGGCGCGCCCAGCTACGATATGCTCCGCGCCGGTTTGTTATCATCGCTTGTAAACCTTATCGGTGATGCTGGCACCGTGAAAATGGGCTCAGAATGCGTTGGCATCGAACAGGATGAAGGCACCGCTACGGCCGTACTGGCCGACGGTTCACACGCCACCGGTGACCTGGTTATCGGGGCTGACGGTATTCACTCGGTAGTGAGAACACACGTGTCCGGTAAAGCAAGGCTCAGCTACTCGGGTTACAGTGCTATTGTGGCGGTGATCCCTTTCAGACATCCTCTATTGCCCGATGGACATCATGTTGAAATTTGGGGCAGGGGTGCGAAGGCTGGGGTTGCCGACGTCGGAAACGGACAAATAAGGTGGTATTTAACCCATAAGTTTCCTGCCGGAAAAGACTTGTCTGCAAACAAGAAAGAAATTCTCGAACGCATCAAAGATTGGTATGAGCTTTTGATAGCGGCTGTTAATTCTACAGAGGACTCAGAGCTCGTTCATACCGAGGCTTGGGATTTAGAGCCTCTCAAGACCTGGGTCAAAGGCCGCGTTGTACTTCTGGGAGATGCAGCACACGCCACAACTCCATTTGCCGCTATGGGGGCTAACATCACCATAGAAGACTCTATAAGGCTGGCCGAGCTATTGACCTCGGAGTTAAGCCTCGATGATGCGCTCAAGGCTTTCCAAGAACACAGAAAGAAACGCACTGAGGATGTCGTAAAGAAGAGCAGAATGATGGCAAAGATCACGCAGGTACACAGCCCGATTCTTGCCTGGCTGCGGGACCAGGCGTTTCTGCACATGCCGCCCGAAAAAATGGAGCAAGTAGCGCGGGAGATGGCTTCCGGGGAAGGGTAAACTATTTAATTTTAGAGGATAATTTCACAGTTTTCCCGCCCCGGGCCTTAGTCTCAAATAAAAATATTTTTACTATTTTCCCTCCCGTTCAACTTCTGGATAAAAAAATAGAGGAAATCTCGGCAATCATACTGCATACTATTTCTAAAGATTTAATTGCCATATTCTGCGTTTGTTTATCCAAAGCAGAATTAAGGAATGTCATCCCCACGGAAGTGGGAATCCAGATTTTAAAAGATGGATCCCCGATTAATCCTGTCCCCAAATGTTTTTATTGGGGAGCATTCGGGGATGACAAATTCAAAGCGGATACCCGATCGATCCCCCGGTTCAACCGGGGGCGGGTATGACAATTGTTAGTAGGCATGTCTTTATTGATTGATTGTCCCTAAGCTAGCTTAGCACCATAAAACATAAGTAACATTTGTTGTCTGTCGAAAATCAAAAGTTAGCTCGATGCTATTCAAAAAGATCCTAGAAGTCAGAAAAAACGAGGTTCGTGCTTTACTGTTTTCTTTTGCCTACTTCTTCTGCCTGCTCTGCAGTTATTACATCCTCCGTCCGATTCGGGACGAGATGGGCATCCAGGGCGGAGTGGAAAATCTCCAATGGCTCTTTACCGGCACATTTGTAGTCATGTTGCTAGGGTACCTCTTTTTGGCGCTGCCGTAGCGCGTTTTCCGAGAAGGAGACTTGTCCCTGTGGTCTATTACTTTTTCATATTAAACCTGCTCGTCTTTTTCCTGCTTTTTAAAAGCGGTCTATACGGCGTATGGACGGCAAGGGCATTTTTCATCTGGCTTAGCGTCTTCAACCTCTTTGTTGTGTCTGTTTTCTGGAGTTTTATGGCAGACCTATTCACCAACGAACAGGCGAAGCGGCTATTCGGCTTTATCGCCGCGGGCGGAAGCGCTGGGGCCATTGCCGGGCCTTCGCTAACTGCAGGCTTGAGCACTGTCCTGGGACCGGTGAACCTTATTCTATTATCAATACTGTTACTTTTTCTTTCGGTGGTTTGCATACATCTACTTCTACGCTGGGAGGGTTCAGTTCATACAAAGGGTGAAGAGTCAGAAACTCAGCAAAATGCGGATAACATGCGCATCGGGGGCAGCATTTTTGCAGGATTCACCAGAGTGCTCCGCTCTCCTTACCTTCTGGGAATCTGCCTCTTTGTAGTCCTCTATACCACTCTTTCTACATTTCTCTATTTCACCCAGGCGAGAATCATCGAAAGCGCTTTTGACGAACCGGCTAAGCGAACCACCTTGTTTGCGTCGATGGACCTGGCCGTGAACGCGCTAACTATCATCGGCCAGGTATTTATCACCGGAAAGCTAGCCACAAGACTCGGTTTGTCGGCAACACTCATGCTCATACCGGCGCTGGTTACACTCGGTTTTGTGGCTCTCGGTCTTTTCCCGGTTCTTTCCGTTCTGGTGATATTTCAGGTCATAAAAAGGGCTGGAAACTTTGCCATCACCCGGCCTGCCCGGGAAATACTCTTTACCGTCGTACCCAAGGAGGATAAGTACAAGTCCAAGAATTTCATCGATACCGTCGTTTACCGAGCTGGAGATGCGGCTAGCGGCTGGGCGTTTGCTGGCCTTGTCGGTATGGGACTGAATCTCTCGTCAATCGCCTTCATCGCCGTGCCGATATCGGCGATATGGATGCTCACCGGTCTCATTCTGGGAAAGAAACAGGATAACATTTTGAAAGAAGTCAAAGTAGAACAGGAGATAATATCGGAAAAAGGTATGAGAGGGATCACTGATGTTTAAGATCGATTCTATTAAACCGATGGATTCAATGGGAGTTGTTATCAAAAAGATAACTATGTCTACTGTCTGGGCTGGGGGGCCGCCCGGAAATTTTGTTTGGTAGGTCACGAGTCTTGCTCGTGACCATGTGTGAAAATGTAACCTTGTAGCCAATACTAATGAATCTAATCGGAATAAACCAACTAACAGGAGGAATTGGCATGAGTAATAATAAAAAATATGTTAATCATTCGACGGCGTTTAGTCCGTCGCGAAGAGGTTTCATCAAGTTTTCACTCGGCTTAGGGGCTTTACTAGTTATACCGGATATCTCGATAGCGCAAGATAAGAAGCCCATAATCAAACGAAGGATTCCCAGCACGGGTGAGGAAATTCCGGCCGTAGGTTTGGGCACAGCCCGCACCTTTAATTTGATCCCGGGTGAGTCGCGTGAACCGTTAAAAGAAGTACTCCGGTTGTTCGTGGAGATGGGAGGCACGGTGGTGGATACTTCCCCAATGTATGGAACTGCCGAATCGGTAATAGGAGACCTTGCTTCCCAGTTGAACATCGTTGATTCTCTTTTCATAGCTACAAAGGTATGGACCACGGGAAAGGAAGCCGGAATCGAGCAGATGGAGAACTCTATGAAGCTACTTCATCGGAAAAAGATAGACCTGATGCAGGTTCACAACCTGGTAGATGTCATGACTCAGTTGGAAACGCTACGGGCATGGAAGAAAGAGGGAAAGATTCGCTATCTCGGCGTTACTCACTCCCGGGTCAGCGCACATCCTGAATTAGAAAAGATAGTAGAAAAAGAAAACCTCGATTTCGTACAGCTCAACTACAATATCGAGACCAGGGATGCAGAGAGGCGGCTACTCCCACTAGCAGCAGAAAAGGGAACGGCAGTGCTCATAAACGAGCCGTTTGAGAAGGGCGATCTCTTTGGAAAGGTCAAGGGTAAAGCACTGCCTCCCTGGGCGGCAGAGTTTGACTGCACTAGCTGGGCGCAGTTCTTCCTCAAATACATCATATCCAATCCGGCGGTTACCTGCGTAATTCCCGCCACCAGCAAACCGCAGCACCTTAAGGACAACATGCAGGCATGCTACGGCCGCCTTCCAGACGAGGGTATGAGAAGACGCATGGTGGAGTACATGAAGGAGTTATGAATTATCTAACTAAGTTGGATTTTGGTGAAAAACCATTAACGCTTGACCCTGATAGCGTGTTACGCTACTATATTTCCTAGTGATAAGGCATTTTGCCGATTCCGATACTGAGAAACTATTTCAAGGACTAAGGCCAAGGAAGCTACCAACTCAGGTTTTGCGAGCTGCCTTGCGAAAGCTTCTTATTTTGAATGCGGCTGAGTCACTGGAAGATCTAAGAATCATACCGGGGAATAGGCTTGAGAAACTGAAGGGAGATCGTAAAGGACAATACAGTATCCGAATCAACGATCAATGGAGAATTTGTTTCAAGTGGCGGGGTGGCGATGCGTATGCAGTTGAAATCGCAGATTATCACTCCTGAGGAGGCACTCATGAGAAAAAGAGAAATAGAACCAATCCATCCTGGTCAAATTTTATTGGAAGAATTTCTTAAACCCCTGGGTATCAGTCAGTATCGTTTGGCTAAAGATATCAATGTAGATTCGAGGCGGGTTAATGCAATAGTGAATGGCGAGCGGGCCATTACGGCGGACACGGCTCTGAGGCTATCTCGTTACTTCGGGACATCTGAACGCTTTTGGCTGAATTTGCAGGCTCACTATGATCTGGAAGTGCAGAAGAGAGAGCTGGGTGATAGACTTGAGAAAGAAGTTAAAGCTCACTCCAGGACCGGCTGAGCTTCTACAATATTACAACTATCTCCTTTCTCAAAAGAATCTTTCATCCTAGCTACAATCTTATTCTATTATTAATAGCTACATTATCCAATTTGCCTACTACTTTCCCTTCCTTAGCGGGTCTATGGTTTTAAGTTTAAATCCAATCGAGAATATCCCATTTTGCTTGCATCAGATAATATAAAATGGCTTATGAGCCGGGAATGTGGAGTCAATCCTTCGTTTCCTCCCAGCTAACAGCGGGTTTCAATTTTTTTCCGGCGCATTCTCTCAGGAATAGATTGATCAACTTCTGATAGGGTATATCCGTTTCTGCGGCGAGCTTCTTAAAGTAATCTATGATCTCATTTTCGAGCAGTATGGTGACTTGTTTCTTGAGTTTTTTAGAGTAAGGGTTTTTTATAGATTTTGTAAAATCGTATTCTTTCCTCATGTTATTTTCTCCTTTCGTATAACTTTGTTTCCTTTTTAGTTGCCTTTCTTGCCGATATAAATCGTATTGTCTCCTCGCTCTCCCTGTAGGTGTGAACGATAACTAACACTCGAAGCTCATAGCTCAGGCCGAGTAATATAAAGCGATCTTCAGCTTGGGAATGATCCGGGTCGGCAATAAGTCGAGCGTGTTCATCGTAAAAAACACTCTTTGCTTCCTCAAAAGAGACTTTGTGCTTTCTCTTATTAGCGACATTTTTATTCTCATCCCAATCGAATCGTATATTACTCATAATTATACCATAATTATTTCAGCAATATCTTTCATATATTAATATTATAGTTGATCGTAAGGTTTCTATGTCAAGGCTAAGTTGGCCGATGAGGTCTCTTTGGATGTTTTTACAGGTCCTCTTACACCTATTGAATATAGGTAACTAAAATACACTGGAGAATAGAAGAAAAGATGATAGGATTATTATCTATGAATAATCTGGCAATTATATGGGGAGATACTCATGAAATCAGAAGAACTAAGGTCATTACAGGCTCCGTTAAAAGAGCGTTATAAAGAACACCCCGAGGCTGCGCTTATCACCCTGAAAGCCCAGGGCCGCATCGGCGAGGGTATTACCTGCAGAGTTGAGACAGGAAAAGCGCTGGTAGAAGCAGGGCTTCATCCGGCGACAGGAGGCAATGGTCTCGCTGCGTGCTCGGGAGACATGTTGCTCGAGGCGCTTGTGGCCTGCGCCGGCGTGACCTTGAACGCAGTAGCTACAGCCTTAGGTATAGAGCTACGCAAAGGAACTGTCAGTGCCGAGGGTGACTTGGATTTTCGAGGGACGCTGGGCGTATCCAAAGAAGCTCCGGTTGGGTTCAAGAATATCCGGCTCCATTTCGACCTGGATACCAATGCCTCTCCGGAGCAATTGACATCTCTCCTTAGATTGACGGAGAGATATTGTGTCGTGTATCAAACACTGCGCGGCACGCCTGATATCAAAATTACTCACCAGGTTGCGGCGTGATAAAGATAGAGAGAGCGGTTCTTTACTACTAGCTCATTATTTCGGTTGGTTCTACTAGACTTACTACGGGGTATAGGTTTACAAGTTTATATTTGTGTTCACCCTTCGACGGGCTCAGGATGAACGGACAAATGATTTACCATAAAGCATGAATTTTTTGAGGGTATATTTGCGTCTAAAATCGTTTAAAGGATGCGAGAAGATTAAGAGACAACTTGGATACTAGTTCACTTTGAAGTAATAATTTCCCTGCTTCTCTCCCCGCAGTTAAGAAGCATATCCAGCGTTGATAGATTATATATAAACTCTCCCCAGAGTTGTGGGTAGACTGGTGGTTTAAAATTGCAAAACTCAATTTGAAGTCCGGAGTGGTCTATCAGTGGTATATCTAAATGTTTTTCCACTATAGGAAAGGTCAGGTAAGTATGGGCCTTTAGGTGTTTGCAGATATTAATGATCAACTCAGTACCCTTTCCGGTGACTCCCAGTTCCGACTGTAGATAAAGTTTGGTCTTGAGCGCAAGCGCTTCCCATAGGAATTTAATTATGCTCATGTTGAGCTCGGCCAGCTTATGATTGTTTTTATTGTAGGTTGATTCCAGGGTTGGTAGGTAATCATCTAAATAAGGAGCATGGGCATAACTCTGTATGATGCTCTGTAGATGTTTTCTTTTCCATTCTACTTCGTAGCATATTTCTACTTCCCGAATTATCTGGAGACCGCGCCCTTTTTTCCAGACGGGAACTGTAAGCCACAATTCTCCCTGCTCGTTTTTAAGCCGGTTTCGATTAACCCACCCGTGGCCGCGTGGGAACTGCACGTTATCGAGTAAAACCATGCAGTCTGACTTCATCGCCTTAAAGAAAAATCCAGGCCAGGGTAAGAAGATGGGCTGGTGTGTGCTGACAATCATTTTTCGCGCTTAATTTATATTGTCACTCTTTCGGCTATAATTACCATAAGTATATGGAACTCATTCAAAAGCTTAAGCAATTTTTTTGTAACCATATTGTGACTTCGATAGTTTAATAATTTAAAACTATGATTTAGGAGGTTTTAAGATGACTAGAGTCTTATCATTGTTTGCTGTTACCTTTCTTATTTTATCCTTTGCTGCTTTGGCCTACTCGGGGAAGGACTGTGATAAGCATGGAAAGCGCGGTTGGGACTGGTGGAATAAAGCTGAAGTGGTAGAAAAGCTAAAGCTTACCGACCAGCAAAAAACTCAAATAGAGGAGATAGCCTCTGCAAATAAAGAGAAGATCGGCGGTCTCCGCACCCAGGTCAAGGCAGACTATGAGGCGTTCAAGGAAGTAATGGAAAATCCAAATTCGACTAGAGAACAGATTTTATCCAAATTTGACCAGGCGGGGAAGACGCACGGAGAATTGAGAAGGGCGGAATTTGAGATGAAATTGGACATCAGGGATGTTCTTACGCCCGAACAGAGAACTGCGCTACACGAATTTAAAGAGCAGCATAAGAAGGAATACAAAAAAGAGAAGAAGGGTAAAGATAAAGGAGATATGTAAAAAAGAGTTAAGGGCAGCCGCGACTCGAAGCGGAGCGGCTGCCTTTTTGTGCATCAGTGTCTATGATTAGACGGCAATGAGGTAAAAAGAGGGGGTAAAGTAATGGGGCTCAAGACAATACGTTTTCTTGCCCTGTTATTCACGGCCTTGGCTCTAGCCCCGGCACTGGCCCACTTACTGGAGTTGCCCAACAAAATCGACCTATCCCGTGACGATTATCTGATGGTTCAGCAGATTTACCGAGGCTGGGCGTTGCTCGGATTTGTCGTGGTTGGGGCGTTGCTTTCCAACCTTGTTTTAACGATCGTGGTCCGGACAAAGCCAAGGACTTTTGTGCTGACCCTGAGTGCCTTTCTCTGCATATTGGGAACACAGGTAGTGTTCTGGACCTATACATATCCTGCTAACCAAGAAACTGGCAACTGGACAATGTTGCCTGCAAACTGGCTAGAGCTTAGGCGGCAATGGGAGTACTCTCATGCTGCTAGCGCCGCTCTAAATTTACTTGCGCTGATTTCACTGATTTTATCGGCTCTAGTGGAAGAAGAATAACTGTTTTCTTGTAGAAAGAATTATGTGATGTCGTGCTACTTGCAGCACCTTGAGTAAACGGGTGAGCAGGGAAAAGAGAGTGTACATTTTTCTATAACGTTTCTTATTGCTGATTAAGAGAGACAGCTTTCTTGTAAACAACTGTCAGGGTAAGTTTATCCTCTATGATAGAGGGTTATGGAGAAGACCTTGCTTATATTCACGACGTCGGTTTTGGAGATTTTGCCAGGGAATCTGCGCCCGGTCTACTGGAGATCCTCCATCAAAAAGGCTTAGAAAATGGACTGGTTATTGACCTGGGCTGCGGTAGCGGAATATGGGCAAAAGCGCTTACCCATGCGGGTTATGAAGTTATAGGTATAGACCTGTCTCATGCTATGCTTGATTTAGCGAGGAAAAGGGCACCGGAGGCTAAGTTCAAAAAAGCGTCCTTTCTGAAAGTCAGGCTTCCCCAATGTAATGCTGTGACATCAATAGGAGAGTGCCTGAATTATCAATTCGATACACACGGTAAAATAGGGGTCAAAAGACTATTTACCCGAATATACCAAGCCCTACGGCCGGGCGGTGTCTTCATCTTCGATATCGCCGAGCCGGGATATGTAAGCGGTCCCAATCCGCAAAGGACTTTTTATCAGGGGAGAGATTGGGCAATACTCCTGGAAAAAGAGGAAGATAGGAAAAGAAATAGATTAACCCGCAAAATGACCATATTCCGCAAGGTTGGGAATCTCTATCGAAGAAGCGAAGAGGTCCACAATGTCCGGTTGTACAGAGGCTCAGAGATCGCAAGGGAACTCCGGCCAGTTGGGTTCAGAGTAAAAATTATCCATGGGTATGGAGTACATACATTCAAAAAGGCCCAAGTAGGATTTATAGCCACAAAAACGTGAATTTAAATAATAATGATTTATCTTATCTTTAGTTGCTTCCACTGATTAAGGTGATAAAATGTTAGGCCAACTCAAATTGAATAATCTGCTTTGAATCGTGGAACCGATGTATAGACGGATTTGAAGACTAGGTTATGGTCGAAGAATAAAAGGTGCGGAATACAAAAGACTTCCCGGTAAATTAGGTATTGATTTGGGAGTTAAGCAGCGAAGCTCAATAGAGCGAGGGCTGAATGTAGGTGAATAGACTCGAGGCTCCAGCCATTATTCAGGATTGTCTGAGAAAGGGACTGAACAATCCCAGCTTGCATATCATTAAAATTTCAGGACTGGGGAAAGCCTCTGACTTCGGGCGAACGGAAACAGACCAAAAGTGGCGTCGTATCAAATATGCCCCGGACCGGCTGGATGACCTGGAGGGGATACTCCCCCTAGAGATTACTTACGACTTAGGTAGTGGTGCGGAGCAGAATTTAAACGTGATGATGAAGGCGAGAACGAGAACGGGGATAGGCACCGGATTAATCCCTAAAACTATGGCGGAAGTTGGCCTTGAGCTTGATAGGCCGTTTCCGGAATACCTGACATCCAGGGAAACGGTTGGGGGATATATGCGGGAGATAGAGATATTTCGGATGCAGAGCCGATATCCATCATTACAGAGATACCTTCCCCGTTATCTGGGCGATCACGTCGACGAATCCAGAAACGAATTCATACTACTTGAAGAACTCATTACCGATGGTGCTCTGATGGATAGTGCCGATGATGTCTCCGGGTGGACGCCGGAATTGATCAACAGCGCAATAGAAGCTATTGCTGATATTCACGCTATTTTTTACGGAAAGGACGATCAGCTCTCTGCCATGAACTGGCTGGAACGCCGAGTGACCACAGAAGATATGCTTAAAGATGAAAGCCTCTGGCGAGGCCTGGCCGAGTTTACTAGAAAACGCTTCCCCGACCATATAACCGAAAAGGCCTACCGTCGGCACCTGGGTATTATCGATACTATTTCTAAGTGGCATCTGGTAAAGGATGCCATGCGTCACACCCTAGTGCATGATGATTTCAATCCCAGAAATTCAGGATTTCGCAGTTTAGGGAGTGGTCTCGTCCCGGTCATATACGATTGGGAACTGGCGCTGATAGATATTCCACAGAGAGACCTAGTGGAAATGCTGGTATTTACCTTGTCCGACACGGTTTCACGCTCTCAGGTGGACGAACACGTGGAGCGCCATCGCACTCGTCTTGAATCGGCAGCGGCTACCACAATTAAGAAGGACGATTGGATGGAGGGATTTCGTTGTGAGCTTTTCCTGGAGGCAATTAATCGGGTACCGTTACAGTGGGTTTTCCACAGCCGGTTCCCCTCAGGCTATGCGGTGAGGATTTCACGTACCCTAGAGCACCTGCTCTCTCTGTATGCCGATGTCTAAAGGAGAAATGAAGATGATTCAAGCTATCGACAACGCCGGTATTTGCGTAACCGATATGGCACGATCAGTTGCCTTTTAGGAGAAACTTAGTTTTATGAAAGCATTCGAGAACGGTTAAACGAGGCCTCGGTCTTTTCAACAATTCTCCGAGATTAGACCATATCAGCTTCCTGGTATCGGATGTTGACCAGATATATACACGGGCCTAAAGACCAATGGAGTTGTGTTCAGTAACGAACCGGCAGACCAGGACTGGTGGGCCAGAGTAGTGTCGTTAAGAGACCCGGATGGAAATAATCTTTATTTTTGCAATGGCTCGAAAATGGCTGATGACTCTGAACGAGCATAGTTCAATAGCCAGAGCCAGACTGAAATTTGGAGAAGTCATGATGGAAATTGTTTCAATTTCTCGCTGTATTAACGGCGGTTCTTTTCACCGGGGCGGCGATTTATATCAACCTTGTAGAGCATCCTGCGCGGATGGAGTGCGAGACCGAACTGGCAACGACTGTCTTCGGCCCCAGTTACAAACGAGCCGCCGGATGCAGGTCATTCTAGCTTTGACGGCAACAATAGCCGGCGCTTTGGTATGGCTTATGAACGGCGATGTTATGTGGCTCATCGGAGCCTTGTGTATATTTTGGTCATATCCTTTACCTTAGTTGCAACCAATAAGAGACTCCTTGATCCGGCATTGGATCGGCCCTCCGCGGTGGCTCAAGACCTGCTGCAAAATTGGGGAAGATTACATACCTTAAGGAGTATCTTGAGTTTACTAGCCTCGTTAATTTTCTTATATTTATTGACCTGAATCCTTGAGTGGCCTATCCCCCTAACTTTCCCGAGGCAAGAAAGAAGCTTCAGTCTCTCGTTGTTTAAAAGGTATAACTCATTCTATTGCTTGGATAATAGTACTTATCTGATGTCCTGAGGGAATTACTCGTAGAGTTTCGTAGGAATTACATGGCAATTGTATTAATTCCTATTGACTGGGTGGGACATTCGTAAGTATATTTCGGAGCGAGGGGAGAGACCATGAGGTTGTTCCCGCAAAATTCTTACGGTGTGAGAATATGAAACTCTTACAAGAACCTTTAGTTGGATGTGTAGATCGTGAAGCAAGAAACAAGGGGAGACTCTTTATATCGATGCAGTTTTAGAATAAAGCAAGGAAAGGGGAAGAGTATATTTCCAGATGCCTCAAAAATACTTACGGTATTTTTCGCTCTTGCTATTAGTGGTATTAGTTATTCTGCTTGCCAAATATATACACAGAGAAGGTAAAAAAGCCGAGTATCTTGCCCAGGGCGAACGTTTTTATCAAATCCACTGCGCATCCTGTCACGGGCCAAAAGGGGAGGGTGGGAGAGGCCCCACTCTTGCAGTACCCCGACTCCCCCGCGCTCCAACAAAGAAATTGCTAAAAAGGGTTATCAGAAGCGGAATCCCCGGGACAGAGATGGGTAGGTCAAGCCTGAGTGAAGAGCAAATAAGTCAAGTCGCCGCCTGGGTTGACCATCTTGGCCAAGCTCTGCCCGGGAAGGTTATGCCCGGCAATGCAGAACGAGGCGAGTATTTATATTTCACCAAGGGAAATTGTAATCAATGCCATGCCATCAAGGGATACGGCGGCGCCTTAGGCCCGGACCTGACCGAAATAGGCCTTAGTCGTAGTGCCGACTACTTGAGAACCGCGCTTATCGACCCGGAGGCCGACGTGCCCACGAATACATTACCGTTTCGCTTTGATGTCAGGATACCCAACAACTTTCTCCAGGTAACTACGGTTATGAAGAACGGGCAAAGCATTACCGGAGTGCGTATAAATGAAGACACCTACTCCATCCAGGTTCGGGATTCCTCTGATCGCATCCATTCTTTCTTCAAATCCGAGCTGGTGGAGTTGCATAAAGACTGGGGCAAGTCTCCGATGCCTAGCTACCGGAACGTTTTCTCTGAAGAAGAGCTCGATGATGTGGTGGCATTCCTGGTTTCATTGCGAGGTGAAAGATGAGAGTGATTATCATACTGCTACTGTTTGCCCAGTACGCTTTGGGTCAGGTGTCATATGAGAGAATACTCAATGCCGGGTCCGAGCCTGGCAACTGGCTTACCTACTCCGGTAACTACCGTGGCTATCGTTACTCATCGCTTAGTCAAATTAACACCAAGAACATCGCTAGATTAAAACCAGCCTGGGTTTACCAGACCGGAGAACCGGGAAAGGTCGAGACCTCTCCAATTGTGGTTGATGGTATTCTCTACGTTACTGAAATGTCCCATATAGTGACGGCACTGGACGGACGTACCGGAAGGCCCTTATGGAGCTATAGACGACCAGCAGTCGACGTTCCCACGTGCTGCGGACCGGTGAATCGCGGTGTAGCAATCCTGGACGACACCCTCTATTTTGGTAGTCTGGATGCCCATTTGGTAGCGCTGGATATGAAAACGGGAAAGGTGCGCTGGGATGTGACCTTGGCGGATTATAGAGTGGGACATTCGATAACAGCCGCTCCGCTGGCAGTTAAGGATAAGGTTATCGTTGGCATCTCCGGTGGGGACTTGGGTATTCGCGGCTTTCTGGATGCTTATGATGCAAAGACCGGTAAGCTAGCCTGGCGCTTCTGGACCGTGCCGGGACCGGGCGAGCCGGGCCATGATACCTGGGAAGGCGATAGCTGGAAGACCGGGGGTGCGGGTACCTGGATAACCGGGACTTATGATCCGGAATTGAATCTTATATACTGGCCGGCGGGCAATCCGGGACCGGACTTAAACGGAGACCACCGTAAAGGCGACAACCTTTATTCCAATTCGCTCCTGGCCATAAACCCCGATACCGGGAAACTCAAGTGGTATTTCCAATTCACTTCGCATGACGTAAATGATTGGTCTGCAAACCAGGTGCCGGTGTTGATCGACACCGTCATGAATGGCCGGGAAAGAAAGCTGGTGGTCCAGGCCAATCGAAATGGCTTTTACTATGTTCTTGACCGCGTGACCGGAGAGTTTCTGAACGGTACACCATTCGTCAAACAAACCTGGGCGAAAGGGCTGGACAAGCGCGGCCGTCCCATCCGCCTTCCCAATACGAAGCCGACAGCGGAAGGCACGCTGGTCTATCCGGGGATGGGTGGGGGTACTAACTGGTACAGTCCGTCCTTCAGCCCGCAAACAGGGCTATTTTATGTGCATGTGCATGAGAATTACGGACAGGTTTTTTACAAGCTGAAAGCCGAGTATAAACCAGGAGCAAGGTTTGAAGCAGGTTTTGTTCGTAATATACCCGGCGAGGAATCATACGGTGCGGTGAAGGCTCTTGAGCCGGAGAGCGGAAAGCTCAGATGGGAGTTCAGGGAATATTCGATATCAGGCGGCGGTTTGCTCTCGACCGCAGGTGGGCTGGTCTTCGGCGGCGACCGGGAGGGTTACTTCTTTGCCCTCGATGCCGAGTCGGGTAAACCACTTTGGCGTTTTCAAACAGGTGCTACGATCTGGTCAAACCCGGTTAGCTTTTTAATAGACGGGAAACAGCACGTGGCGATAGCGGCGGGGCAGGCGATTTTCACGTTTGCATTGGATTGACTAACCTCTCATGAGATAATGGCCGGTATGTACATGAAAAGACATGAAAAATTACACATCATGTTCATTTTTTTGGCTAATTACCATGAAAATCGGCATACTTTTGATTTAACAAGGCTATACTGATAGACGGTTCGAGGCAAAGTTAATAATTAGGAGGAGGGTATGATTAAGCTCTTATATCTGATTTGGTCTATTGTCGTCATAATTACCATGCTTGGTTTCTTGGGTTGCACGAACGAGATTGGGCCGGACGACAGCCAGAAGACCGAGACGTATGATGACCCGTTTGCCTATTGCCGGGCGGTGGGAACAATCGATACACCGGATGCCCGTTATACCGGCCCCCGGGTCCCGGAAATAATCGCTCAAGGACTACGAAATGCCTTCAACACACCTAATACCCCGCTGGATATATATATGAGGGGCACATTCTGGAGATGTATGAACGGAAAGGTTTACGCCTGTAATGTAGGCGCTAATTTACCGTGCGAATCGAAAGCCAACACCGACCGTACGCCGACAGAAGCCTTGGTAGATTTCTGCGAGCAGAACGCCAACGCAGATGTTATTCCAATGTACGTGACTGGACGAGAGACGGTTTATGAGTGGAGGTGCACAAACGGCACGCCAGAGGTCGTGCGCCAGCTCGTCCAGCCCGACGGGCGCGGCTTCTTGTCCAATATTTGGTACGAGATTAGTCCGGGCTGAGCGATGAACAAAAAGCTGATTCTCAGAAAGACAGAGAGATACGTGCGAGACAAGCTGGGAAAGGAAGGAACTGGCCACGACTGGTGGCATACTCACCGGGTGAGAAATACCGCCCTCTTCATAGCAAAGCGTGAGGGTGGAGATTTATTCATTGTGGAACTGGGAGCTCTCCTTCATGATATAGCCGATTACAAGTTTCACCGTGGCAATTCAAAAGTTGGTCCTTGGATGGCCTCGGAATGGCTTAGGTCTCTCGGTGCAGACGAGGAAACAATTAGCCACATCGGGCATATCATTAGGGAGGTCTCGTTTAAGGGGTCAGGAGTTAAATCCAGGATGCGAACGCTTGAGGGAAAAATCATTCAAGATGCGGACAGGCTTGATGCGATTGGCGCTATAGGGATTGCAAGGGCATTTGCCTATGGCGGATACAGGGGGAAACAATTGATATATGACCCCAATGGACGGGTCAAGAAACACTCAAGCTTCTACCAGTACAAACGCAGACCGGCTGCTTCCACTATCCATCATTTCTACGAGAAACTCCTTCTGTTAAAAGACCTTATGAATACCGAAACCGGAAGGAAACTAGCCCAGCGGCGTCATGCGTTCATGGAGAAGTACTTAAAGCAATTCTTTAATGAATGGGAGGGAAAGAAATAATGGTTCGATTTCATCATCACCAGTTAAAATCCGACCCGTTGGATGAAAACGCAGTCAGGACGTTTCAGACCCAATGGAATATCTATAGAAAGCTCGTGGATAACAACTATTTATCGCATCGGGAAGCATACGGTACCTTACACATCATTCTTAGCGATAAGATTAATTATCCTTTCAGCATTATAGACTTAGCCTGCGGCGACGCTCATAATACGGTTGAATGTCTTGGCGGGACGAAAGTGAATCATTACATCGGTATCGATTTATCCGAGGCGGCTCTGGAATTAGCCGAGCAGGCGGTTGATCGCTTGAACTGTAGAGTGGAATTGGAGGAGGCAGACTTTGTAAATTTTGAGGAGGTGCTTGACCAACCGGTTGATGTAATATGGATAGGCCTTTCCCTTCATCATCTTAGCGTTGCGGACAAGGCCAGGTTTATGGCTAAAGCAAGGAACGCCCTCAATAACGGAGGTCTCTTCCTGATCTATGAGCCTACTGGCTTGGAAGATGAAGATCGTCTTGGATATGTCAAACGGTTTGAGCAGATAAACGAAAAACTCTGGACTGCTCTAGCTCCGGAAGAGTGGGACGCTATTATAAAGCACGTGAGCGATTGTGATATTCCGGAGACTGTTTCTACCTGGGTTAAACTGGGACGGGAAGCAGGATTCATTCATTGCCAGGAGATGTTTCGCGACCCCACCGGTCTTTATTCGCTATTTCAATACCAAAAGGGTGATTAAGCTTGGACCGTCGTCCAGTCACTAAATCCCTCTTCCGGTCAGTGGATGAGAGTCCGCTCATGCTGAGCCTGTCGAAGCATGCACAACTGAAAAAAAATAGGGCTCTCCGACAGACCAGTTGTAGGGCTTGTTCCGACGGCTCGGAACGGGCGGATTGTTGAACCTGTAATTTCACTGCCTTAATCCTGCTACAAGTTTTACTTGCCTCTTTAACTCTTCTTTGGTAAGGGTGTAAATATCTAGAACCTTATTCGTAAAAACCAACCCTATATTATCAATGATTATTTTATCGCTTCCTTTTATCCAGTAAACGCAGACGATCAACTCAAAATTATTCGGGTCCTGGAACATGATGGAAACGTATCTATCGATGCCCGATATGAGAGGAACGTCGGAGACGATTTTAACCTCGATTGTGCCGAGATTATTGTACTCTTCGATTAGCTCCAGGAGGGCGGGTTCGATGACTGTCTCAAAGACCTCATTTGCTTTCTCGGTTAATTGCCATTCCAACTGGTCGCTCAAGATGATCTCCCCGGAGCTGATGCCTTTTCGGGAAATTTGCAAAGAGTTTAGCCTTATCTACAAGAACAGACAAGAATATCTATTCTACCGGTCGGATGTTTTGTCTGATTTTTATAAACCATTTTAGGGGCAGCTTAACGGCTCTTTGCATTCAATTGAAAATAGATATAAGCAGTTGAATTTCAAGCGCTTTGCTACGGGCGGCCCGCACTGAATACGATTTATGTAGGAACACGCCGCGGTGTGTTCCTACCCGGATTTTTTTCTCAATTAAGCCAAGTCTATAGCGTGCTTTTTCAGGTCCTCCAAAGATACTACTTCCAAGGCCGATTCATGCGTTGCGGCCAAAATAACCGGTGGGGCAACGCCCGCATCTAATGCTTCCTTCCAGCGGAGCGCGCATAAACACCACCTATCCCCGGACTTTAGTCCAGGAAAGTCATACTCGGGATTAGGCGTGCTTAAGTCATTTCCTCTCGCTTTTGAAAACTGCAAGAACTCCTCGGTGACCTCTGCACAGATAACGTGCAGACCCAGGTCCTGAGGACCGGTTCTACAGCAGCCGTCACGGTAAAAGCCGGTCATCGGTGATGTACAGCACGTCTCTAGTTTCCCGCCGAATACGTTCTTTTCTCCGGCCATAGCTATATTCCTCCGCCAATCCTAGAAATTAACGACTAAACAGGGGACATTTTGCTATAAATCTTCTAAGTTCATTATGAGGCCCGTCCCCACACTTTCATGATCCAGGGAATCGCTTCTTTAAGAGGCTCAACGAACCCATAGGCATCAAAATGAGTTACCCCTTCCACGATCCTGAATTCTATCGAAACCTTTTTCTCCCGGAGAAGTTTAACTGCCTTGTCCGTGTGTTCAAACGGGAATATCTCATCATTCCTGCCGTGTATGACGTAGATCGGTATAGACCAATTTATGCTGGCCGCTTCCTCAAGGGGTTTTGAGGAGATAGGTAACGCTCCGGCGAATTCTTTCTGATTCCTCGAAGCTATAAACCATGTTCCAAGACCGCCTAAGCTGTATCCGGTGAGTAGGGTTCTCTCCTTTTTTACTTTATATTGACTGGTGAGCCACCTGTGCAATTCCATTACCAATGATTCGCTTACCGGGTCATCCCAGCAGTCAGCGGGGCAGTCGGGTGCGGCTATGATTGCCCCTAACTCACCCAATGCCGGTATCCCCAGACCGGACAAAATCTCCCATCCCTTGAAAGGGTAAAAGGGTCCCTTCCAGTGGAGAAGCATTATCAATGCCGGCTCTTCACATTCGACAAAATTCTCCGGAATATAGATAGTAAAGCGTCTATCGCCTGAGAAGACCTGTTTATATATTCCAGGCTTGGTTAAAGGTTGATTCATAGGTGGAATAGATATTAACTCAACTGAAAAGGGTCGTAAATTGGTCCCTTCATTTTCTTGACTGGAAATCAGGTTCTTTTATATTCTCTCTGGGGTAAAGTAACGATTTCTAATGTATTGTTCTGGTCGAGTAATTATACTTAGCTTCCCTGCGCTAATGTATTTCGTAACGGCAAGGAAAAGAGCATCCAAAATTACAGCCTATTTTGACAGGAGATGAAACAAATGAGTGATTCGTTGAGACCGGGCTTAACCTTCGATTTCAACTTCACCATACCGGAAACCAAGACCGTCCCCTATCTCTATCCGGAATCCGAAGAGTTTCAACTGATGCCCAAGGTATTGGCTACCGGATTCATGATAGGCTTGATCGAATGGGCACGCATCAAATTCATAAATGGGTATATAGACTGGCCTAGGGAGCAAACGGTGGGTATTGAAGTGAAATTGAGTCACTCAGCGGCCACTCCGCCCGGACTGACGGTGAACGTGAAAGGAGAACTGGTTAAGGTAGAAGGGCGAAAGCTTACTTTTTCCATAGTTGCTACCGATGGTGTTGACGTTATCTCGGAAGGAACGCATGATAGATTCATCGTCGATGCCGAGAGATTCAGTTCTAAGGTAGAGAAGAAAAGAAATAAGAGTAATAGTTCAACCTAGTGTTATATATCTTTGATTGACGAGGAAGGCAATATAGCTTTGGGTGTTTATTAGTTTTGTTGTGACCGAATTATTCTCAAATGTTTTTTAAAGTGATATGGGCAAAAGCAAGAAAGAGAATCAGAAATTAGATGTTTCCTTCATCAAGGCGCTCACCTTTGATGTATTTGGAACCGTGGTTGACTGGCGCGGAACGATAATTCGCGAGTGTACGCTCATCGGTAAATCTAAGGGAATTAATCTAGACTGGGATAAATTTGCCGATGCCTGGCGGGCCGGCTACGCCCCGGCGATGAATCGCGTCAGGCAGGGAGATTTGCCCTGGGTGAATATTGATTCACTTCATCGTATGATCCTCGACCGGTTGCTCACGGATTTTAATATCGTTGGGCTCGACGAAAAGGAGAAAGACCACCTCAACCGGGTATGGCATCGATTAGAACCTTGGCCGGACTCTATCGCCGGATTAGAAAGACTTCGCAAAAGATTTATAGTGGCCACACTCTCGAACGGGAATGTTTCTCTACTGGTCAATCTGGCGAAAAACGCAGGTTTAACTTGGGACTGTATCCTTTCGGCGGAATTGGCTAGACATTATAAGCCGGATAAGGAGGTTTATCAGACGGCTGCCGACCTGTTGGGACTGCGACCGGAAGAGGTGATGATGGTGGCGGCCCATCCGGATGACCTGGAGGCTTCGAAGACGGTTGGATTTAAAACGGCTTTCGTCTCGCGGCCTCTGGAGTTTGGCCCGGGGCATGAACCGGTCAAGGTGTCTCAGTCCTCGGTTGATTTAATCGCTTCCGACTTCAACGACCTGGCGGATAAGCTTGGCGCTTAAGTGCATCGGGATGTTCTCAATCCGGTGCGACAGGGCTTGATTGCGTCGGTCAGAGCGGTAGATGCTGGCAAATTGAATTCAGCGAAATTGTTTACAAGGTATTTACATAACGTCACTTTATTGGTATCCGTTATATTGTAGGAACGCGCCGTGACCTGTTCCTATTGTGGATTCCCGCTAAATGAATGCGGGAATGACATCCTTCTATAATCCTAAATTAATAGTGTGCGGCGACGGTTATTAAAGCCAGAGACCAATTCACTTTCTCACTATAACCTCTCTCCATCTATTCTTGGGCAGATAGGATGTGAAGGAAGAGAAGCCATTAAATAGCTCTCCTATGTCGCTATTATGATAGACTTTAAACCTCTGAGTCGTGAGCGGCAAGGTTTCATACTTTATCTCACCCAGGCTTATAATCCTGTACCTGGTCAGTATATTAAAGGGTGTTGGGCTGGGCGGACGGAAGAGGGCTAGAGCCCATCCTTTTTCTTTTAAAACCCTCTTGGCTTTATTCAATAAAAGCTGTGCCTCTTTAAGATCAAAGTGGTCGAATATATCCCAGAATAGGAGTCCATCAAAGAAGTTATCCGGATATTCAAAATCGATTTGCACCTCATCTACGCTGATTTCTTCCGTATACCCCGAAGGTGTCCATGCCCGGATGTTGGCGTTTAGGATGTCCTTCACAAACACCTTGCACCCAAGATGGGTAAAAAACTGGATATTGGAATCGCTAATACATCCCAGGTCTAAGATGAGCGGCTTTGAAAAGAGTGTCACTTCTTTTACGAAGGTTTTGAGCGCAGCCGTTGAATGGACCGGTCCTTCTCTCTCTATGCCCTCTACTCTGGATATAGAAATCTCACTCATGGTAATTCATATTGCTCATTATTCGCTTGTCCTCTAAAACACCGGGCAACTAGCTTTCTTGATTTAACATGAGCACCCTGTTTGTCAATCTATCTGCAGTAGCTCGATGGAACCCGGTTATCATTCAGTTAGAATAAATTACTCCTCGCTCTTAACCACCTCTAGAAACTCTGTTGTTGGTTTATCCAGCCTTTTCTGCCCGTCTACTTCCATGTCTATACTGCCCTTGAAGAAAGCGCCGTCATCGATGATGAGCTTGGGAGAGGTAATGTCTCCCTTTAGGGCCCCTGAGGACTTAATCTCCAGTCTCTCCCGTGCAAACATATTCCCGACTACTTCGCCGTTTATGATTATCGTCTTAGCGTGTATTTCGCCGGATATTTTTCCGTTCTCTCCAACCGTCACCTGGTTTTCCCTGAGTTGAATTTCTCCTTCCACCCGGCCATCGATGATTAAATCCTGGTTTCCGGATATTTCCCCCTTTATGAAGATCGACTTTCCGATTTTTACTACCTCTCCTCTATTGTCCGGATTATTGAACCTCCGGACCTCGGGGGTGACGTGCGTCTCCTCAGCATGCTTAACTTCCAATTCCTTTGATTCCTTCTTCTTTTCCTTGTCCCACATATTCTCATCCTCCTTTTTTAGATTTACCGGCCGACCCTCTGCCGGTCTTCTCATATTTTATAATATTTCTGAGAAAAATGCAGGATGTGAATGTAGCAATTCTATAACATGTCTTTCTACACAATATATGGGTCTTATCCTCTGTTCGTAAAGGAAAATAATTTTGGGCACTTAGGTAGTACATATTGACTAAGTCTCTCGGTTTATGTACTTTCTGCCACGATACGGGATAGAATGCTGGCAGCCAGTATTTAAAACCGGTCCGGAGACAAGGGTGAGCCAGGTTAGAGTAAAAATGAAGCAGGTTGTAGATTGGAGGGCGACATTATGGGCCGGTTTGATTAGTGGAATTATTTTTCTGGCCATTAATATGGTTTTAACGGCAATGTATGTGGGCAGTCCCTGGGTTATCACACGCCTCATCGCTTCTATAGTAATGGGCGAGGGTGTTCTACCACCACCGGCCACTTTCGACCCGGTTGTATTTGCAGTGTCGATTCTGGTTAATTTTGTGCTGTCCATAATTTTTGCCTGCGTGATAGCCATCATCTTGCACCGTTGGGGATTGCTCGTGGGGATACTTGGGGGAGCGGTGTTTGGTCTCGCCTTGTATTTTATAAACTTTTATACCTTTACCCTCTTATTTCCCTGGTTTTTCCCCATGAGGAGCTGGATCATGGTGCTGAGCCATATCGTTTTCGGAGCTTGCGCCGGGGGGATCTATGAAGGGTTGGAAGTAGAGAGGTATAAACCGGTTGAGGAATGATGAGTGGAAAAGAACCGATAAATCATTCTTATTGTGAACTGAAGGATGCACAATGACAAATCCTAGTGCCTATTCCCGTCGAGTATCCGCTCAGGGTAAATCTTCTTCTTCGGACTGGACTGGAACATCCGGTAAGATAAGGGTCATCATTGCAATAATAATGGCGTTATTCGCGCTCATCTCCTATTTCGGCTCGAGCGTTTATAATCCGGTTACCGGCGAGAAGCAGTACATAAACATAACCGAAGAACAGGAAATAGCGTTAGGCCTTCAGGCTGCTCCGCAGATGGCACAAGAGTATGGCGGCTTACACCCAGACGAACGCGCACAGCAAATCGTGGATACAATAGGTAGAAAGCTCGTTTCGGAAAGTGACGCCTCCAAAACCAACTATCCCTTTGAGTTTCATCTTCTAGCTGATGGTCAGACCGTTAACGCATTTGCCTTACCCGGCGGACAGGTCTTCATCACTTCAGGCTTATTGAATAGACTAGAAACACAAGGGCAGTTGGCTGGCGTCTTAGGACACGAGATCGGGCACGTTGTAGCACGACACGGCGCCGAGCGTATAGCCAAGCAGCAGCTTACCGAGGGATTGACCGGCGCACTGGTGTTATCCACGTACGACCCGAACGACCCAAGCACTCAAAGGACAGCACAGGTGGCCATAGTGATCGGGCAATTGGTGAACATGAAATATGGCCGGGAGGATGAATTGCAATCCGACCAATTGGGAGTGCGTTTCATGTCCCAGGCTGGCTATGACCCGCGTGCTCTAATCGGTGTGATGAGGATTCTGGATGAAGCTTCGGGTGGCGCGCGTCAACCGGAATTTTTCAGCACCCACCCCAACCCGGAGAACCGCATTGAGATGATCCAGCGGGCAATTCAAGAGCAGTTCCCCAACGGCGTGCCTGGTGGGTTGGTACAGTGACTTACTTCCTGAATCAGTATATTGGCTCGGTGGGGATTTATTCTAGCTTATCTTACATGTAATGATATAATTAGAATTCCTGATAAAGCCTTCTTAATTTCTATAATTTAACGTCAGAACATGGGTGATAGGTTAAATAGGATTGTTGGTAAGTGTCACTGTGGCAACCTACGTTTTGATTTTGATACTCATATTAGAATAGAGAAGCTTAATATTCGTGCTTGCACTTGTTCTTTTTGCCAGACTCACGGAGCAAAATATGTTTCTGATCCGAACGGTTCGGTGAAAATTTCTGTCAAGAATTCGAGTAACCTAAACAGGTACCGGTTTAATCATAACACTGCCGACTTTCTGATTTGTAAAGTCTGCGGTGTCTACCTTGCTGCGCTAATAACGTTAGACGGAGCTCAGTACGCAACTCTCAATTTGCGCACTACTTCTTTTGGTGATAGAGGAGCTGTTTTGGTATCATACGATGACGAGACAATACAGGAGAGAATCAAACGGCAGCAGAAAAACTGGACACCAGTGTACGCCTTTATAATCCAGGATGCCTCTTAATATCCCGGCCTCTTCTCGCTAAAAAAACATGGGCTAAGCACAGCCGATATGGGCTAATTATAGACTAGGGAGAAATTAAAATGCCTGACCCACGGAGGTATTAACACAATGACGCAACCATCTTGGTTACAGTTCTTTCAACGCCAGTTCCCAAGTGCTAATATGGTGTTAATTCGAGGTGACCGTCCTATATTGGTAGATACCGGGTTTGGTAGTGACTTTCTTTTAACAGAGCGATTACTGCAAGAGGCGGACGTTCACCCAAAACGGCTTCATCTTGTGGTTAATACCCACTATCACAGTGACCATGTGGGAGGCAATAGTGAATTACTAAGGCGCTATGGTGTACAAACTGCCACCCACCGCTGGGAAGCAAGCCTGATCAACAATAGAGACCCAGAAGCATGCTGTGCTAAGTGGTTAGACCAACCTGTCGAACCTTACCAGGTGACCCGCTATTTGTCTGATGGAGAGGAAATTGACACCGGTAATTTAGGATTTCATGTACTACACACTCCCGGACACACGCTGGGACACATCGTTCTTTATGAACCCAAAGAGCAGGTTTTACTCTGTGGCGATGCCGTGCATGGAAACGACGTGGCATGGCTCAATCCCTTCAGGGAAGGAGTTGGCTCGCTTCAAAGAGCCATAGAGTCGCTCGACCGGCTGGCCAGGCTACGGATACGATTGGCCTATTCCGGTCACGGGCCTGCAATAGAGAATCCCTACGCAGCCATTGATGCTGCCCGGTATCGCTATGAGAAATGGCTAGATGACCCGCTAAAGGCAGCATGGCACGCCTGTAAGCGTATTTTCGCCTACGCACTCATTTTAAAGAATGGATTGCCAAAAAACGAAATAAGCCAATACTTGCTGAGTTGCCCGTGGTTCCAGGACTACAGCCGTCATGTATTCGGATTTGAACCACCTGACTTTATTGAACCTCTATTGAGCGAAATGTTGCGGTCTGGCGCAGCAAGATACGAAAAAGAGAAATTGGTAGCTCAGGTTCCCCATAACCCACCATCTGCGTCGTGGCGAGCGGGTATACCCTGGCCCCAGGATTGGCCCAAGAAGTCATGAATTAATGTCGGTATTTGCTGTTCAGTCAAAATGTTATAACATTCATCTCGTTTTACGAAATGTTGATCGATAAGGAGTTTATATGCAAACAGTAAAAGTTTCACCTAAGTATCAGGTGGTTATTCACCGCGAAATTCGTAAGCTGCTTGGCATTAAACCTGGTCAAGAAGTTCAGATTATCCAATACGAAAACCGCATCGAGTTGATTCCCCTTAAGTCGGTTAAGAAGATGCGTGGCTTTCTGAAGGGCATAGACACGACTGTAGAGCGAGACCAAGACGGAGTATGAATGTAGTTGATTCATCTGGATGGCTGGAATATTTTGCCGATGGGACGAACGTAAATTTTGTAGTTCTTTTGTGATCAAAATATAAATTGGGAAATTTTAAGTTTTACTCTACTTTCGTCTGCTATGGTAGAAGAGATATTTGTATTTAATTTTTCCATTCCTTGATTTAGAAGTATAATTTACACATATTCCTTACAATCAAAATTTCAACCATAAATCTTCACCTTAAAAGCTTGATTTCAAAAAATTCTCGTAAAGAATTTTATAACCCCGACTTTGGGAGCATGAATTGCCTTTAGACGCCTGGGTAGTGCTGGTAGTAATTATGTTAACGATCGGGTCTTTGATATTTACCCGAATAAGCCCGGACTTGATTCTGGTAGGGGCTCTAACGGTACTTCTTGCGGCCAGGGTTGTCTCTCCCACCGAGGCACTATCCGGTCTATCCAACCCCGGTCTGGCCACGGTGGGCGTGCTGTACGTGGTTGTGGCTGGACTTAGAGATACGGGCGCTGTTTCCGCAATAGGGCAGTGGCTGCTCGGCCGTCCGAAATCAATTATCGCTGCTCAGTTGCGGCTGATGTTGCCCATTGCCAGTATCAGCGCATTCCTCAACAACACCCCGATAGTGGCGATGATGGTCCCGGTAGTCGAAGAATGGTGTAAAAGAAATCAGTTTTCGCCCTCTAAGTTCATGATCCCTTTAAGCTATGCCACGATTTTTGGTGGCACGTGCTCGCTTATCGGTACCAGCACAAACCTTATTGTATATGGGTTGGTCCTGAAAGATACCGACCTTGGACGTATCGGTTTTTTCGAAATAGCTTTAGTCGGTATTCCTAGCGCGGTTTTGGGAATTTTGTATCTGCTCATAACCAGCAAATGGCTTCTCCCCGAGCGTAAGGGTCTCCTCCGGGAAGTAGAGGATCCTAGAGAGTATACGATCGAGATGCTTGTGGAGGAATCGAGCCCTCTTGTGGGCAAGACCATAGAGGAGGCCGGTCTTCGTCACTTGCCCGGGGCATATCTGGCGGAGATAGAGCGTGGAGATTCGGTTATCCCTTCCGTCGCTCCTACGGAGCGGCTCAAGGGTGGTGACCGGTTAATCTTCTTCGGAATAGTCGAATCCGTCGTTGACCTGGTAAAGATAAAGGGATTGGTTCCGGCTCCCGACCAGCTCTTCAAACTAAATACTCCCCGGGTAGAGCGAAGACTTATCGAGGCGGTTGTCTCGGATACGTGCCCGGCAGTAAGAAAGACCATCCGCGATGCCCGTTTTCGCTCGCGCTACGATGCTGTTGTGATTGCGGTTGCTAGAAATGGAGAAAGAGTGCGGGGTAAATTGGGTGACATTATACTCCGTCCTGGTGATACTCTTCTTCTCGAAGCTCGTCCCTCGTTTGTCGAACAGCATCGGAACTCCCGAGATTTTCTCCTGGTAAGCGCTATCGAGGATTCCGCTCCACCGCGGCACGATAGGGCAATTCTCTCCTTCGTGATCCTTGCTGCTATGGTTGCCGTCGCCGCATTTGAAATCCTTTCCATGTTAGAAGCAGCCATGATAGCAGCAGCCCTCATGATAATCACCCGATGTACCACTGGCTCTTCCGCTAGACAGAGCATTGACTGGTCGGTGCTGATTGTAATAGGGGCGGCTATCGGGGTAGGGCAGGCTCTAGAATCCACCGGGGCTGCCGGGCAAATAGCGAATTCATGGATAAGTCTAGCTGGCAATGACCCATGGCTGGCGCTGGTGGCGGTCTATTTTATCACCAGCGCTTTTACTGAGTTTATAACAAACAATGCCGCCGCCGTCCTGATTTTCCCGATTGCACAGGCTACTGCAGAA
Organism: Thermodesulfobacteriota bacterium; assembly: GCA_035559815.1. Classification (NCBI taxonomy): domain Bacteria; kingdom Pseudomonadati; phylum Thermodesulfobacteriota; species Thermodesulfobacteriota bacterium. The sequence continues at coordinate 369,062 of DATMAT010000023.1, forward strand.
AGTCTTGGAGTGAGTTTTTCGCCGTTTGTCTTTGCCATCATGATGGCGGCTTCGGCGAGCTTCGCCACTCCCATCGGCTATCAGACAAATCTTATGGTCTATGGTCCAGGAGGCTACCGTTTTACGGATTACGTGCGTATAGGACTGCCGCTAAACATTTTGCTCGGTATAGCTGCGGTTTTAATCATCCCAATCTTCTGGCCTTTTTAATCCAAGGAGTCGAGCATGACTGAGAAACTAAAATACGTGCAGACGCCTCTTCTTGAAATAGCATATGAGGAAAAGGGTGACAGTAAGAATCTCCCTATCATGCTTGTACACGGGTTTCCGGACGACGTGCGAACTTGGGATGCCGTAGTAAGTGCGTTGGTTGAAGCCGGGTACAGAACTCTTACACCTTATCTCCGTGGATTTGGACCTACTCGTTTTCTCCACAAAGAAACACCACGTAGCGGCCAGCTTACCGCACTCGGACAGGATGTTATAGACTTTGCCGATGCTCTTGGAATTGGTAAGTTCATTCTAGTAGGCCATGATTGGGGTGCCCGTGCCGGATACGTTGTGTCTGCTGCCAGACCGGGGCGAGTACGTGGGCTTCTAGCAATTTCAGTCGGATACGGCACTAATAATCCGGGCCAGGTTATTTCATTCGCACAGGCAAGGGCCTACTGGTATCAATGGTATTTTGCAACTGATCGGGGACGTGTTGCAATCGAGTCCGACCGGAAGGGGTTTTGCCGTAAACTCTGGGAGACTTGGTCGCCCGGGTGGCATTTTAATGATGGGACCTTCGAGGAGACGGCAAAGTCATTCGATAATCCCGACTTCGTAGACATCGCCATACATTCTTATCGCCACCGGTGGGGTTATGCGCCTGGTGATCCATACTATAATACTCTCGAAGAACTGGTTGCCAATATCAAACTTATCACTGTACCCACTATAGTAATTCACGGAGAGGATGACGGTGCAACGCTGCCGGAAACATCCGCGGACAAGGAGAAATTCTTCACCAACTTTTACAAGAGGTATGTTCTTCCAAACGTCGGGCATTTTGTGCAGAGAGAAAATCCCGATTTCGTGGTGAAGGCGATTCTCGAACTGGTGAGGGGTTAAAATTTGCGATATAACACTCCCTTCAGGATGATATAATATATTTTGTTAGCCAATTATTGAAAACTGATTTTAAGTTTAAGCCGAAAACAATAAGAGGAGATTCAAATGATGTTGAAGATGATTCTGCCAGATCCGACCGATTTCAGCGGCCCGGCTGGTGAAGCGTTTAAGTAACTTTGTGCTTGAAGGAGATGGGGTTATTGCCTGAATCAACATCCTCATTTTTTGTCTCCGGATGAGGAGATTGGAATTACTTCCAACTTATCTTTGTGTTAAATTCTTTGGAGGCTAATTCGTGAATGAATCTACGCCAATTTAGCCCTGGTACGGTTTTCTTCGATTCTGAGTCCTGGAATCCAAATAAAATAGTAGTAGAGAATATTCCCGAGTCGAAAAATAGTGTAGACGCTTCTCCAATGTACAATGTGGTGTTGATAGACGACAACGACCACACCTATGAATACGTTATCGAGATGTTGATGAGGATATTCGGACACGACCGGGAGAGGGCCTTCCTGATGGCTCTTACCGTTGATTATATCGGAAGGGTTGTGGTGTTCACCGGAGAAAAAGAGGTGGCTGAGAATAAAAAGAACGAAATTCTCTCCTACGGCCCGGATTGGAGACTCGCTCGTAGCACGGGGTCAATGCTGGCAGTAGTGGAGCCAGTGGAATGAATTTGTGGAATTAAAATTTTGATAAATGAGAAAAAATTTTCTATTAGACTATAAATTCTCCTTCAAAACCCTCAGGAAATTTCCGCCCATGATTTTTCTGACACGCTCTTTGGAGTAGCCCTTTTTGAGAAAAAATTCTGCTATCTTGGGGAGGTCGGCCACGGTGCGGATATCCGCGGGGAAATCGCGTATGTCCCCACCGTCTAAATCGCTCCCGATACCGACGTGGTCTTCACCGCACAGGTTGACCATGTAATCGGCGTGGGCGAATATGTCTTCGAGGGATGGTTTTCCGCTCCCGGTTTTGAGAAATTTGTTGTACAACACGACTCCAATCACGCCGCCTCTATCCGAGATTGCCCGGAGCTGGTCGTCCCTCAAGTTTCTGGGATGGTCGGTAAGGCTTCGGGCGTTTGAATGGGAGGCAATGGGAACTAGACTGGTAAGCTCAATCGCTTTCCAGAAGCAACTTTCATTGAGATGGGATAAGTCCAGTATGATTCCCAACTCGTTCATTCGTTTAATGAGCTCTGCTCCTTCCTCTGTTAAACCGGAATCGGTGTTATGACCGGATGCGTAACGATTCCGGTCGTTCCAGGCGAGCCCGATTATTCTCACCCCTTTTTCATAAAAGTACTCTAATTTTTCCGGTCCTTCGATAGGGTCGGCCCCCTCCATCAAGGTAAGGAACCCTATTCTTGAATCTTTCTCCAGTCTTAGCGCGTCGCCGTAGTTTCGAATTTGCACTATATCGTCGCTATGTTCTTCGTACATCCGGTCGTATATTGATAATTGCCGGAGCGCGATTTCTGTCGTTTTATAGGGTTTATAATTGGGTGGGACAAACACGGTGTTGAATGCCAATCTGATACCTCCCTCTTTTAGCCAGGGAAGGGTGATCATGCAGGGGATAGTCGGGTTTATGAAATCTCTGTTGAAATAGCTAAGGTGATAAGCAATGTCCTCATGTGCATCTACGATGAAAAGATTATCCAACATTTTTGTATTTTAGCCACGAAGGCACTAAGGCGCTAAGATTAAAGAATAAATCTTTTAATACCATCTTTAATGAGTGGAATATTAAAATTGATGAGAAAACCTAGACGCTTACCTGTTAATTTTAAGTGACTCAGAATTTGGGCTTCCCATAAAAGGTTCATTTCGTCGACAGCCTTCAGTTCACAAATTACCTCATCCTCTACGAGAACGTCTAGTCTCAGACCTTCATTAAACACGATTCCGTCATAAATGATTGGAATATCAACTTGTCTTTGAAATGTTAAACCCCGTTTGGATAATTCATGGCAAAAGCACATTTCATAAACCTTTTCTAACAAGCCCGGCCCCAGTTTCCTATGCACGGTATAGGCAGAATCTACAATTTGTTGGGCTATCGATTCTTCACGTTCTGTTAAAGTTTTGAAACTCATAATTATGCGTACTTGCAGAGCCAAAATGGCCCAAATGCACTCAGGATTCGTAGATTAATTTATTAATATTTTATAGCTCATTTTTTTCTTGGTGTCTTAGTGGCAGAAACTAAGAATAAAATCCAACGCTGGCAAAGCTGACCACCGAGCCGGTGTCGGGCTCGAGAGCCTGGTCGTAATGGAGAAGCTTCCCTTTTTTAGCGTTTATGGTGGAAAGAAGTGCGTAGATGGGGGAGAGGCCGCATATCTTTCTCTGGTCCTTTTCCTCCTTAATAGAGTCGAAGAACCTTTCCGCATCGAGACTTTCTGCATGGGTAAGACTCACCAGGTCTCTTTCCTTAATCCACCTTAGAGTGGATTGGTTAACCGGGTTACGGTCGCCGAACTTTAGTCCGACATGGGCCAGGTCTGCACCGGCGATGACGAAAACTCTGTTTCCCAGTGTGGAGATTGCCTCTTCAATAACACCGAGGAAAGAGGAGACCCTCTGATCTTGTCGCGGCGAGTGCCTATTTTGTATCATTCCAGAGAAAGAGTTGCAGAGTATCGGCACGATCCTGAATCTCTTCTTTTCCCTGAAGAGATACTGGAGGAAAACTATTTGAAATTCGATTGAATGCTCCTGCCGGTGAAATATCTCTCCCTCAAAAAGGTTCCAGTTGCATTTGGCGATTAGTTCCTCTACAAACTCAGTGTCGGTTTCAACCTCTCCGAAAGGAGTCCTGAAGTTCTTTTTGGTTAGGATGAAGGGGTTTTGAACATCTGCGTAATGCGAAGTTCCGAAGATTATGAATGTGTCGGACTCGCAGGCGTTTGCCAATTCTCTATAGGCCAATGCATAAGAACGTCCGCCCCTCCTCAGGTCTATGTGTGGAGAAATTAATCCTCTGACCTCTCCCGGTTCAGAGTTTTTTGGATGAGACTCCTCGGCCTTTTCGAAGAAGCCGTCAAGCCATTTTTCAATTTCTCTAAGCTCAAGGGGATAAGAGAGTCCGGCATGGCTCGATTCCCTAACTCCGGAATTTTTGAATTCCTCCTCGAATTTTCCCCTAAAATCTTTGTAGTTTTCACTATCGAGAAATAGGGCCTCATCTAGTTGATCTATCAGTTTCTCTACCTCGTCCCGAAATACCAGGCGGCCAAATTGTCTCATGAAGCTTTCCTGAATGTCCAGGACGGTGTGTTTTCCGTCAAAGAGGCTGATTATATAAAGAGCTTCCGGAGGTAGAAAGACCATCTTCCCGCTCAGGTTCTGCGGGTCTCTCAAACATACTAGTCTCTGCCCCTCGACCTCGACCGGAAAGGCTTCTACATATCTTAGTTTAGGTTTATTCATGGGTTCAATTTTACCTAGTGGATAAGGTTCCAAAAAGGGTCAGGAATAAGCACGCCATAAATCGCAACTTGTTAAGAGTCTTGATAATTATATCTCTTTTTTGCGGCGGTGTCGCTT